>JARRNM010000009.1:0-32015 GCA_037384945.1 Deltaproteobacteria bacterium
TTCTGCCCAGTAACAGGTGAACATCTCCGTAGCGGAGGGGAATGAGACACCAAAATGACCCCGATGCTCTGGGACATACGCGGTCCTCCAAAGAGTAGCCAGATGACTACTCTCAGAGATCCTGAGGTTGCACAGTGGCTACTCTTTGGAGGACCGCATATGTCCCAGAGCATCGGGGTCATTTTGGTGTCTCATTCCCCTCCGCTACGGAGATGTTCACCTGTTGCTGGGCAGAAGATCGCTGAAGGCAGATTCTATCAATTCCTTTTGCAGGTCCTGTCCTATAAAGATTAGGAAGCGCTCCGTCAGATTTGGGTTGTTGAACTCGGACAATTCAAATCGACCCCCAACGTACTGAAAAAGCAGCGGTTTGTTGGTGTCATTGAAATCAGCGACTCCCTTGATCCGAAAGACATTAAGGGGGAGGGATTCTATTGCCTCCAGGAACCTGTTCTTATCCAGACTCTCCGAAAAAGAGATTTTATAGGTCGAAAGTCCATACTCCTCGTGGGAATGATGAATCCGGTGCCTTTCTCCCTCGTATGCTTTTTGATCGGCAATCTCTTTCCCGTCCTCGGGATCAACAATATAGATCAAAGCAGGATTTATATCTCCCTGCTGGGTGGTTAGTATGGGAACGGTGGGATTGATTTGTCTTAATTTATTTTGCACTGCCTGCAAGTGCACTTCATCCACCAGATCTTGGATAGGATGCTCTTATTGACAACAGGTGGCCGAACAGGACCACCCTTCACCGATTAAGCAGTTCAGTGCCTTAAAAAAGTGCTGCGATTGCAATGTGGACCTTGCTCCAACTGGCATCAGTCACCAGCTGGAGCGACCTCCTGGTAGCGATTGGCTGGCCCGGATATTTATGAATTCACGCCCTGGCGTGGCTGCGACCGTGGATATGGCCGGGCTCACCCTCAAACAACGCAAGAAGGATTGCTGCCGTCATTCCCCCTTGTTTGGTACTGTTCCTCCATAGCTTTGCATACGGCCTGGAGCAGTTGCTCCGAACCCGCAGAGTCCGGATCAAGTCCCAATCGCAATGCCTCCTGGCGGAGAAGCTCGGGTGAGAAGTCAGAGGCAATGGTGAGGTAGTCTAAAAAGCACTGAGTTTCTTGGTGAAGGGAGGACGAATCTTTCAGATCAATATTCTTCGCCAGAATGTGAAACCATTGTCGCAAGGTTTGGCGGAGAAATTGTTTTCTGGAATAAAGAGTCTCCATGTGGGAAGCACTCATTCCGTGCAGGAGCCACTAAAGTGAAATGTCTTGTTCGAATTTTTGTTTTTGAATATCGCAACAAGCTTACCAGCCCTTCAAAGGAGACACTGAATAGAGAGTTTCCGTGCAATCCCTGATAAAAAGCTAGGTTGCGGCCTGCGAAGAGAAGAAAGAAGACCATCAGGAAGTGGCGTAGAGTGGCAGGGTTACAACCCCGTGAGCTTTCAGGGTTGCACTATGGCTACTATTTGGAGCGGTCTTCCACATGGGAAAAAAGATGTCCAATTTGGCCATTTCTATAAAGCAGCTGATCTTTACCATTGCCGCGTCCCTTGCGGTTAGAAGGCGGATCTGCTGCTTGATGGGATAGTTGCAGGTTTGCAATGCTTTCAATTCATTAATATCATTACTCAATATTCCCACCACACGACAATCACTTCGGAAAAATCCCCACATTCTTCCAGGTAGCTATTTCAACTTCGCCAATAAATTACATAATATCAGAGGCTTAAGCTAACTTGGGTCTAGTGGCATGATAGTTGCCATTTCTCGTAAGCAAAGACGGTGGATTGCTGAGGTGTTTTGCCTGCGAAAGTGGTTTGCCCTTGAGGTAAAGGAACGAGGGGAAGGTAAATTTTGAGAAGTAAAAGCCTTGAAGGAGACCACATTGAACACTAGGGAGAGAAAGTTTTTGATTGCCGTGGACGGATCACCACATTCCCTTAATGCTGTTGCCTATGCAGCTCAATACTGTGGACCAGCAGACCTAAAGATGAATCTCATGCACGTGATCCCCCCGGCACCTGAGACCCTATTGGACCTGGGGAAAGAGTATTTCTTCAAAGATATTATGCAGGAACGTCGTATTGGGTGGAAGAAGGAGGCCGAAAAGGTGGCCCAACGTTTTCTTGATAAAGCCCTAGATATTTTGGTTGCTGGCGGAGTTCCGAAAAACAATGTAGCTGTGATTTTGCAAGAAAGCAAAGTTGGTATTGCCCGCGACATTATTGAAGAGTCCCTGCGGGGGTATAAAGCGGTGGTGGTGGGACGGGGTGGGCTGAGCCGGCCGGGAGAGCCCTTTCTCGGTAGCGTATCCAATAAGATCGTTGAGAAAACTCAAGACGTTCCTGTATGGGTCATAGGGCGCGGCATCCGGACAAAAAAGATGCTCCTGGCAGTAGATGCCTCGGAGAATTCACGCAAGGCGGTAAATTATGTGGGAACAGTAGCTGCTGCAAGCGAGGCAGAAATTACCCTTTTTCATGTAGTGCGAAAATTTGGCTACCTAAATGATCCCACCCTGCGTCAGGTTGAGATAGAAGGATTTTGGGAAGAGGTGAAGAGTGATATCCCGCGCATGTTTCGCTCCTACCAGGTAAGTCTGGAGAAGGCGGGGATAACCCCCTTAAGAATCTCGAGCGAGGCTATGCTGGACAGCCCAAGCCGTTCAGGGGACATTATCAGAGAAGCTCGAGAAGGGGCATACGGTACCATTGTTATGGGACGTAGAGGTGTTTCTAAGGTAAGAGATTTCCTAATGGGTCGAGTAACAAGCAAGGTACTAAACCAGGCCGAGGATTTTGCTGTATGGATCGTGCCATGAGTGACGCACTGGTTGCATATTTTTGTTGGCAACACCTAATTGATTTTATTGAGAAAGGAGTCTGCCATGCAAACATTTAAACAAATATTATTCCCTGTGGATTTGTCCGAGGTCTCCCCTAAAATCGCACCTTACGTGATTGAGATGGCAGAAAAGTTCGATGCAGAAATTCATCTTCTTTTCGTGGCTCGCATCCTACAGCACTTTACCAGCATCTATGTGCCTCACCCTTCGGTCAATAAGTTTGAAACTGAGGTTATAGAAGGAGCGGAAAAAAAGCTGCAAGAATTCATGGAGGAGTACTTCAAAGATGTCCCTTGTAAGGCTAAGGTGATGTTGGGAGACCCTGCCGAAGAGACCTTGAATTACGTTCGGTCCGAAGGCATTGATCTGGTAATTATGGGTACTCACGGGAGAAAAGGTCTTGAACACATACTCTTTGGCAGTGTTGCTGAACGAGTGGTGAAGCAATCACCGGTTCCTGTTCTTACGGTGAATCCTTATAGAAAAGTTTAAAAAAGCTAAACGTGGAGGCTTGCTGGAGGCCTTTCTTTAGTTCCGCTATAGCCCTAAAACATAGAGAGTTCCTCCTACAGCAAGGCCAAAGATAAGATTGAAGATCTTGATGAGCACGGAATCTTTAATGCTATAGGACAAGAGCGGCAGCATGCCATGCCCGTCCTGTACGAATGACGTGGTAAAGAGTACGGAAAAGGGTATGAGTCCTTGGGCATACATCATCACAAAAACCAGGTGCGGGCCTGACTCTGGAATGAGTCCCATGAGCGCCCCTATAACCAGTACCCACACCAAGTTTTGCTGAATGAATGCCTCCAAGTTCCAAAAAGCCAACCCCCAATACACAATAAACAGGGCGCCAAAGCTCCAGAGAAAAACACGGAAAAGGTGCTTTTTGATGAGGTGGTCCCAGATGTGCTCCTGGAGATAGTGTTCAGACGCAACCAAAGCAATGTAGAGAGAGCACAGCGAAAGACACATGAAGGTGATCCGCTTCCAGCCCCATGAGTTTGGACCCAACATTCCCGTTACAACTAGGAGGAAAAAGGAACCTATCAAAGTTAACAGCAGAAAACGTGCAAAAGACAAAGATTGAATGTTTGTCAGAAGATTGCCAGGCTTCAGAAGGTCACCAATGCTCAGGGTATTTCGGGTCTCAGTGAGACAGTGATCGCAATGGACTGCCCTGCAAGCTTCGCAGGGAACAAGCCCAATTAGTTGGGCGCCAAAGGTAATCACACCGTGAACGTAGAGACTGACGTTCATGAATGCACCCAGGCACCCGGGCGTAGATCCAAGGAAAGAGGCCAATGTATATTGCCGCCAGCGGCCTCCCTGCATAAGGGCTGATAAGCGTCGCTCACTGACCGTATCTATAAAATCAACCAGGAGCATCATGACGAACACAAAGACCGTGATCATCAGAGCCTGGTTAGAAATAGATATGATTTCCACTTTTGGAGGACCTCGCTTTGAGACCTTAGGCCCGCTAGAACCACCATGGCATATCCGTTATGAAACGAAAAATGATCTGTCACCCTTCAACCCAGAGACCAGTCTATGCAATGCAGCAAGGAGTTACGATTTTGATTAATAGGGATGCCCCGCTGATCATTGACCAGAGGTCGATCTCAACCATGGCCGTCCCTCCATTTTTTGGAACACAGTACCAGGGCTCCTAGTGTACTCCCTAATCGTTTTCGGTAGACCTATCCTCCCCTAACTGCCAACATCCCTGTTCTGCCAGGTCTTTGGTGGGATCTACACCGTGATCGCAAATCCAGGGACTCCCCTTGCCATCTACTACAACCTTCATGGGACGAGACCCCCTGGACATGTCATTTATCGGTATCTCAATAAATGAGCAGGGATCACGATAGGTGAAAACCAGTCTTCGCTCTTTGAGGAGATCCTCCAGCACTGTCTTAACCCTGAAAATGGGAACTCCCAAAATGTCAGAGACAGTCCTCACCACCGAGTGAGGTCTTTGGCGCTGATTCTCGGCGGTAGTGACCATTTCCATGATCTTCTTCTTGATCTGCCCAGACTGATTCATTTCTTGTTTCTCCTTTTCGTCCTAGGCCCGTTCTGATCTCACGGTGATGGTATGACTGGGAACCTGGACTTTTCATTCAGTCCAATCTCTCTAGAGGTACCCCTGGGACCAAGCCCAAAACCTCCGCTTTGAGTCAGGAATCGCAATAGCTGTGCCAGCTTTGTTCCAATTAACGAATACTTGGGGATTTCCATGAATTCCCTGTTTGAATGCATGACTGAGGCTCGTCAGCGAGAAAGGGGACCAGCAAAACGGTAGCGATAGAAGTACTATGAGGGGTCTCAGGGTTGCAGCATGGCTACTCTCCCAGGGGCCCATCTTCTTACTAAATCAAAACAAAGAATGTTTACCCTTTGACGGTTTTGTCAAAGAGATAGGTCGAGGGGATCTGAATGTCCCCTCTCGCCGTTTCTCCGCCTTTCCGTGTCCTCCCATGGGGCCTAGTGGTAGGTTAACAGGCTGTCTGCTCCTACCTGACTACGATGGTTGCACATATGCTATGCTCCTAATCATTGGAAATAATTACTTAATATAGTTTTTACTATGCTATGACTTCCAAAAACCTCTCTTTTTTCTCGCTGGAATTGTTCTCATATAAAAACAAATCAAATTATATCAATGTGTTAAGAAAGAGAAGAGGTGGTGGCACAATAGTTGCCGTTTCCTATTAACGTCGAGAATGACAATAAGGTTACCCTGCGCGGCCGTGTATTAGATACCAGGGAGGAAATATTGAACGAAGTTTCGCCTAAGCCTATTAACAGAAAAGGGCGCAGATCAATTGACTATCCTTTCCATGGGGAGTGCTTAATGCACTCACCCAGGCATAATTGGAAAGCTTGGACCTGTGAGAAGTGGTCCAATCTAGGTTTAGACTCGGTTTACCAGAAGCCCAAATCTATTGCGCCTTACTATGGGCTGCTATCGGAGATCTATCCCGGGTTCAGAAGAAAGTACGACCCGGTGATTTAATCACTTCATGTCGGAGCATATGGCGAGAATCTCTCCTGGTTTCCAGCGGTCTTGTTCCTTCGGACGATTGTTGAGAGCAGGAGAAGGCAGGGGGGGTAATTCTTCAACAAACTCAGGGGAAGCGCTCAGCAAGCAAGGTTTAAAGGTGACGGCTAAAACCTTGTGTTAGATGAAAAAGGAGAAGAAGCAATACCATACCCTTATGGGGTGAAAGGAGGGGGTCATGACTATAAGTACTTACAAAATCATCGAGTTGGTAGCAACAAGTAAAATTTCTTGGGAGGATGCCGCCAAGAATGCGGTGGCAACAGCGAGCAAAAGTCTAAGAGATTTAAGAATCGCCGAGGTTAAGGAATTTGATATGAAGATTGAAAATGGAAAAATTGACTTCTACCGAGTCAGGGTAAGTCTGTCATTCAAGTATGAAGGGGGAGAATAGAGCAGGGTCAAAAATGGGCTTGGCCACTAATATCGGCGCAAGGCCCATCAATGCTCACTCCAATTCCAGAAGGGAGAAGGAATTATGGCAAAGGGATTTATATTTAAGAAACAAGTGTTGTGTGATGAGTGCTATCAGGAGGTTGTAGATTTTGAAATCCATGCTGGAAGGGAAAGAGAACTCCCACCCAGGAGAATGATAGCCGCAAAGGAATGCGATAGGTGTCACGCCATACTTGAGCCAGAAGAGGAGTTATAAAGGAACCCGGGTCAAAGAAACTCGCAGCCCAATAGGGGAACTGACTGGCTGGAATCAAGAGGCGGATATAGATCTCCCTGTCTTGGCAAGAATACCGCCTCCATTCAGTTCCCAGAGCTTTTAAGAAATAGGAGGACGGTCATGGTAGAAGCAAGCCAAATGGCATACTTAAAGGTACTTGATCTGTTGTCAGATGAACAGATGGAGAAAATCGCTGAAATCACGGAAACGAAAAGCTACAAGATACACGATCACATATATGAACGAGGTAACACCGCCAAGTACCTATTTGTGGTGAAGAAAGGACTGGTAAGCCTTCGTAGGATTGATCCGGGGGACGAGGTCGGCATTGTCTTTGAGACCCGTGACCCTGGGGAGTTGTTTGGTGCCGCCTCGTTTATGAAACCCCAAGAGTATACGCTGACAGCCGTTTGCATGGCGGACACCGAGGTGATGGCAATAGACGCCGACAGCCTGTTTGCGCTGTGCGAAAAGGATCCTGCTATGGGATATCACCTGATGCTCAAAGTCGCTCAGATTTACTTTGAGCGATACAAGGCCGCCAAAAGAAGTCTTCACGACATGGTGAGAATCCCGACAGTTATTAGTGCTCTTCCGGGCTAATGAAATGAGGAGATACCATCATAGCAGGTGGCCGGGTTTACGGAGTGGAACGACTAATCTTGGTCCCTGGATCAGTTTCGGCGGGAAATATATGGTACGAGGTGACCAAGACATTACTGGATTAGTGCTCTAAAGGGAGGAAGATTTGAGTTTGACGGAGAAAAAGCTTCTGATTGCCGTGGATGGATCAGCACAATCACTCCATGCGGTAAGGTATGTTGCCGAGAATTTTGCTCGAGTCAAGCTCGAAGTGAATCTCATGTACGTTATGCCCACGGCGCCTGAGACCTTCTGGGACTTGGAAAAAGACGCCTTTTTCATGGAAAAAATGAAAGGCAGATACGCTCAATGGAAAAGGGAGGCCAGAAGGCTGGCTCAGGGATTCTTAAATAATGCCAGAAATGTCCTGGTGAGAGCCAATGTTCGGGAGCAGCAAGTTGGTGTGCTTCTCCAGGAACGTAAGGTGGGCATCGCTCGTGATATCATCGAGGAAGGGAAGAAGGGTTATGACGCTGTTGTCGTGGGGCGAAAAGGCTTGAGTAAACTGGAAGATCTGTTTCTCGGCAGTGTATCCAGCAAGATCGTCCAAAGGGTTGATACTATCCCCGTATGGGTGGTCGGCGGAGCCACCCTGCCGAGAAAAATGCTGATCGCCGTGGATGCTTCAGAGAATTCCAGCAAAGCGGTGCATTATGTTGGTTCTTTTGCTGCCGACTCCGAAGGGGAGCTTACCCTTTATCATGTAGTACGAAGCTTTGGACTCGGATTTCTAGAAGACTTTTCTGTGCGAGATGAAGATGTAGATGCTTTCGTCGAAGAGGCCGAGAGTAATGTCCAGCGCATGTTTCGTTCTTATAGGGAAAGTCTCGAAAAAACCGGAGTAGCATCTGCTAGAATCTCGACCAAGCATATCCTGCAGCGCCAAAGCCGGGCAGCCGACATTATCAGGGAGGCTAAGGATGGAAAGTACGGCACCATTGTCATGGGGCGAAGAGGCTTATCCAGGGTGGATGAATTCCTCATGGGCCGGGTGACAAACAA
The DNA here is from genome assembly GCA_037384945.1 of Deltaproteobacteria bacterium. Classification (GTDB taxonomy): domain Bacteria; phylum Desulfobacterota; class Syntrophobacteria; order BM002; family BM002; genus BM002. The sequence goes on from JARRNM010000009.1 coordinate 8,241, forward strand.
GGTGTTGAGCCGGGCAGAGGGATTTGCTGTGTGGATTGTGCCGTAACGCTAGAAACGACAATCTTGACTATAGGATAGGAGGATGTCATGAAAGCGGCAGTGGTTTTTACCGGGAGTGGACCGATATTCGTTTTGACCACCTGTCAGTCTTTTGGAGATCCCAAGTTCATCGAGAAGTTGGAAGCCAAGGGACTGGACAAGTTCATTGCGTACGAGATCTCAGTTGATCTGGCCAAGAGAAAATATGGACAGCATTTTGATGTGGTTATGAAAGACGTTAAACAGACCGATGATCTCAGGGTACTGGATTACAACGGTCACAGGGTCTTTCACAACTTCTCCTTTGCGGACCTTGCGGACCTTGGGAGTCCGTTTACACATGAGTAGATTTCAGTACCTATGGTCTAGCCCGGATATTTCAGGAAATATCCGGGCTAGAGGTCAGGTTGGCTAGAACACTGGCTACAAATTTCAAAAGAGAGGAGCATCTGATCCAAGCCTTTGGCTTGAGATAGAGCTGAGACCCCGATCCCCTAATCGAGTCTGGGGCAGGCAAGCCGGGGATGACAATCGATGCCCTGCAACTTGCTTCGGGGAGTCTCATTAAAAGCAGGCAAAAATGAAAAAGTTCGACTTATTGGTTTTTCTCATATTATGGATTTTTTGTATTGCAGTGTTTGAGGTAAACGCTTCCATGAGATCAGATCTAGTTGATGAAAATTCGATTGGAAACAAAGCATTCGAATCTACATATATAATACCAACTGCCAACATATCAATCACAATTACTTACGACAATAACCCCTATACTGAAGGATTATCAACTGCCTGGGGATTTTCCTGTCTTATAATGGGGACCCAGAAAACAATTCTATTCGATACGGGTGGAAATGGATCAATACTATTAGCAAACATGAAGGGACTAGATATTAATCCTGAAAAAATAGACGTTATACTACTTTCTCACCTCCATGGAGACCATGTTGGCGGGTTGGAGGCTTTCCTTGAAAGGAATAAAAAGGTTTCTGTTTACTTGCCACGGTCATTCCCCAGAGGCTTCACTGAAAATCTAAGAATCTCAGGGATAAACACAGTCGAAGTGCATGATGCCGCTGGGATATGTGCCGGAGTATATACGACAGGTGAACTTGGCGAAGGGATAAAAGAGCAATCGTTGATTGTCCATACCACTCGCGGAATCATTGTTATAACTGGATGTGCTCATCCAGGTATCGTTGGAATTCTAAAGCAGGCCAAGGACCTAATCAAAGATGATATTTTGTTAGCCATGGGAGGATTCCATTTTGGAGGAACGAGCAAGGGAGACTTGGAAAAGGTAATTCGCAGCTTCAGAACGCTAGGGGTGAAATATGTTGGCCCCTGTCATTGTTCAGGAGATTTGGCAAGGCAAATGTTCAAAGAGGAGTACCGCAACAACTATATTCATCTGGGTGTGGGAAGGGTAATTGAATTCTAGCGGAAGAGGATGAAAAGATTGCTGAACTAATGAAGCCAGGCCCGTCGAAGATCCCGCTATGCCAGGGTGTACCTGGCTCTGGGCTTACACCCTCATAGACAAGGCGAAAGATAGACTCGAGATGACAGAGATCTTCGATGATTGGCCTGAGAACTATGACCGATGGTTCGAAACTCCCATTGGGAGGCTGATCAAAAAATATGAAAGCCAACTTGTCCTTGAGCTGCTAAGACCCGGGCAAGGCGAGAGGATACTGGATGCTGGGTGCGGCACCGGTGTTTTCACCCTGGATGTACTTACTGCAGGAGCACGAGTTGTCGGACTCGAGCTATCTTTTCCTATGCTTCTCCGAGCGGAAAGAAAACTGCTAGGACATCTTTTCCATATGGTCCGGGGCGATATGAGATGGCTCCCCTTTGACGACAATGCCTTTGACAAAACCGTCTCCGTGACCGCTATCGAGTTCATTGTGGAGGCGACGACCGCAATCGCTGAGTTGTTCCGGGTCACCAAGCCGGGAGGCTCTATTGTGGTTTCAACCCTGAATAGCCTCAGCCCATGGGCCGGCCGGAGGAAGGCGAAAGCAAAGAAGGGTGATTCAGTATTTGAACATGCATTATTCAGGTCTCCGGACGAGTTACTTAACCTCTCACCGGTTGAAGGTGTAGTGAAAACGGCCATACATTTCCAAAAACATGATAACCCTGAAGAGGCCAAAAGAATCGAGAAGAACGGTCAGCTGAAAAGACTTGCCACTGGAGCCTTTATGGTTGCTCGATGGGAAAAACCTCACTCCACATAATCATACCAAAACTAACCTCCCTAATTTGCTGAATTCTAGCCTGCAGACAAGACGGATAATTGGTGTTTTGAGCATATGCTCATAAAAAATCTTTACAAAATCAATTAGAAATATTATCTTATAAGCGTAAGCTCATAATAAGGAGCGATTATGCCGAGACCGCCCAAACCAAGATTCGTTCAGACACGTCCCCTTGTTGATGCCTTTCTACCCGACCCGTTGTCCCCATGGGGAAGGGAGGAAACGGTTCTTGCCGTTGAGGGGTTGGAGGCAATCCGGCTAAACGACTTTGAGGGCTTGGACCAGGAAAGAGCGGCGAACCGAATGAATGTATCGCGCCAGACCTTTGGGAGGATTCTGGCGGAGGCGAGAAGGACAGTGGCTGAAGCTCTGGTGATGGGAAAGGTGCTGCGAATCGGTGGCGGCCATTTCATCATGCCCCCGAGGGGGCGGCGCAGACGGAGACGTGGTTGGGGCGGCCCATTTTGAAAGGAGGTGTTTACTATGCCAGCACTAGATAGAACAGGTCCCTGGGGAGAAGGACCCAGGACCGGTCGAGGACTAGGGTTATGTAATCGCCGCTCCGCGCCTTACGGGCCCCGGTTTGCCTGGGGTCCTGGTCGAGGCCGCGGTTTTGGGAGAGGATTTGGCCCCGGCCTGGGTTGGGGTCGAGGTTATGGCAGAGGCTTCGGCTGGTGGAAATTTGGTGCGCCCCGGGGTACTGGTTATGCACCAGCATACGGCCCCGATCCTCGGGACCCTACGGAAGAGATCGATATGCTCAGGGCTGAAGCTGATTCTCTAAACAACGCCCTAAATGAGATCGGCAATCGTATTGAAGAGTTGGAGAGAAAGTCTTCCGAATAATTCTTCAGCAACATAAGGGGGGTTGCTCGCTCTCTCGTGAGCGCTCCATGGAGTGAAAGGGGTGGGTCTAAAGCCCACCCCTGAGAGGGCTCTGAGTGAATTCATATCTTTTGGAGGAATCCCTCAGGTGAGCGGAAATTATCAGTTGACTAAACAAATGCTCAAGGCTCGGGCGCTGTGGAGTAGTTTATTGGCCTTGCTGCCCAGGCCGAACTGTTTTATGTCCTTGAAGCCTTTGCGGCCTAGTATCAAGATACCGTATCTAGCTTAATATCAATTGGGGAAAATTCCTTACTTCCGTGGGGATGTTCTTAAGAAATTCCAGAAACCCTACTTTTGGTGGTTTTCAATCGCAGCTGCCAGGCCAGGCATTCTCTAGTCACCATTGTCGGGGAGATGTTCATTAAATCCCTTGTGACAGGAGGAGATAAGGCTGGCCTATTTAAATGGGGAATTTTAATGACAGTAGTAACAAGGCTACTGTTTATGCCTGGGAAGTTGCAGCATGGCTACTTTGTTGTGGCTACTCTACCCATGGTTGGAAATGTTATGAGCTTGGTCGCCAAGCAGTCGTCCTGGAGGCTCGAAGACCATTTTTTAAAAATTCTGAGAAGTCTAAGTCGAATCTCACAGGTGATGTTGATCCAAGTCTCCATACGGAGAATCTCCGGTTCACTGGTCATAATTACCATTTTTCCTGGCCGGGCCTGACAATTGAATCGCCATCACGAGGACATGGAGGTGCAAGAATGCAATGGCTTTAACTTATTGAGATAATAAGTAAAACACCCATTTATTGCCATCAGCACCCTGAGATGGGCCTTCTCTCTTCCCCACTTCTTTGGTCGAGATCACAGATTAATCTTATAAAATCAGTATTTTATGAGACAAGAAGTTCATTGGCACAATTGTTGCCATTTCAATGAATGGCATGCGTATCTAGGCAAGACGCTACTATAACTTCAGAAAACTAACCAGCTTTCTATGAGCCGGTCCCTAGCAGAGAGAACTGAAGAGGGGTGATAAGCCATGAAAGACGATATCAGAGTTAAAGCGATCGATGCTTGGGCCTATTTCGCTAGCATTGGGCTGGGTTTGAAGTGGTACAAGTATGACGACTTGAAAAAGATTCAAGACCTTCGCCTTGCAACTACCGCCATTGGATCCCTACCAACTCAACTCGCGGAGTTAGTGGCAGAAGATGCAGCGGAAATGGGCCTGGCAGCATAAAGCGGCACTGGTAGCTTATTCATGCCGCACTGTGATGGAGCAATACTTGCCGAGCTTGCCCACCACAGTAATAGGACTCGCCAAATATAAGAGGTAGACACTGATAGCTCTTAGCAGCTTACTGGTTATAGGCATTGACTGTTCATTGTTCCCTCCGATTACCTGGCTTAGGTAATTCCAGCCTCATAACATAGAAGGTTTCTTCATCACCAGGGTAGTCACTGGGAAATACAACGACGCTTTTAATTTTGAAACCGAATCTCTCATACAGCTTTATGGCTTGCCTGCTAACCAGTTCAACATCGAGTTCTACAACTCCAATACCTCTTTCCACTAGTATGTCAAAACATTTTCTAATTAGCCTCCTGCCAAATCCTTCGCCTCTATGATCTGGATGTACTGCAATTCTCATTATAACTGCCTTCTCAAGATCATGGCACACACACCCGACCAGATAACCAACGATTTCCCTTTCTTTTTCGAGAACCAAGAATATATCTTGCAGCGACGACTTAAAAAAATTGTAACACCAAGGATCTGAAAATGAGAGTCGATCAATTTCAATGACCCTGTCAAAATCCTCCTCATTGGCGGACCTGATGTTTTCGCTAAGCTCTAGGGTATTAGCACTCATGATTTGATCAGCTAGCTAATCTCTTTAAATGACTTTAGCCTTTGAAGACTTGTTTGGTTTTCCGCCTGCGCAGATCTGGAATCGGAGTTTGGATTATTTACTGCTGTGAAGGTGAGGTTACAAATGGTATCTAAATATATTTCTTAAAGCTATCGCCGTGGTTTTGAATCTCCCTAGCTTACTACCCAAACCGCCACTTCTTTAGCCATATGAATGATCTTGTTGCTTACGCGTCCCATGGAGAATTCCTCTACGTACGAAAGACCTCTTCGTCCTACAGCAACGGTCCCATATCCACCCTTCAAGGCTTCTGTAATAATAGCTCCGGCCCGACTGAGTACTCCCGTCGTCAACCTGGTGGTGATTTGGCTGGGACTCAAACCAGCCTTCTCCAGACGACGGCCACCCTCATCGAAAACTGACTCCATAGACTCTTGAGTCCTATGCAATATATCCTCATCAAGGGTTCTGATAGCGTGAAAGAGGGTGACCTCCCAATCCGCGCCTACAACGGTACCAACGTAATCTACGGCTCTCATTGCCCCTTCGGAAGGATCTAAGCCCACCAGTATTTTACCAACAGGTGGCCTCCCACCTACCACGCAGAGGGGAAGATGAGTAAGACTTCCCATGATTTTTTCGGCGATGCTTCCCCACAGAAAATCTTTCAGCAGACTCATACCCCAGCGCCCAAGAATTACTGCATTGTAATTATGTTGTGACTCATGAATTATGTCTCTCGCTATACCCACCTGCCTTTCCTGAATCTTGGTACTTACCGCGTCCTCCGGCACGCCGCGGTCCAGAAATAGCTGCCGTGCTCTTTCCATGAGTTCCTGAATCTTCTTCTTCTGGTGGTCTCTCCAGTCTCTCAGGGTGGCCTCCTTGAGAATCGAGGTGGGGTCCTTCTCAATGTCCCAGAAACTTTCTGGAATTTTAGTAAGTACATGGAAAAGAACCACTTCGATGCGGTTCGGCGAAAACAATTGGCTCGCATAACGCGCCGCCTCGAAAGCCTGATCCGATCCATCTACTGCCACTAGAATTTTACTTTTAGCTTCAGCCATGGGTTACTCCTTCAGTGGAATACCAGCTAACCAGGGCATCTTTGGTCAGATTGTTTTATTAGGGTGAAGCCGTGTTTTCTAGTGGTGGCGAGACCTATCAGGAAGGAATCATCTCCAATCCGGCGGACGTTTAATTCAGCTTTACCCCTCCAGGAGGACACGTATATGTTTCTCAACCGACTCTCCCAGTGGCCCCAATTCATAGCCACCCTCAAGCACGGAGACAAGTCTCCCCTCCGCGTGAACCTCGGCGATGCTCTTAACTCTTCTGGTGAGCTCTTCATACCCTTTAGCAGTGAGGTTTATATGCGCCGAGGGCTCTGCAGTATGAGCATCGAAGCCAGCAGAGATAAGGACAAACTGAGGACTGAACTTTTCCATCGCTTGCTCAACCTTTTTAAAGGCTATTAGATATTGTTCTTCTCCTGCGCCCGCAGGCATGGGGAAGTTCTGGGTAAATCCTTTTCCTTGATGATGGCCTGTCTCCGAATCCTTTCCCGTGCCGGGATAGGAGGAGAAAGGGTCTTCGTGGAAGCTCACGAAATATATAGTTGGATCTTTGTCAAACATATATTGGGTGCCATTGCCGTGATGGACATCCCAGTCTATTATTGCAATTCGTTCTAAACCGTGTTGTTTTTGAAGATACTTCGCCGCGATGGCCACATTGTTAAAATAGCAAAACCCCATGGCCTTGTAGCTACCTGCATGGTGCCCGGGAGGCCGCACCGCACAAAAGCAGTTTTTCACCTTGCCTTCTATCACTTTGTCTATCCCTTTCAGCACCCCTCCAACAGCGCAAAGGGCCACTTCAAAAGTTGCGGGACTCAAGACGCATTCAAAAGTGTGCAGAAAAGGCTCGGAGCTCTCCACCGCACTCTTAAATTCATCTATGTAGCTGGATTTGTGGCAAAGTTCCAAGACGCTCCGTTCTGCAGGCGCAGGCTCTATCCGAACAAGTTTATGGAGAAGTCCCGCAGCTTCGAGAGTCTCAATGATAGCAGTGAGTCTTTGAGGCCTTTCCGGGTGGTGGGGACCTGTGTCGTGTTTGAGATATATCTCACCATAGACTAGTCCTGTTTCCGCTAAGCGCATTTCCACTCTCCGTGTAAGTTGAATTAGTGTGCAACTATTCTCCCGAAGCAAGACCGTAGAATGAGAACCCTCACCTCAAGGGGTTATCGAATCAATAGTCAAAATGGCAACAATCGTGCCATTTAGCTTTTTCTATTCCATCCTATTGATTTCAAACTAATAATCTCTAATCTCGAAGTTATTTCAACAATCAAGAAATCGTGTATCTGCGATGCGTATTGGGCTGAAAATAATATTTCAAAATTATATCAATACATTAATACCGTTGCCATCTTGCAACCATGCTAGCCAGCTAACACCTGGCAACAGGCAAAAAAGTATGGTTTTTCAGCCATGGTGAGGGAGCCAAGTTTGCCTTTGACTCTTCCTCCTGCCCTGGCTCATAAACACATATGATCTTATCTTCCCAACTCAATAGGAATGTGGGTATTGGAAGTCCTCGGCGGCAAAGACAATGGTATTTGTGAGAAAGGGCTGGACATGCCGGGCGGGACGCCCGTACTGGATATTAAGCCCTGCATCCGAGATAAACATGATTGTCCAAGCTTTGATGGCGAAAGACGACCCACAACCTCGTAATCCCAGAGAATTACAGAACTGAATCATTTTGTATCCACACCCCTCATGGAGCTGATCTCATAAACTGAGCAGAATCCCTTTCATTAAAGAATCTGGGCCCTGAAGATTAGGCTTTGAGCCACTCCCAGCGGGGGTTGTATTATTGCAACGAAGTTCAATCCCCACTACTAAAAGATACTACCCTCTTACGGTTGCAGTATCGCAACATCCACGGCTTTTTCGCTTATGAGCCAATCAGCCAGTTCTAAGAATTTAGCGTATTAAATCAATTACTTATAGCACTAATGTTTCAATGGCACAGATGTTGCCTTGGGAGGTAGATACAGTATGTCTGAGGAACAATAGAAAGATCTTAGCAGTGGCAACCGGAAAGGTGCCTGAGCCAGTCATTCTTGTGGACAAAATTGATAATTTCCCCTTCATAGAAGCTGCCCGAGAAGTGACGTTTCTCAAAGACTTTTAGGGCATGGACTAATGAGCTGGATTTATAACCGTTACTTAATCCAACCTCAGCCAAAGATGGTTTTATGAGGAGTGACGCCAGCGGTTGTAACTGGTGACAGTACCTCCAGAAAGGAGTGTAACATGGAACGGTTGTTTACTCCCTTTTCCCTTGATGGCGTGGAGCTGGTGAATCGATTCGTCTTTCCACCCCTTAAGACGGCCTACGGCAATCCCGATGGGAAAGTAACAGATGGACAGTTGAACTTTTATCGGCAAATCGCCCGGAATGGCCCGGGTTTGATTATCCTTGAGCCTGTGGCGGTAACACCCGAGGGGCGAGAACATCCCAAGCAACTCTCCGTCCATCTTCCAGATAGCGCCCAGGAGCTTAAAAAAATAGTCGAGGTTATCCACGGGGAAGGACGTCTGGCCTGCCTGCACCTCAACCATGCCGGAGCCGCCGCCAATCCTAAGGCCACTGGGGCCAAACCCAAGGCACCATTTCCCTGTAGCTGTACTGCTAGTGGCCAGAAAGCCGAAGCCCTGACCGCAGGGGAGATTCAGGACATCCTCGCAGGGTACGAATCTGCTGCTAGGAAGGCCAAAGAAGCGGGCGTCGATGTCTTGGAAATCCAGGCCGGCCATGGATACCTCGTATCACAATTTCTCAATGGGAAGATCAACAAACGGGAAGATCGTTTCGGACAAGACCGCCAGCTCTTCGTCAGGGAGGTAATTTCTGCGGTCAGAAGAAGTGCGGGAGAAATGGCTCTGATTTTGAGAATTTCTGGGGATGAGATGTCCCCGGACTACGGTCTCCCTCGTGAAGAATTGCCTTCCCTACTGGATTTCGCCCGGGAGGCCGGAATGAGCGCAATCCACATGGGCATGGGCAGTGCTTGCTTCAGCCCTCCTTGGTATTTCCACCATATGAGTCTCCCTGGGAATCCCCAAATTGATGCTGTATCCAGGATTCGACAGCTCTCTTCCCTGCCAATCATCGCGGCAGGAAGGCTGGGCCGGAAAGATAGGGCCTTACAGTTTGTCCAGGAAGGGCTTGCCGATCTGCTGGCACTCGGCCGCCCCATCATTGCTGATCCCCAGATCCTGGAAAAATGGCAACAAGATCAGGATGAGAGAGTGATCCATTGCGGATACTGCCTGCAGGGTTGCTTACACCGGGTGCGAACCGGTGAAGGGCTCGGCTGCAACGTCAATCCCGAGATCGGCCAGCCCGACCTGAAGCCCACTTCTCAGCCTCTTAAGGTCCTGGTGACCGGCGGAGGGCCTGCAGGAATGAGCGCTGCACGTTACCTGACAAAACGAGGGCATGGAGTGACCCTTGTGGAGAAGGAGCAACAGCTGGGGGGACAGTTTGCCCTAGCCTGGAAGGCTCCGGGCAAAGAGCCAATGCGTGAGAGCCTCGAGTCCCTGGTGCGGGCGGTAGAAGAAAGCCAGGTCTCGATCCTTCTCGGACGAAGGGTGGATGCCGGATTTGTCAAGGAAACCAATCCTGATCTTCTCGTCTGGGCCACTGGGGCGCAAGATACTATACCTGAAATTCCTGGTTTGTCCGACCAGCGGTATCTCACTGCCCTTGCATATTATTGCAGAGAAAAAGAGGTTCTAGGACCCCGAATCCTTGTTATTGGTGCTGGCAGGACCGGCCTAGAGATCGCGGAGGAACTGGGGCAGAAAGGTTATGAGGTGGTTGCCACCAAACGGACTGATCCTATTGGCAGCCATATGGAAATGGTCACAAGGAATCTCGCCCTCAAAAGGGTTGCGGAGTTGTCCAACGTTACTCTGCTCCCTCACACCGCAGTCAACGTATTTAGTGCTGTTGGTGTAGAAATAGAGACCGACGGGGAGAAAAGAACCCTGGAGCCTTTCCAGACCGTGATCCTAGCCTTCGGACTCCTTCCGGCATCCGGGCCGGATGAGGAAATCCAGAATTTGGTTTCCAGGGTGGAGATTATTGGTGATGCTCAGGAGGTTCAAGACATATTCACTGCTACCCAGGCTGGATATCAGCTCGCACTCAAGTACTAACCATGGACTTTGGCGGTGAAGGGGTCCAAGACTTACTGAAGGTACCATGTAGATGAAAGATTACTACAAGATATTGGGAATAAATCGCCATGCCAACGAGCAGGAGATTAAGAAGGCCTACAGGAGCCTGGTTCTAGTATGCCATCCCGACAGAAATCCCGGCGATCGAGAAGCTGAAGAGAAATTCAAGGAGATCACCGAGGCCTACGAGGTTCTAAGCAACAGCGAGAAACGAGTTGAATACAACCTCTACAACGCTCTGCGGTACGGCGAAGAAAGAAACGAGTTTGTTTTTGCTCCCGGATTTTCTCGCGCCAAATCAGATCTATCCCGTGGATACTTTCGCCGAGGAAAGAGAGGGGGGCGTGGCAGGCGGTGTCGAATGGCCAGGTCTTTCCTCGATGAAAACTCTTTCCCGGGATGGAATCGTCACAGTCAACAAAGTGAGTTGCTTTATGATCTTCCCTTGACTGCCTCGGAGGCCCTTGCCGGAACGGAAAAGGAAATTTTCATCAAGGTCCCCCGGGGAATCCAGAGATTCAAAATTGAACTGCCCCCGGGTCTGAAAGACGGCACTATACTCGATATCGAAGGCTTCAATGTAGGCAAAGTAAATCTCAGGCTAAGGGTCACAATAATTGACTAGAATACAATCGGCCAGGTATACCTGTCGAAGTTTGCACTTTGCCTTGATTGTATCAAACATACCTGCATTGGTTGAGGAGCAGCCATGAGTGTTCCCACTGACCTCGATAAACTGCGTATTTTACTGAGCCACTGGGTTGAGCACAACCGTAGGCATTCAGAGGAATTTTTTGAGTGGGTCAAGCGTATTGAAGGGTCGGCCTCAAAAGATGTCGTTCTCCATCTCAGATCTGCCGGTGAAGAGATGGAGAAGGTTACGGACCACCTCCGGGCAGCCCTGAGACATCTTGGAGGTTTGCCGGAGAAAGGCCACTGAGGTATGTCTGAAAGAAGTAGGAGCATGGAAAGATCTGTTAAGATTTCCATACTAGTGGAAAACCAGGCCAGTATGAGCTCATTGGACAAGACATTTCTGGCTCAGCATGGACTGTCGGTATTTGTGGAGGCAAACAAAAGGATTCTCTTTGACACCGGGGCCACGAGCATATTCATGCACAACGCCGAACTTCTGGGTATTGATCTGGAGGTGACGGATGTCGTCATATTAAGCCACGGACACTGGGACCACAGCGGCGGCCTGAAATCGTTTCAGCCAATGGGTCCCAAAAAGCTGCTCGTAGCTCATCCACAGATCTTTGCCGACCGCTACAGGGCTACAGGAGAATATATCGGTGTGGGATTTACCCAGCAAGAGGCGGCTGATCGCTTCGAGCTGGTCTTGACGAAAGAGCCGTATCCGCTTGACGATCACATCTACTTTCTGGGAGAGATACCGAGAGTAAACGACTTCGAGGCAAAGCAGACCAAGTTTTTCTATGTGGATGGTCAAGAAAAAAGGCCGGATTTCATCATGGATGACAGCGCCCTTGCCATACGGACCGCCAAAGGGCTGGTGATCGTAACCGGCTGCTCACACGCTGGTATCTGCAACATCGTCGAGTATGCCAAGGAGGTGTGCAACGAGGACAGAATTCACGTTGTTTTGGGTGGTTTTCATCTTCTGGATAAGGCGGAGCAGTTGGAGAAAACCATCGCTCATTTCCTGGAAAACCCCGTTGACCAGCTTTACCCGATGCACTGTACTGGTCCACCGGCACTGTCCAGGCTCTACCAGGCATTGGGTATTAGGAAACTGTGTGCAGGGGATGTCATTGAAATTGATTAGTCCGGGAAAAAAATATTCTAACGATTGTGAATTCAAATCATAAGTGCCACAGCACTTTGGTGGTGAAGGAATGAGTTAACTGCGGTATTCTCAGTGATCCTTCAACCGCCCAAGAAAAACCTTGGGCTTTGCCACACTCAGTGAGGTGTTTTCCAATTACTATGTTTCCATCTGGATTTTAATATATTAGCTTGGTCCGATCACGGACCTCGACAGAGACTATTCGGCGAACTTCTATCTGAAATATTCATCCGGCCGACTCGATTTTCGGGTGGGAAGGTATTTGCTTAGTGGCAAGTTATTTCAGGAGTTAGAATGTGATGTGTTCACATCAAGAAATGGTGTTCAATCTGGGTTGGTACGAATTGGAGATTCTTACCATTACCTAACCACCTCTTGTTTTGAGGATATGATGTGCAGATGTAACCCCCTGCCTACGTGAATGGGGGATCTGAAGGCTCAGAGACTGTGAAGAGATTTTGAAACGATCGGACTTGACCCCTCATTGGGGGTTGCCTTACAAATAGGTAGCAGGTAATTAATATAGATCAGATCTGACCACTTTTCACAGAGCTAACCTGACCTTGGAGAACTGGACATGTTGTACCGAAAACTAGGAAAGACCGATTGTGAAGTTTCTGTTCTGGGATTCGGCTGCATGCGGCTTCCACTGCAGCACGGGTTGGAGAGGGCAACGGATGTCTTCGACCCGACGAAACCCATAGACGAAAAACAGGCCATTGCTATGATCCACTATGCAATTGAGAATGGAGTCAATTACTTTGACACTGCCTATCCCTACCATGGTGGGCAAAGCGAGAGCCTCCTTGGCAAGGCCGTATCTGGATATCGCGACAAGGTATTCCTCGCGACCAAATCACCCATTTGGATGATTGGGGAAGCGACTGATTTTGACAGGTTTCTGGATGAACAGCTTGGGAAGCTCAACTCTTCCTACGTAGATTTTTACTTGCTCCACGGACTGAGTAGGCAAGGCTGGCATAGAATAAAAGAACTCGGAGCCTTGGATTTTCTGGACAAAATCCGTGCAGACGGCCGGGCCCGGCATGTCGGGTTCTCCTTTCATGACGATGTGGGGATCTTCAAAGAGATAGTCGATAGCTATGACTGGGCCATGTGCCTCATGCAGTACAACTACTTCGATGAGCACTACCAGGCTGGAAGGGAGGGTCTGCAGTATGCCGCATCCACGGGGCTGGGAGTAGTAGTGATGGAGCCTTTGCGGGGCGGCAAGCTCACCGATGGTATTCCATCGGAGGTGCAGACGATTTGGGACTCGGCCGATGAAAGGAGAACACCAGCCGAATGGGCTCTCAGGTGGGTTTGGAACCACTCGGAAGTCTCAACAGCGCTTAGCGGCATGAGCACTATGGGGCAAGTCGAGGAGAACATCGAGATCGCCGAGAATGCCAGGGTCAACTCTTTGACAATGGGCGAGCTTGAGGTCATAGCCCGAGTAACCAGTGCCTACAGGCAAATGCTCAAAGTTGATTGTACCGGCTGCGCTTACTGCATGCCCTGTCCAAACGGCGTCAATATCCCGCTTAACTTGTCCCTCTACAACGACACCTTTATGTTTAAAGATTCGGAAATTGCCTACATGCTCTACAACCATATGCTCACGCCCGAACAGAAGGCTTCCAACTGCGCTGAATGCGGTGAATGTGAGGAGCACTGCCCGCAGCACCTTGAGGTCAGAGAAGAGTTAAAGAGAGTTCATGAGAGACTTTCCGGGGAATTAGAATGAGATGCGCTTTGGAATGGTTTCGACTTTCCCGTAACAGCATGGTCTTGGTGGAGCTGAAAAATGGTATTTTGCCTCCACAGACACAACTAAGGGCCATATTTGACCCTATTTTTCGAACTTTATTAGACTATAGCAACTACTTAGTTTGGATCAAGCTCCTGCCTAAAGAATGTAGTCGTATCGCCCTGCTCCTGATCCGGTACGCTCGTGAAACAGGGTTCGTCCTTGAGGTTCGGTGCCGTTGTGAAGACGAAACTGGCCGGCACGTTGTCCCAGTGACGGAGATCGGGACGCAACATAAAGTGTAAGACTTTAGGCGATTGCTGCATCAATGCCACCCCTCCTATGATGGCAAGCTCACAGAGCGAGCCATTACCATTCCCGGCTGCATCAACAAAGCACCCCCCGACTGCAATACCCGCGCCTGAGGCAAAGGTCGTGATGCTGTAAGCAACGCCGACCGGTAGCCGCAGCCAGCTCTGGACATGTAAGAGGGGATGATAGCTATAGCTGTGGCGCACGGCGATCTTATCAAACCAACTGGCGGTTGAGATCCGTACCCCACTCTCGGAAGCGCACGGTGCCAGAAAGCCTTGTCGAGGCTTCATCGAAAAGTAGCCACTGTCGGCTTTGACGAATTTGACATCCCAGTCAATATCCGGGAAGCTCCCCATGGCCGCGATGGTCCACTTCCCGGAGTTATCCTCGCTCCCATTCATCCTCGCCAACCGCTGACGGGCAAAGGTGCGGATTTCTTCCGCCAGATCGTCTTGTCGCTGGAGGAGGTTCCAATCCACCCGGGCTTCCTCGGGTTCGTGCAGTACCTCCCAGAGCACTGCGCTGAACAGTAGATTAACCGGGTCTTCGCCATAGTTGTAGAGGGGTGTGAAGATTTCGTGGTCGAGACGTCGGAGTTCCACCTTGGCCGCCTCTGGGTTGCCTAAATGGTAGTAGCTGGCGGCCAGCAAGACGGTGAGAAAACCGCGTTCGTAGCTCTCCATCACGTAATCGGTGAAGGTCCCGTCGGGCAAGAAGATATTGCTGGTCTCCCTCAGCACTGAGAATGTCTTGAGGCGGTAGTCAGTCTGCGCCTGACTCCCATAGGTCAACACTGTCTCGTAACAGCCGAGATCGAAGGCCTGAGCGATCGCGCGAAGCGTTTCGATCCGGTCACGCATGTCGATGTGCGGTTCGATCTGGGCGCAGGGAGAGAGGATCTCCGGTTGGGCGTGCTGACCAGCAGTCTGCGAGAAAGATTGGCAGCCACTCAGCACGACGCACCAGATCAGAACGTGCAGGAACTTGGCTCTGCGAAAGAGAATCATTGCTGCCATCTCACATCCCCCTAAAACAACAAAGCTCCATCCCCTCTTTTCGAGAAGAAGTAGAGCTCTGTCAACATTCCGACCAGTTAAAGATTGTCTGCTTATGGGGAGGGGTACCCCTTCGTGTTTTGCATAAAGTACCGGCATCACTTACGTCTGTCAAGGATGCAATGGCATGTGCCGAGATAGAAATGACACGGGGATGAGGAGAGACGGAGACGGGGCGATTGTAGGCCTGAGTTGTTCTTCCGGCAATCAGTTGAATTGACCTCGGGATCATGCCCTCACCCTGGTCCGACCACTGACCATACTGACCATACACGGACCATAGATAGCTGACTCTCCTTACCCAAAGATAGAGATGGCCTTGTGAGGGACTGCGGGAAAGCCAGCCTTAGAGCCGGTCTCTCAGTAGCCTCTATTTGTCATGCTTATCGAGAAAGTAGATAGTAGCGCCCACTGGTGCGAAGGAGAGAAAAAGGATGTTCAATAGAGGAATCAGGAACAGCAACCCGAAACCGAGGTGAAAGGTGAGGCTTTTGAGCAGAAATTTGAAACGTTGCTTAAAAGGATAAAGCCTTCTTGCAGGAACAAGATCCGTATTGTCCCAGGCGAGAAAAATGACCGCAATTCCCGATGAGAGGATCGCCAGCACCGGACCCAAGGGTGTAAGCCAGCCTAGCACCATGAGCAGAAGGACTACTAAAACTGGGAGTATCGTTCTGGGTATTTCCTGTTTGACAAGATAGGAAAGTTGCCGCAACACCGGCACTTTTTCCGGTTCATGTTCCTCGCCCACCACCATGCGTTCAGTAACTCGAGACATGTAATCCATTATGAACACACCGAAGAGTATTTGAGAGACAAGATAGGAAAGTATGGCCGACAGCCCCACGAGGAGTAAGGAAAGCAACCAGGAGAGGACGTACCATAACCAGAGAATCCATTGATTTGCAGGCTTGGCCCAAATGAGATACAGAATCTTCTCATGGTAAGCAAGAATCAGGCTTGCTGCAAGAATGGTAATGATGACGACGGCGGCAAACCGAGCAAGCCCCATTACCAGAAGCTTTGGGGTCTTTATGCCCAGCCATAGACCACGCAAGTTGTATGTAATGCCGTTTAAGATATTCATCCAGTGGTCAGCCTTTCATGTTCTCATTATTAGGTTTGGTCATTTTTGCCCGTTTAACCAGACAGTGGCAAGACAAACTTCATATCCCTTCACCAGCCGATCCACCCCGTGGATGAGGATGACGAGCCCCGGCTCTTTGGCCGAGATGGCCCCTGGATCTTTGGCAGAGATCTTTAGCTGCCAGTGCAAGCGGCTTGGTGAGCAAGCTACGTACATTTTGCGGCCGTTTCATCACTATATTTCGTATCCGCAGGCCCGGACGTGCTAAATCTTCCAAACCAGGGCGCTGACAAGGCTGCCCAGTTGCGATGAAGTGTTGAGTCTATATTTGCTCTGATTGCGATCCAGTCTCTGGATTGGGAATCGATCTCTAGCCTCGAGAGCACATTAGATAAACGGTATAATATCTTCGCTAAGCCGAAAGGTTTTTTCTCTTGGGTGAGTAATCTGGTATTCAAATCTTCCGCCAATGGATAAAACGTAAAAATAATCAGGTTTGAATTTGATTATGTACTTGGCTTTTCGGAGAGCATCATGGCCACGATCATCTAAGGTAAAGTCAAGAGAGTGCCCATACTCCTTTATTTTTTCTACCAGCTCTTTCGCTTGATGTAATTGCTCCTTTATTGCACAACAAATTATGAGTTTGCTATCGCGATATAGAGCGATGTCCATGAGATTATCTTCAAGTGTTAATACATAGTCCTTTTCCCTGAGGGTTTCGTAAAGGCGTACATATTCAGCAACTTGAATAAGGCATTCCCATGCAGGTCGAGGTTGCTTCTTTTGGCTATCCTTCTCGAACCAACTATATGCACCTTTTGATTCCGGTACTCCTTTAAGTCGAAATCCAGCACTACCAGTATTGGATTTCCCAGCATCCACTAAGAGACCTTTTTTATAGCCGAACTCGAGAGTTGTTTGGAGTCCAACAGGGAACCGAGCAAAAACCTCAGAATAATATGATTCGGGCGGCAATTCGAAGTTCCATTCTCTACAACTTTTTTGGACCCACACCCTAAAGGCCCGATCGAAAATCTGAGTATCATCATGTGCATGCATGTCTCAAAATCCTTTCTCCTCTATCTTACCAAGTCCTGACGCTGATTTTGCTGAATGAACTAAGTTTATTCTTCCATAAAAGCCAATCTTCTGCTCCGGCTGGGATGCCGCAACTTAGTCAGGGCTTTGGCCTGAATCTGGCGAATGCGTTCACGAGTCAAACCGAATTCATCCCCCACCTCTTGAAGAGTATGTCCGGTCTCCTCCCCAATTCCGAAGCGTCTCCGCAAGACCTTCTCCTCACGAGGGGTTAGAGTGGCAAGAATCACCTGAACTCGCTCAATCCGATCCTTCTGTATCGCTGCCTCTACCGGGGAAACGCTGTCTCTGTCGGCGATGAAGTCTCCCAGGTAGGAGTCCCCGTCACCCATGGGGGTCTCAAGTGAAACGGCGTTTCTTCTTCGGGCAATCTCAAGTGCCTTCTTTACTTTCTCTATGGGTAATTTCATCTTCCTGGCAATCTCATCAGGGGTTGGACTCCGACCGACCTCCTTGGCCAGGTCTCCTGAACTACGGAACACTTTGTTGAGCACCTCACCTATATGGACGGGTAGTCGGATCGTTCGAGCCTGATCTTGAATGGCCCGGGTGATTCCCTGCCGAATCCACCAGGTAGCGTAGGTGCCAAACTTATATCCCTTACGGTAGTCGAACTTATCCACAGCTTTCATGAGACCGATATTGCCCTCCTGGATTAGATCCAGAAATTGAACTCCTCTATTGATGTACTTCCTAGCGATGCTGATGACCAGACGCTGGTTCGCCTCCACAAACTTCTTCTTGGCAACCTTTATCTCTTCGCGAGCGCGACGAATTTTTTTAAAATCCTCATCGAGTTGGTAGCTACTCCTCCGGGTTTCCGACTCTACATGTTGGCTCTCCTGGAGGGCAGGATGAATCGCCTCTTTCCTATCCAGAAGCTTGTTGATGGATATACCGGTCTCCTTAGCAATCCTTTTTGCCTCTTGAGAATCCTTCTCGGCTACCCCCACCAGCTCTTTAATTTCTTCGAGGGGTAGACCCAATCGCTTTTCACAATTCTGAATGGCGTTTTCCGCCTGAGCGACCTTTTGTTGACTAATTTCGATCCGCTTGGCGATCTGAATCTCTTCTTCTCGAGACAGAAGGGAGAACCGCCCCACTTCCTGGAAGTAAAGATCAACGAAATCATTGGCATGCCCCTTTTCAAGGCGAAGGTTTCCTTTGGCCCCGGGGCCATCCTGCTCTTCCAAATTCGCCTCCCTGTCTTGCTTTTCTTTATTAGAAATCGTCCACTTGCCTCCATCTAGACTTTTAACAGCCTATGAGGCCTTGAGCCTCATGAGTAGAAAAGTGTAGTTTTCAATGGAAGGAAAAAGCCCAAGCTGACTCTGCGTCGATTGCGACTAAGCTGTCAGGATGTTGATAATCGAACAAAGCCGGCAACTCCTCAGTAACCCTTGGGAAATGGATAGTTGAAGGAAAAGTCTTTCTTTACCTTCTTTAAATGACCCGGTGTACTGAACCTTTACTATATCACCTATTCTTGCCTGAGCCATCTTTTCTCCTCCTTGGGAAAGACTAACGTGAGCGAGCCTGGCGCCCCGCCATCTTTTCCAAGACCCTTTGCTTGCCCTTGACCTCCTCTTTCCGTCTTATGAAGCTGTGTTGACCACACCTTGCAATTGCACTCTCCCACCTCCACACTCTCTGGTTTATCCTGCTTAGTGCGGGGGGTCGGTGATAGAGCTTGTCTACCTTCACCTTGCAGTAGAAATCGACAAAGTGTTTACTTTCGGCCAATGAGTGGCGACTTATCCGACTCCTTGAACCCGACAACAAAAAACCCCAAAAGCCCCTATAGGCTGGGGGGTTACGCACCAAAACCAACGAAAAAGGATAATCAACTATGACACTCCATGACAAAGTAGTCAAGAGGCCGGGAAGTGGTGGCACATACCCGGCTAGGTGTAAGCAGGTCGCCTCTGGGTGAGACCTGCGAAAATAAAAAGGGCATCTCGCCTTACTTAGACGCGATGCCCGTGACCAGCGTGTTACCGCTAACTACATCTTGGTGACGTTTACTGCGGCAGGACCTTTTTGGCCCTGCTCCACATCGAAAGTCACACTGTCGCCATCATTGAGAGATTTGAAGCCGGTTGCGTTGATCCCTGAATGATGAACAAACACATCCGGGCCATCTTCCTGCTCGATGAAGCCGTAGCCCTTGTGATCGCTAAACCACTTCACGATTCCATTGCTCATAGTGACATCCTCCTTTCATAGAAGTTCTCATGGTCCCAAACTGGAGGTTGCCACTTCTCGCGAATTGATCTTCCCTCAGAACGAAACCGGGCCGCCAATAAAGACGGCCCTTTATTGATTGAGTGGATGATACTCGTTTCGTTGATCGAAGTCAAGTCATTTATTATAATTGCCATTTTAATGTAATAATATAAAGAGGTCAGTGTAATATTATTACGATTTTCTTTTAAATAATTTATCCAAATTACCTTCTTTCGACCTTATAGATAGGGTTAGGAGTATTTGATCAGTAGCTGAATGTATTTTGCCAATATCTAAATTTGACCGAAACTAGAGTTATTTGGAGCATATCTTTCTATAAACGGTGTTGGATCAAGTTGCGAACTATGTGCTTCAGTTAATTAGTAGATAAAACTTCTCTTACTTGTATCTGCATTGGTTCTCGATGTCTGGGAGAAGGATAAAACTCAACAAAACTGTGGTGTTCTCTGAGTGTTGGATAAAAACTGGGGCAAATGGGGAGTACCCTCTGTTATCAACCCATATAATACAAAGAGAAAACAGATGAGAAAAGTGCTACTCAGGCCACAGATAGTCTGGTTAGTTTTTTTATTCCTCATCCTGCAGCCGAGCTGTGGCCACAGGGAGCCACTTCCTCCTTCAGCGGAGATCAGGAAAAATCTTGGAACCATTGGTGTGGCATCTGGATGTTTCAAGCCAGAATGCTCATCGCAGAAACGCACAAGTGAATTGGCTTCAGGAGCCTTAAAGGGGGCCTTTGAAGCTGAAGGTAAAATGTATGATACAACAACCCCAGGAACAGGGGACTCTGGTCAAATCTGTTGCCTCGTCCTCACACCTTTTACAATGTGCGGTGGAGCCTTAAGCGGGGCAGCAAGGATGGAGCATACTACCCCTTCACCTTCCTTGGATATGAGACAACTGAGAAGGACAAGGTGAGAGTACAAAGAGATTTCACCCTTTTGTTCATAGCGAGCTTGCCACTGAGCACCACTCAGAAAATCAGCTGTCCGATCAGCTCGAAGTCACTGAGACTCAACGTGCTACCCTGGGTCTGGCTCCTCTGAAATTCCATAGGTAGAAGGACCTACTTCCTTATGGGCACTAAGAAGTGAACGATAACTGGTGACCAACCTCTTTCCTACAACGCCCGCCAAGCGTTTAAAGAATGACATCCCACTGAGCGGATGACTTTCGAATACCTTATTCAGTTCTTCTCTCTCAATTCTGAGTACCTTGGTTGGAAGTGAACATTGTGCCGATGCCGTGTAGAACCCGTCTTCAACTAAGCTGGACCATCCGAAAACCTCACCTGGATTGCTCACGACATGAGTCATGTACCCTTCTTCTCCTATAGTGAGTTTTACCTTTCCGTCGCCAAGGATATAAAAGTTGATCGCAGGGTCGCCTTCCCTAAACAGTACAGCACCTCCCTCATACGACTCCTCAATCATGACGCTGTCGATCTCTTTGATGACTTCTTGGCTCATTCCCTTAAAAAGATCAGCTTCGTGAAGAATCATAGTCGCTCCTTTCGATCCAAAAACGAGAAAAGTTAACTGAATAGAACCCCATCAAAAGATTCAGTCAATAGGAAAAACCACCATTTATTGATTATCTGGTTGGTTCAACGAGGTTGGGGCAAATTTTAGATAACATCCCTAATGTACACTTTCGGCTTCTGAAATCTCGGCACAAAATGCTGGGCTAAAACTCTCTGGATAGGGATTAATCATAGCTTGTCGAGATGAAGACTTGGCCACAATTAAACTACGACAAGCATATCTTACCATACGCGGTATGGGCCAAACTCGGAACCCTGACCTTCAGCTAAATACCAGATAGAACTCCTCCTACTAGGACCAGTATTGGCTTTCTGTATCTCCGTGATGGGTGGAACTCAACGTAATCATGCTGTTCCATGAGACGCAGATAAAAACTGGGCTAAACGGGGAGTACCCTTAGCGACGCCAGAGAATAAAAACGGCTGACCGTGCTAACGCTCGGCCGTTTTTATTCTTAGATGATTTATCTAGGATAGCAGGGACCCTCTGATGATTAAGATTCCACATATGGAGCAAGGACACATAACAATTTAGTGTTTTTATTGTTTTTCAATATGTGGTAAGCTCCTTTATTCAACTAGCTCATCAGGAATTGGCACACTGACTGCTTATTAGCCAAGGGATAAGAGTTCTGTCGAGGTAAGGTTAAGGAGGGCTAGGAAAAGGACGGATCGCACGTTAATAGCAACGCCATTTGTGAGAAAGAACTCAGTGATATAAATATAGAGATTTTTGAGGGTTCATAATCATAAATGGGGAGACAAAATGAATAGTTATGATGATGAAACGAAATATATGCCCCAACTTTAATCATAGGCGAGCAAATGCTCCGGTGCGTTTCTGCCCCCTCTGTGGTGCGGTGGTTAATGATGCCATCCTCATTAGAGAATGTAGTGAAGAGAAACACGCTATAAGTCGACGTGGAGGAACTAAT
Organism: Deltaproteobacteria bacterium; assembly: GCA_037384945.1. Classification (GTDB taxonomy): domain Bacteria; phylum Desulfobacterota; class Syntrophobacteria; order BM002; family BM002; genus BM002. The sequence continues at coordinate 30,352 of JARRNM010000009.1, forward strand.
TACTGCGTGCATTGTGGTGAACAGCTTATCCCCACAAGATGAAAATTATGAAGTGTATCCCCTGTAAGCCGGAATTTTGCCGTTAATGTGCAGGTTATGGTTATTAGCAGATAGAGGTAAAACAGTTTAACCTTGTCTCTACAATGTCCCGCCTTGCGGCGGACCTGCCTTTGTTTTCTCTGGCTCGATAAAGATATTCCCTCCCTCTGGAAAACTCCCCTTATTCTTTCCCACCATTTTCTCAATGGACTCCATTACCGCCTGGCGGTTCATCTGTGTATCCCGTGGACGAATTTTCCAAAGAAACTCAGAGCCAATCGTTTCCTTTATAAACGCCTCAAACTCCTTCCAGGAACAGTCGAGTATTTTCCCCTTTACCATAACACCTTCCGATATTATTCTCCCCCTAACAGGGCTTAGGCTACACACCCCTGCTGGTCGAGAAGCATACAGGAGAAGATGTGGAGACCAGCTTAAACCTGTCTCCAACATATGTATTTGTCTTATACTACTATCGTCGATAGCCCCTTCTTTGTCTATTTTTGGGTGGACGAGCTGCATCAACTCTCAGGGTGCGTCCTTTATAATCTGAACCACTCAATGCTTCTTTTGCTTTTTCAGCTTCTGCTTGATTGGACATCTCAACAAATCCAAAACCTTTGCCTTCAATTATCTTGACTTCTTTCACTTCTCCATAGCTTGAAAATAATACTTCCAGCTCATCACTAACTACAGAGTAACTTAAGTTGCCCACATAAAGTTTGCTGCCTTGCATTCTAATCTCCTTTTTTATAAACATCGTTAAACAAAAGAGAGTCTTGTCCGGTTGTTATTTTTTTAAATTTGAGCCAAACTGACCACTCCCTTCCTGAACCGTTGGTCCAAGAAGAGCTATTTAATAGTAATAAGTGGAAAAATCATTGTCGGACATATAGGTCATCATCGCCGTCTAAGCCTAAAAAACTACAATATCTCAAGAAGATGAATCTCTAGATTGAGCACCTTTCCGGCAAGTGGATGATTTCCGTCAAGAGTGACCATTTCGTCATCAATATCTGTTATGGCAACATCAAAATTTTGACCTGTATCAGAGCCAACTCGGAGTACTCCCCCCAACTTCAAATCAATGCCTGGAGGCAATTTTGCTCTTTCTACATCGAAAATTAGATCTTCCTTAGGTTGGCCAAAAGCGTCTTCTGGAGGGATTGAAACAGTCTTTGTGTCGCCCTCGTTCATTCCGATTACTGCGTTTTCAAAACTCGGAAGTACCTTTTTCTGTCCAATGATAAACTCTAGTGGATCCTCTTCAGGTGAGGAGCCAAAGACAATACCATCTTCGAGCGATCCGGTGTAATTGACCTTCACGTTGTCGCCTTCTTTTGCCTGAGCCATTTTTGTTCCTCCTTAAAGAAGAGTGTTGTCAGCGAGCCGCCCGCCACGCTTTATAATTCCTTTTGTTAGGCGAATCGAAAGGAGTGAGGGCCCGCAGATTGTTGAAGATTGTTCAGGCACAAATAAAATACCAGGACTACTCTTGCTCTTCTTGTTGCTCTGCAGTCTCTTCCTCGCCCAGGTCCGCGGTCTCTTTATTCTTGCTCTGCCGCCGCGCCATCTTTTCCTCGGCCTTTTGTTTGCGCTTGATCTCTTTTTGTCGTTTCGCAAAA
>JARRNM010000010.1:0-27525 GCA_037384945.1 Deltaproteobacteria bacterium
AATCACGGTGAAGGTCTGTTCGACTCCATGATGGACGACACTGCCAGCATTCTTATCAGCGAAGCCCTCAACCTTACAGGCGGCAATCGATCCCGCGCCGCCAAGCTCCTGGGTCTCTCCCGCCCTACCCTGCAAGCGAAAATAGAGAAGTACCGGCTTAAGATAGAAACATCCGTCAGCAGCTAGTGATGCCCACTCGCTTGGTCCGTGGTCCGTCGTCCCATAGGCATAGAGCATAGGGCATAGAGCAAGGAGCCAGGAGTCAGAATCCAGAATTCAGAGGAAGAGCAATCAAACGTCTCTTCATCTGGACTACTGCCTATTTGAACCGCAGAATATCGAAGTGATTACTTCATCATTCTGCGGTTCCTTGTTCTGCTGTTCGATATTCAGAACTTTGAACCACCTGTCCTCTGTCGTCTGACCTCTATCCCCGTCTCGCTGTTTCTCCCTCTCCCTGCGTTTTCACCCCTTTTGTGGGAGCGCCTTAGGGCCACGATCAGGATTTCAACGACTTTAACGATTTGAACGGTTGCAACGGTTATTTCTTTACACCTTGTAAAAAACCCCGGCACTCACTCCAGCCCGATCAAACCGCTCGCCCTGAAATAAATCTATTAAATTAAGTTAGTTAAACCTCAGGAGGTGTGTGGCATGACGGTTGCTCTTAAGGTTTTGCACCATGGAGAGGTGGCTTTATGCCCGATGGTTTTACCGTTTTGATCACAGACCGCAACAGGCACGTGCGCAACTTCCTACGCCGTGAACTCATGGCTGAAGGTTACCAGGTGGAGGTTGCCGCTGACGGCCGTGATCTTATGAGAAAGATCAGCAAAGCCCCTCCCGTTGATTTATTGATACTGGATCTGGAGATTCCCCATCTTGGTGGTGCAGCTGTTCTGAGAAGGATCGAACGCGAGCACCCCAAACTACCTGTGATTATTCACACCTTCGCGACTGAGGAAAGCAGTCATCCAGCTGTGCAAAGTGCTGCAGCGTTTGTGGAAAAAGCGGGAAATGTCGAGCTCTTGAAAAAAGTAATTGAGCACGTGCTGGCAAAGCTCAATCCAAAGACTTTAACGAGGAGATCTTAACATGCTGGTAAAAGATTGGATGACCAGAGAGGTCATAACCGTAGAAGAAGATGTCTCCGTCATGAAAGCTTCAAAACTAATGAAGGAGAAGGGGTTTCAACATCTGCCGGTGATCAAGAAAAAACGTCTTACGGGCATAGTCTCTGACCGGGATCTAAAAGAGGCTCATCCTTCCAAAGCGACCACCCTGGATATTCACGAGCTCTACTACCTTTTGGACAAGCTCAAGGTGGAGGAAGTGATGTCGAAGAATCCTTACACTGTCAGGGGCGATGAGACCACGGACAAGGCTGCCGCTCTGATGCTCAAGCACGACATATCCGCTTTACCCGTGGTTGATCAAAGAGGCGACTTGCAGGGCATCATCACCAAGGGCGATGTCTTCCGTGCCATGGTTACTGTTTCTGGAATCTATCAGGCGCCCTTGCAGCTCTGTGTGGAGATAGAAGACCGGCCGGGTTCCATTAGAAAAGTCACTGACGTGATCAGGGCGCACGGCGGGCGTCTGGTCAGCATGATTACCACCTATGAGCAGGCGGCAAAGGGATTTAGGTGCCTCTACGTTCGGACCAAAGAGGTGGAGAATGAAGACGCTCTTTTTGCTGAGTTGGAAAACAAATTCAAGCTGATCTATCGAATTCATGACCAGCTGGAATAACTGAAGCGAGTTTCGAGAAAAAAGCACAGTATTGATCTGGACACACTGGAACCGTTATCAAAGCACCTCAGGGTGGTTAAGGCTTAAGATATGGTTGAACAGATACGGACGGGTAGATGAAAAGTTGGCTTATTTGTCTGGGATTGCTGCTCTTCCTTGCAGGAGCCGGCTGCAGTGGATCAGCGGAGAAGGAAGTTGCAGTTGTCCAGACACCAGGTGTGAGTACTGATGAAATTCGTTTGGGTTCCTCCCTAGCCCTCAGTGGCCACGCCAGTTTTCTTGGAACCCAAACCCTCCACGGCGCCCTGTGTTACATTCAGGTCATAAACGAGGCAGGGGGTGTACATGGGAGAAGCATAAAAGTCATCGCCTACGATGATGGTTATGATCCGCCCCGGTGCCTGGAAAACACCCAAAAGCTCATAGTTGAGGACAAAGTCTTCGGGCTGTTCTGCTATGTCGGTACACCCACATCGGTAAAGATCATGCCGTTGGTGGAGGAGGCGCGTCTTCCCCTGGTGGGTCTGTTCACCGGAGCCCAGATCCTGCGAAACCCCTTCCAGAGGTACATAATCAATATACGAGCCTCCTACTATCAGGAAACCGGTGCCGTGGTAGACGAGCTGGTGGAATCACTCGGGTTAAAGAAGTTTGCCGTTTTCTACCAGTACGATGACTATGGTTTCGACGGTCTCACCGGCACCCAGATTGCCCTAAAAAAATATGGTCTAACGCCGGTGGCCACAGGCAGCTATAGACGAGGAAGTATCGAGGTTGAACAGGCCTTGGAGCAAATATTGCCTTCAGGGGCGGAGGTGGTGATCATGATCGGCACCTATGACCCCTGTGCCAAGTTTATCCGTTTGGCTCGAAGCAGGGGGTTCCATCCTATTTTCCACTGCCTTTCCTTCGTGGGTGGTGATGAATTGGCGAAAAAACTGGGACAGGAGGGGGAAGGTGTCATAATCACCCAGGTGGTGCCGCCGCCTACAGAAACCTTATTGCTGGATGCAGCCGCAGAATACACCAAACTGCTCGCTCGTTATTATCCTGAAGATAAACCCAATTATGTTGGATTCGAAGGCTATTTGAACGCTAGGGTTATGGTTGAAGGCTTGAGACGAGCAGGACCGGATTTTACCCGGGAAAATTTCATCAATGCCATTGAGACCATTGAAAATTATTCCCTGGGTATCGCCAACCCTCTGAATTTTAACGCTCAAGATCACCAGGGGTTAGAAAAAGTCTACTTCACCCAGATACGTGGAGGTAAGCTTGAGCTGGTTACTAAACCCTCTCTGATGGAGAGAGGGGGGCGAGAAAATTAGGGCTCAAAAGATGAAGTGGTTTAGCGGACTGAAAGTCAAACAAAAAATAACGGTAAGCACCGTCCTGGTAGTCTTGTTTATTGCCACCGTATCGTGGTTGAGCATCCAGTATGTCGTCTTGCCCAGTCTCACTGAAGAAATAACTAATCGGGGCGAGATTATTGCCAATAGTATAGCTCGGAGGGCCCAACAGTACATGACCGCAGATGATCGGGCAAACCTGCTAGATGTTATCTTCACGGAAAAGTGGATGGAGCCTTACCTTGCCTATGTTTTCATTATCGATGAGGTCGAGGGTGTTATGGCTCATACCCTTTTACAACCATTTCCTCAGTCTCTGGTAGGAGTCAATATCCTGCCCGCCGGCCAAATTCAACACACGAGATTAGTGAAGACCTCCTTTGGTGCGGTCTACGACACGGCGACGGCGATCTATGAAGAAAGTCACCGCATAGGTACTGTCAGAGTAGGGCTCAGCAAATTCCAGGTTGACGAGACCATGGACCGGTTGATTAACATCCTTTTGGTGGTGCTTGCCCTGATTATTTCTATTGGAGTAGTCCTCACCAACTGGTTTTCACGGCAGATCACCGGACCAATATTGCAATTGAGCGGGCTGACCCGTGACCTGATCTCCTGCAATTTCCAGGCGTGCGCCCATCTGGGCAAAAGAGTTGAGTGTTGGCTGACTAAAGACTGCAAGCAAGCACTCTGTCCCGCCTATGAGCGTGGAATACCGCCATGCTGGCTTATGGAGCATGAGTCACCCTACAGGCTTGAACCTGGACCACTTGCGAGGAAGCTAGAAGATTGCAGTAGATGCCAAGTTTACAAAGAGAATGTGGGAGATGAAATTGAGCAGCTTGGGGCAGCATTTTGCCACATGATCCACAAGCTCGACCTCTATCAGGAAGAGTTGAAGTTTACAAACGATAACTTGAGAAAGCTCAACCGCAATTACATGGGAATGCTGAGATTTGTATCCCACGAACTGAAGACTCCTATAGCCAACAGCAGTATGTCCGCCCAAGCATTGCTCCAGGGAATTTTCGGTGCTCTTACACCTCACCAGGAGAAGATGGTCAACCTCATTCACAGCAATCTCAGTTCCTCAGTGGAAATGGTAAAAAACTATCTGGATCTTTCCAGAATTGAAACGGGTGAATTGCTTTTCCAACCCAAACGGTTGCACCTTGCTTCTGAGGTGGTGATCCCGGTCCTGGCCGCTCTGAGCACTTTGATCGACGGCAGACGGATCAGGGTGGAAAACCAGACGGACGAGGGAGTGATTGTCGAAGGGGATGAGGAACTGCTTAGGGTGGTCTATGGCAACCTCATCGGAAATGCCTGCAAGTACGGCCGGGAAGGGGGTATTCTTCGACTCCGGGCAACATGTCGGGGTGCTATCTGCCGGTTGGAGGTGTGGAATGATGGAGTCGGGGTGGCGGGGGAAAAGATGGGTCAACTTTTTCAAAAATTCAGCCGAATTCAGCAAAGCCAAAAGGGAGCAGCCAAAGGTACAGGGCTGGGGCTTTTTATAAGCCGTACCATCGTGGAACTTCATGGGGGGAAAATATGGGCTGAAGGAGCTGAGGGTGAATGGATAAATTTTGTCATAGAACTGCCTAAATCGCAGGAAGGGAGCAGAAAAAATGAATCGAAAGAAGATCTTGATCATCGACGATGATCCCAGTTTTCTTGAAATCTGCTCGGCTATACTGGAAGAGTCAGATTATCAAGTTGAGACGGCTTCCAGCAGCAAAGAGGGACTGGAAAAGTTGGTTTCACATCGGCCGGACCTCTTGCTTCTGGACATCATGATGGCAACCATGGATGAAGGTCTTACCTTTGCCACCTCCATGAAGGAGAGTGAACATTTGAGCAAAATTCCCATTATGATTGTTTCGGCACAGCCCGATGCGGAGAAGGGATACCAGAGATCCATCGATAAGGAGATGGACTGGATTTCCGCGGAGATGTTCATGGAAAAGCCAATCAATCCCCAAGATCTACTTCATAATGTCCGGCTGTTGATCGGGTGAATTGTCCATGTCCAACACATCTTTTCAACTAGAGATTAGGAGAGTGAGATGGAACGACTAGAAGTCATAATTAGGACGGGAAAGTGAATCGTTCGAATGGAAGTCAGGGGGGTCCTTGACTCACGAAGTGTGAACAAAGCCGAGGAGACTCTGGCCAATCTAAAATCCTTTAGACCCATGCCGCTTTATATCAATCTGGGCAATTTGGATGATTTCGACTCAAAAGGGTTTGAGATCTTCTTGCAAATTCTCCTCCGTTTTCAAGACAGTTATACTTATATAAGAATTATCGACAGCTCGGAGAGATATAAAGAGACGCTCAAAGAATTGGAGGTTGAAAGGATTTTAGATCGGGTCTTTGTAGACCTACCCTACCAGCCTTGTGTGGGAACTGAAAGAGGTTGAATCAAGCTGGTCGATCGGGCAAGGAAGTAAGGATATGAGCAGTTCTGAGAAGATTCTGGTTGCGGTGGATGGATCGTCACAATCGCTCAATGCGGTGAACTACGTGGTTCAGAGCTTTCCCCCTGGTGAACTTGAGGTGAGCTTGATCTATGTCATGCCCAGTGCGCCTGAATCATTCTGGGATCTTGAGAACACAGGTTTTTTCAAGAAAATGACGGAGAAAAAACATGAGGAGTACCTGAGGCAGTCAGAGGAGGCTGCGAGAATTTTCCTAGATGAGGCCAGAGGCCTGCTGTCTAGAGCCGGGGTAATAGATGATAAAGTGCGGGCGATTATCCGTCCCCTTCAGCTGGGCATTGCGCGGGACATCATTGCAGAGAGTTCAAGAGGGTATGATGCGCTGGTCATAGGAAGGCAGGGAACGAGTAAGTTCAGAGACATCTTTCTTGGCTCAGTATCCCAAAAGATTGTCCAGGCGGTTGAAAATAATCCCGTGTGGGTAATTGGGGACAGGAACAACGCGAGGAAAATGCTTCTTGCGGTGGATAACTCCGACAACGCTCTCAAGGCGGTCGAGTATGCAGGAGCTTTCGCCGCTGCCAATGGGGCCGAAGTGACCTTGTTCAACGCAGTGCGAGAATTCAGCTTGGAACTGTTAGACATTTCCACCCCTGGAGCAGCAAAGATAGAGGCGACGATCCTGGAAGAGCTGGAGAGGGATATCCAGCACATGTTTGATGTTTACCAGAGACGACTCGAGGAGGTTGGAGTGGAGGCAAAGCGGATCGCGAGCAAATACACGCTGCAAAGTAGGTCTCGGGCAGAGGATATTCTCGAGGCAGCCAGGGAAGGGGAATATGGCACAATTGTTATGGGACGCAGGGGCTTGTCCAGGGTGCACGATTTTGCCTTAGGAAGAGTGACCACAAAGGTGCTGCATCGCGCCGCCCACTTTGCCTTATGGATCGTGCCGTAAAAGTTGAGGATAATCTAGAAGGTAATTCATACTTGAATTGAGCGCTTGTTGCAACCCAAGTATAAAAGAGATCTTGCTTATTTACTACGCTGAAATGAGGGGGTTTCACCCCGTAAGTTCGATCACCCCCACCTTTATCCTCCCCCGTCAAGGGGGAGGAAAGTATTTAAGATATTAAGTAATTTTCCCCTCCCCTGGCGGGAGGGGATAAAGGGGAGGGGGATAGGAATCGCTCCATTTAGGTCATAAAATGAGACAATGAAACTAGAAAAGCTTTTAGTACCGGTGGATTTTTCCAAAAGTTCGGAAATGGCTTTCCGTTACGCCAAATCTCTGGCAAAGAAATTCTCCGCCAACATCCATCTGCTCCACGTTGTGGATAAACGGTATGTAGAGAGAATTGCCGAACTCAGCGGCGAGTCGGAACAGCAGGTCGGCCGGAAGCTGTCCGTACAGGCAAAAGAAAAGCTTGAGAATTTTTTGTCTAAGAACGGTTCTGACGGAGTGGCTGATGAAAGAAATGTTGCCGTGGGGATTGTTTTTCAGACCATAGCTCTCAGGGCCCAAGCAATCGGCGCGGACTTAATTATCATGGGAGGACATGGCAGGGTAGGGAACGGCCAGATCGACAAGATCTTCTTTGGTAGCACCGCTGAGAGGGTGGTACGTCTTCTCCCCTGTCCTGTGCTGTGCGTGCCTCAATAAATTGCGGCTTAGAGCAAGTAATTCTTCTAATTCCTCTGACCCCTTTTCTAAATCCGCAATCTCCAATCCGACATTATGCTCGACTCTTCCACTAATTCAGCTCTTTTCTGTCATCTGTCATCTGACCTCCGACTTCTGACCTCTGCCTGATCACTCCATGCTTCTCGCTCTATGCCCTATGCCTTTCTAAATCCCCAATCCCCAATCACACCCTTCCGCCTGCCAATATTCTTTACAGGATGTAAAATTTCTCACTAAATCAGGATCGCACTTATTATTAAATATTCAGTAGATTCAGTAACTTATTCTGACCAGTCCTCTGGCACATTTATTTCAATAACAAAGTGCAGAGCAACTTACACAGGCAGTTGAAGTAACTACCGTTCATCGGAACTGTACGAGGAGGATTGCAGTGCAATTATATGCACCTAAGCCCAAGGAAAAGAAAGGGATTAAATACATAGACTGTCTCCTCTATAACGACTGCCTTATGGGTGCCGCAAAGTCCCATTGGCAGGCCTGGAGTTGTGACAAGTGTCCCAACCTTAGGCTAAAAGATGTGCGACAGAGAATTCGTCATATTGCGCCTTATTACCAGCTTCTAGCTGAGATCTACCCGGAGTTCAGAAGCAAATATGAGCAGGTGATGAATTCCTTTCTACACCGGGATTAAGTTTATGGTTTTCCAGGCACGGCTACCTGGGTTGATGGGGTGTCAGTTCAGAAAAGCTCTCACGATGAAAGGAGGGAGAGGGTTATGGCAGAAGTAAAAGAGTTGGCCGGATTAGAAATGTTCAAACCTTTTTCACAAAGCCAGCTGGGGGAGGTTGCCAAAATCAGCGAAAAGAAAAGTTTCAAGCGGTATGCTCACATTTACGAGCGTGGCAACCCTGCCAAACAGCTGTTTGTGGTCAGCAAAGGGCTTGTGAGTTTGAGAAGGATTGAATCGGGAGACGATGTGGGGATTGCCTTTGAAACACGAGAGCCGGGGACCTTGTTTGGTGCCGCCTCGTTTATGCAGCCACAGGAATACACCCTTACGGCCGTATGTCTTGAGGACACCGAGGTGCTGGCGATTGACGCGGATAAGCTGTCTAAACTGTGCGAGAAGGATCCATTACTGGGGTACAGGTTGATGCTAAAAATTGCCCAGATCTATTTTGAACGCTACAAAACCGCCAAGAGGAATCTTTATGGAATGGTTCACACGCCGGCGGTTATCACCGCCCTCCCGGGATAGCAGTAATTGGCGGTTTAATTAACGGTGGCCGTGCCTGAATTCATCTAGAGTGCTGTTGAGTAGTACCAAGAAATGAAAAGTGAAACCGGGTAGGGGACTCCCCTAGTCGAGATATCAGGGTAGCGAAAATTCCATGTCCGAGAAAAAACAAATTCTTATAGCGGTGGATGGGTCACAAGATTCATTTACTGCCACCAGTTATGTGGCAAAGACCTGTCACCCAGCGAATATCAGAGTGAGCCTAATGCACGTTTTACCTACAGCGCCTGAGACTTTCTGGGATCTGGAAAAAGCCGACCATTTTAAGGTAGACACCGGAAGCCACTTTCCTAAGTGGAAAGAGGAAAGAAAAGAGGTGGCCCAGACCTTTCTGGCCAAGGCCAAGACAAGCCTGGTCAAAGCAGGAGTGGCAGAGAGTGCAGTGAAAGTCATCCTGCAAGAGAGGCAAGTCGGCATTGCCAGAGACATTCTAGCCCAGTCAGCCCACGGTTATGACGCAATGGTTGTGGGGCGCAGAGGCTTGAGTGAGTTTCAGGAATCCTATCTCGGCAGCGTATCTCAAAAAATCGTGGAGGGAATAAAAGATGTTCCCCTGTGGGTGGTGGGCGGGGACATGGGAGAAAAAAGGATTTTGCTGGCGGTGGACGCCTCGGAGAATTCTCGCAGGGCGGTGGACTACGTCGGGTCAATTGTTGCCGAAACTGAAGCGGAGTTTACCCTGTTCCATGTGGTGCGGCGGTTTAGCTTTCTGGATGATCTCACCCTGCAAGACCATGAGATAGAAGGATTCTGGGAAGAGGTCAAGAAGGATATTCCCAGGATGTTCCGTTTCTACAAGGAGAATCTCGAGCAGGCCGGGGTGGATGGAGCAAGAATTGCGACCAGGGCCAACCTGGACAGTGACAGCCGGGCAATGGATATTCTTCAGGAAGCCCGGGAAGGAGGCTACGGCACCATTGCCATGGGCCGGAGGGGATTGTCCGAAGTGCGAGAGTTTCTTTTGGGGCGGGTCACCAACAAGGTACTCCAACGGGCTGAAAATTTTGCCGTGTGGATTGTGCCCTGACTCAGTCCAAGCCAAGGGATATATGAACTGTGTAGAGGAAACCATGCTTTTGACTGAGAAGTATGTAAGCGTCAAACATGTTAGGTCTTCTCTAAAGAAGAGAAATAAAGCCCTTTCCAACCTTCTGGAGCTGAGCAATTTTCTTTCTGCTGCCATGGAATTTGAGCCTCTTTTGAAAGGTGCCCTTGATATTGTCTTGAAGCAATTTGACCTGGACTCGGGTCGCATTTACCTGATGGAACCAAAGGAGCAGGTGCTTGTTCTAGCTGCCCACACCGGCCTGGATGTCTCGGGCCTGGAGATAGTTGGGTTGGAAGACAGTTTTTCGGGCAAGTCGGCTAGAACAAAATCCTTCATTGCCCAGCACGTTTCGGAACTCGCTAGCCAGGAACGAGCCGAGCTCTTGGCTCTCAAGGGGCTGAGGATAATAATTTGCGTACCCTTCATTGTTAGAGATCGAGTAGAGGGAGTGATGAATATGGGGGCAAAGAAAGTGATCAAGCTCGGTCAGGAAGAGATAGACCTGCTCATGACCATGGGACACCAGATCGGGGTGGCAAGTAGTAACGCCAGAATTTATCGGGACTTACAAGACAAGTTGAGAGAAGTTCAGGAAAAAAAGGAGACTATCAAATTTTTCGCTTACTCCGCCTCCCATGATCTGAAAAGCCCTGCCATCGGGTTGTGTGGTCTTATGGAGAGGTTCTACAGGCAGTATGGCGACTCGCTGGATGACACGGGGAGACTCTACTGCAAGACGATCCTGAAGACAGCAGCCCAAATAGCTACTCTGGCGGAACAGATTAACTCCTACATCGGGGCCAGAGAATTACCGTTAAGCATCAAAAGGGTCAATATGGAGGAAATGTTCACTCAGCTCAGGGAAGAATTTGCCGGGCCTTTAAGAGAGCGGAAGGTGGCTTTGCGAGAGCCTGCTTTTTTCCCAAAAATCATGGGTGATGAGCTCCGCCTGACCAGGGCCTTTAGAAATCTGCTGGACAATGCCCTGAAATACGGGGGAGAGAGACTGAGTGAAATCAGCTTTGCTTACCAGGAAAGCGAATATCATCACATTTTCTCCGTAACTGACGATGGGATGGGGATCAAAGAGGAAGATACCAAACGGCTGTTTCACTTCTTTCAACGTTTGGAGAGCTCGAGCCACACGGAAGGTTCGGGTATGGGGCTGGCCATTGCCAAGGAGGCAGCGAAGAAGCACCTGGGTGATTTGTGGGTGGAATCTGCGCCCCAAAGGGGAGCAACATTCTATCTTTCCATTTCAAAGAGTTTGGAATCTCTGGATACAAAGCCATTGCCAGAAGAAGGAACCATATTTTAGGGAAGGAGTTTGCCATGGAATTCGCCAAGAAAATCCTTTTTCCAGTTGATCTGTCAGAGGTCTCTCCAAAAATAGCACCTTACGTTAAAGAGGTTGCTTCAAAGTTTGGCGCCGAAGTTCATTTAGTCTTTGTTGCTCGAGTCCTGCAGCACTTCACCAGTATCTATGTGCCACATCCCGCTGTAACTAACTTTGAAGCGGAAATAATAAAAGGAGCGGAGAGGAAACTGGACGAGTTCGTGAACGAGCACTTCCAGGGTGTTTCCCCCAAGGCCAAGGTTGTCTTGGGTGACGCCGCGGAGGAGATTCTTAACTACGTGCGGTCCGAAGGTATTGACCTGGTAATTATGGGAACCCATGGGAGAAAAGGTCTGGAGAAGATAGTCTTTGGAAGTGTTGCCGCCAGGGTCGTACAGAAATCCCCGGTGCCGGTTTTAACCATAAATCCCTATAGCAAAGGGGCATAGAGACAAAGCCATACAGTAGGCTAAAGAAATGGCGGTCTGGGTGGTGGGCTAGATAATGGTTTGCCTCAATTCTCAAAATTACCCAAAACTAGCCGTACCAGAAATGGGTAAATTTACCCAAAAGTGGTACGGCCAGAAATGGGTAAAAATTTGAAGAGAAGGAGTTTTTCAGGCTGGAGGTGAACCGTCTGCAGTTGCTCACACGCTGAATTTCTCACTCTTAAGGGCATAAGCTACGATTATGCCAATCAGGAAGGCGACGCCCAGATTGGTGGCCAGGGCGATGCCCAGCATCAGCAGGGCGACGAACATGTCTTTGCGTTCCCGGAGGTCCAGAATCATAAGGGCTAACTGCAACCCGGCAAAGACCAGCAGAACCCCGAGCAGGGAGAAGGGCAGAAGTTTCAGAACAGCGACAATATTCTCGCCAAAGATCAGGGCAAGCAAAAGGAATATCCCGCCAATAATTACATTGGAACCGGCGGTCCGGGCACCGAAACGATAGTGGGCGGCCAATCCTCCCGCCCCATGACACATGGGGATTCCCCCAAAGAAAAAAGAAACAATGTCCGCCAAGCCCTGACTGTTGGCCATGCTCCTGTAAGTAGCTCGCTTTGCCCGCTCCCCAAAATATTCCTGGGTTATATCGGTGTTAGAGATGATGGCATTGCCAATGGTCATGGGAATTTGGGGCAGGACCAAAACCGGAAGCACCCAGAGTAGGTCGTCCACTGAGGGCCAGCCGTAAGGAATCGGTTTTGGCAAGTGGATACCCCACTTGAAGGCTGCAGCATTTATTGGTTGGCCGATAAAAAGCCCGAGAACAATCCCCGCGACGACAAGAACCAGCGCCGCTGGTAGTTTCTTGTTTTCCAGGAGGAGGAAGGTCAGAAAAAGACCGGCTGTTCCCAGAATGAGGCTCATGCTCACCGGACCGAGGGCCTGAACAGCCAGGTTGGGGTCGGGTGCCAATATCAACTTCAACCCCTTGATCATAAGCACCACACCAACCCCCAGCTGCACACCCCGTACCGTGCTCTTCGGGGTATACTTGCCAATCAGCTTAATTAGCCCGGTGATACCCAGGAAAAGGATAAAGATGCCCATCCACAGGCTCGCGGAAACTATCTGGGTTGGAGTCAGGCCAGTGGCGATGGCGTAGGCACCGATCACTTTCATGGGCTGAACCGCAACGGGCACCCCGAAGTAGTGACCCGCCACAATGTAAAAAATCCCGATCAAGACAAACACATTGGTGGCGTGGAGTTTGTTCAGGAGAATCATGCCGATGGCGAGGGGGAGAAGGGTGCCTAGGTCACCCAAGGAACCGGCGACCTCCAACCGATTAAACCGGTATTTTGGCAGGTTTTCTTCTTGCATGTCCCTCCATATAGCTTTTTAACAGGTCTTGTGTCTATGGAAATTTGTACGGCCAATGGCATGGTTTGTTGGGGCGGGAAAAGCGAGAAAAGCGCGAAAGGCGAGAAAGGGAGCGATCTCAAAAGGGATTAATTCTTAATCCCTTTCCCGCATTTCTCGCCTCTCTCGCCTAGAATTAGTAGCCCTTAGTCCGAATTGAGGAGGATCTATGTTGTTTGCCTGTCCGCCAATCCACTAATTGCCAATTCCCAAATTCCTCGATTGCTTTCGTGTTGACTTTAAAACCTGTTTGCTCTAGGTAGAAGGGAGGTCTTTCCGTATACTGCAGGGTGATTTTACAATCACCATCTGGACAAAGATTTGTCAAATCCACAGGAAAAGCCAAAGGAGAAAAGCAATGGGCTTAAGGAGAAACAAGTTAACCGTGGTTGGTTCAGGTTTTGTGGGAGCAACGGCAGCCCACTGGGCTGCGGCCAAGGAATTGGGAGACGTGGTACTGATGGATATTATTGAGGGAATGCCTCAAGGTAAGGGGCTGGACCTTATGGAATCGAGTCCGGTGGAAGGCTTTGACGCCCAGGTAATTGGCACGAATGACTATGCGGACACGGCCAACTCCGACGTAGTGATAATCACTGCGGGGATTCCTCGCAAACCCGGGATGAGCCGGGATGACCTTCTCAACACCAATACCAATATAGTCAAAGCGGTGACCGAGCAGGTGGCTAAATATTCACCGAATTCTTTTCTGATAATTGTCTCGAATCCCCTAGATGCCATGGTGTACGTTGCCCACAAGGTCAGCGGTTTTCCCACCAACAGAGTTATGGGAATGGCAGGGGTTTTGGATTCTGCAAGATTTCGGACTTTTATTGCCATGGAGCTGGGCGTTTCCGTAAAAGATATTCAGGCATTTGTTCTTGGCGGACATGGAGATACCATGGTGCCCCTACCGCGATACACCACGGTTTCCGGCATTCCCATCCCGGATCTCATGGACCAGAAGCGCATCGATGCCTTAGTGGAAAGGACCCGCAAGGGCGGTGGTGAGATCGTCAGTCTGCTAAAGACGGGAAGCGCCTTCTATGCTCCCTCTGCCGCTTGTGTGCAGATGGCTACGTCCATCCTCAAGGATCAGAAGCGAATCCTTCCCTGTGCCGCTCACTGCGATAAGGAATATGATGTGGGAGGCTATTTTGTAGGTGTTCCGGCGATGCTGGGGGTTGGCGGCGTGGAAAAGGTTATCGAGATCAAGCTCACAGCAGAAGAGAAGGCGGCTTTTGACAAGTCGGTCGCCGCTGTCAAAGAGTTGGTGGCGATTATTAAACTTTAAACATGTCAGTTGTCCGTGGTCCGTTGTTAGAGGAGACAAATACATCGCGCTCTGCGCAGGTCATTAGGTCATTTGGCTTCGCCGCCATTACGCTCCGCTGTCATTTGTTGCCATTTGGTCGGCAACTCGTTTCACAATGAATGACCACTAATGAGGGGATTTAAGCCCGAATGACGCCGAAGGCAAGTGACGAAGAATTGGGGTGGGCATTGCCCACCTTTTTTGTCTCCGCTCTTTGTATCCTCTGCAACTGACTACTGACACCGGACAACGGAGGTCATTGCTCTCTTGAGTGAAGTGAAAGAAGGACTGAATCCAGGCCTTGGCATAGGGGGCAATCCATTTGATCCAGCGACTGTAAGGGTATTACTGTTAGCGGAAACCTGCGCTCAGAACCTTGGAAGACACTAAGTTTAAGCTTTAGCAGTGGCCAATTAGTGAAAAAAAGTGCTTGTGTTTAACTCTCGATATGTTAACCTGGCAAGGTCAAATTAGGATGGAATAGCTATTGACAATACATTGCTTAAAGCTATGCAACCTAATGGCCATCTTTGCAATTAGCAGGGAGAGTTTTTGCTATGGAACCATTGATATTAGGCAAACGTGAGAAGAGAAGAATTGCCAGTCAGTATGCGGATCTGTGTCTTACTTGCGGCACCTGTGCCGGCGGCTGCCCCGTAACTGGGGTTGATGGCATGGACATCCGTAAAGCCGTGCGCATGGCTTTGCTCGGTCTGGACCAGGAGCTCATTGATTCCCGTTTCCCTTGGATCTGTACTGTCTGCGGCCGCTGCGAGCACGGATGTCCTATGAACATCGATCTGACAAAGTTCATGAGATCTGCACGGGGCCTCCGTGATCGGGACAAGGTACCAGGAGTCATGCACAAAGGTGTAGTGATGTGCCTGGAAACGGGAAACAACGTAGGCATCCCTAAGGAAGACTATCTCTTTCTCCTTGAAGACCTTGGAGTTGAGCTGGCTGAAGAACTGCCAGGCTTTACCGTGCCCGTGGACAAGAAGGGAGCCAGGATTATGGTGACCATCAACTCCAAGGAGCCTTTTGCCGAGCCCGAGGACATGTTCTTCTGGTGGAAGATATTCTATGCGGCCAACGAATCCTGGACTGTCACCTCGGAAAATTGGGAAGGGGTCAATTGGGGGCTTTTCACCGGCGATGATGACTCCATGAAGGAGGTCGTTCGGAGGATCGTGGAGAACTACAAGAAACTTGAATGTGAGTATCTCCTCTTGCCGGAGTGAGGCCACGCCTATTTTGCGACCAGGCTTGGTCTGCAGCAGTGGTTCGCTGACGAGGGCGTCAAGTTTATAAGTGTCCATGATCTCCTCAAGGAATACATCGAGACAGGGCGAATAAAGCTGGACAAGTCAAAACATCCGGAGCTCACCACTTACCACGATCCCTGTAACTATGCGAGAAAGAGTGAGAAAACCTTCGGCCACGGATACTACGAAGAGCCGCGCTGGATCACCCAGCAGTGCGTTGATAACTACGTGGAGATGCATCCCAACCGCGCCAACAATTATTGCTGTGGTGGTGGCGGTGGCGCTTGGGCCATGCCTTATTCAGAGGAGCGCATTTACTACGGTCGAGTGAAGGCAAAGCAGATAAAGGATACCGAAGCTGAAATGCTCGTAGCCCCCTGCCACAACTGCCGAGACCAGATTATGAAGAGTCTGCGCAAAGAATACGACATGATGGATCTGGAGGTAAAATACCTCTGGGAACTAGTGGCAGATTCCCTGGTAATCGATGGAATAGAGAACAAGGAAGAATAACTCTCTTCGGCGAAGATCTGTCTATGAAAAGCCCTCGGTCTCTGGAGACTGGGGGCTTTTTCTTTGTCAGTGGTAAGGCATAGGGCATGGAGCATAGAGCAATTACTGAGGTTTCAGGTTTCAGCTTTTGTGTTTCTCCTCCCTGACACCTGAAACCTGACACCTTGAGACTTGGTGCCTAGTAGAGCCAACTGGCTGCTGACTCCTGGATTCTGATCTTGTTTTCCGTTGACTTCATTGGATTGTGCAATTAGCTTGATGAGATCGGGGATTGGGGATTGCGGACTGTGGCACGTGGATTGAATTTTTAGGCTTCTCTTAAAAGAGTAAGGCAAGGACTGATGGCAAAAAAGAGACGGGCAAAAAAAGACAAAAAACGGCAGGAGCGGCCGGTGCTCACGGCAGAAGAGGAGACACAACTTCAGATGCTGGTGGATCGGGTGCTGGTCCTGGACCCGGAGGCGCAGAGTTTCACCCAGTTTGTTGAAAGCTTGAAGCCACTAATCCAGCAATCCGTTGCTTTTTCAGTTGCCTTGGCCGAGGCTCTTGCTTCCACGGCTAATCCGGTAGCAGTCAAGGTGGTACAGGCTCTTCAGGGGATGGAGGCGAAGAAGCCCGTACGGCGGGCGCTAAAGACAGCACTCTACCGACTGGCCCGACAGGGACTGGTGCAAGAGCTAGAGGAGGTAGTGAGCGAGCCTCGGGTTCTGGTGCCCAGGCCGGAGGATCGACAGGCAGAGGCCTGGGCAAGCTGGCCGGAAAGTCAGGGCGAACGCGGCATTATCCTGAAACTACCGGATGCTGGCCGTGGTTACCTGATGGTAATTGGCGTGCTCAACTCGGAAGATGTCTTCCGCGAATTCGAGGCAGTCCAGACCACTCGTAAAGGAGTTAGAGCCCTTCTCGAGGAGATGGCTGGCGGCATTCCAGGGCGAATAATAGAAATACCCCTAGCTCATTTTCGTTTTCTTTATGAAGAGGTGGCGACAACCTACCAGCGACAAGGCAAAGAACTTCCTGCTGGTTATGAGTTAATCCTGAAGCAACTTGATTCTTTGGTGAAAAAACCTGCAAATCCACATATTTATAACCTTTTGAACGGGGAAGAAATAGTCGGGGATACGCTTCTTCTTCGGAGCTCGGAGAGCCTCCTGGCGCTACAGCCATTTGCCTCCTGGCGACTGCCTGAAGAACTGGTGGGTCCCTTTGCCAATAAGCTAAAGGAACTCAGCGAGAGCCGGTTGGTAATATCCCAGAGTTCACAGTTGGAGAGGGTAGAGCAAATCTACCGCGAGGCTGCAACTGAACTCTTCACCGCAGAGCAAAGGGAGCGTTACAGAAGACTCCTGGAGGAGTCGGCTCTGCTCCTTTATCTGGAGGGTCGCGAGCAGGAGGCGAAACGAGCCTTGGCAGTTGCCCTTGACCTGGAGAAGGAGATAGGTGTTTTTACTGAAAACAATTTTGTCCTGGGGCTGCTGAAGCGCTCAATTTCTGCCGAAGTCGACTCATCACTGGAAGATATAGAGGGACAGAGCCAAAGAGAGAAAACTACCGAATCAGGATTGATTATTCCTAGATAAGAAGCCTCGGATTTAAAGTTCAAGGCTCCAAGTCATCAGTGGGCCGGATTTTCTAGAGTCTCCGGAAAGCGAATGGTGTGACCAGGAAAAAACCACAAAGTGCACAAACCCGCCCGCCTCGCCTGAGCCCGCTTCAGGCGGGCGATGGCGGGCAGGGACCACACAGGAATGCCATTTTAGGTTGCGGATTGCAGAATGCAGATTGGGAAATCACTTAATTCCTATTTGTGTAAATCTTCAATCTTAAATCTCACATAGTCTTTGTGATCTTTGTGTTTGGTCGTTTGGAGGTTTGTCATGGTAGCAACAATTTCAGTAAAGACTTCTTCGCAAACTGAGATGGTAGATATTACCAGCCAAGTGGAGAATGAACTCCACAAGTCAGGGGTGGAGGAGGGGCGGATGACCCTCTACGTGCCCCACACCACAGCCGCCATCACCATAAATGAAGGAGCAGATCCTGCTGTCAAGGCTGACATACTCAAGGTGCTAAACCAGATAGTGCCCTGGAGAGCAAGTTACCAGCATATGGAGGGTAACTCTCCTGCCCATGTGAAGGCCAGTCTAATGGGCTCAACCGAAACAGTAATCATTGCCGGCGGACGGATGATCCTTGGTACCTGGCAAAGAATATTCTTCTGCGAATTTGATGGTCCGAGAAACCGCAAGCTTCACCTGCAAATAGCCTCCTTGTAGTGGTGGGTCAGACCTATACTCTTCTAAAGGAGGGGCAACTTTTCCCTTGACACATCGACAAAATTTCCCTAGAGTCTCCTATTTAGAAATAAGTTTCACAAAGTGGGTTGAGAAACAGCCCCGCTCCGCTCTACCTCACTCGATACTTTACCAGTGATCCAAGAGCTGCAATGGTGGGGGGAGTTGGAAAGTAGTTTTTGGACACCATTCTGCCTCCTCAATTAGTAGGCGTTGTATGAGCCTAAAAAAGCTCCTAGAGGAAAACAAGTCTGTTATCCTGAGTCGGTGGTTCGATGCCGTCTTGGAAACCTATCCTGCAGAGACAAAGCAGTTTTTGCGAAGCAAAAAGAACCAGTTCGATAATCCGGTTGCCCACCGGTTCTCAAGTGGGATTGAAGGTATTTTCAGCCAGATTCTCAGTAATAGTGCGGAGACAGAAGTTTCCCCTTTCCTCGATAAAGTTATCAGAATCAAAGCTGTTCAGGATTTCACCCCTTCTCAAGCAGTAGCTTTTGTTTTTGACTTGAAGAGGCTGGTAAGGGAGGAGTTGGGGGAAAAGATCCGAGCAGCCCAGCTTTTTGAAGAACTTTGGAGGTTGGAGGAGGAGATAGACAAAATAGGTCTCCTGGCACTGGACATTTACATGAAATGCCGGGAGGAACTCTACGAAGTTAGGATGAAAGAAGTCAAAAGAAGCGTTAGTAGACTAATTGACAGGGCAAACAAGATATGCGGGAACCCCGGAAAAGAGGGAGATCCCGAAGTGTGCGGCACCGATAACCTATTTTGAAGCGAGGTAACTGTAAATGGGTATCTGGGTTTCCTTTTTTGCTGTTGTAGCACTCATCTTGATCCCTTGGGTGGGGGCGCAGGGAGCCGGCCAGTATATATTTGGGATAGCTATCCCTTACGCGGCCATCCTGATTTTCGTCATTGGGTTTATCTACCGGGTGGTTCAATGGGGTAAGACCCCAGTGCCCTTCAAGATTCCCACCACCGGCGGACAGGAGAAGACTCTTCCCTGGATCAAGTGGAGTCCTCTTGACAATCCTGCCACCACTGGCGGCGTCATTGGCAGAATGGCCCTCGAGGTGCTCGCCTTCCGTTCCCTTTTCAGGAACACCAGGGTGGAATTGAGGGACGGACCAAAGGTCAGCTACGGCTCCAACAAGTGGTTGTGGGTGGCGGCGCTGGCGTTTCATTATGCCTTTCTCGTCGTCTTCCTAAGACACTTCCGTCTTTTTACGGAGCCGGTGCCTGGTTTCGTTAAGCTGCTGGAGAGCGTTGATGGCTTTATGGAAGTAGGGTTGCCGCAGCTGATGATGAGTGGGGTGGTTCTGTTGCTGGCCGCACTCTACCTGTTTCTACGAAGAGTCTCCGTGCCGCAGCTCCGCTACATTTCCCTTGCCGCCGACTATTTCCCTCTCTTTCTGATCATCGCCTTGGCTGGTTCCGGCATCCTCATGCGCTATTTCATCAGGGTTGATGTCACCAGTGTCAAAGAGTTGGCCACAGGTTTGGTGAGCTTTCACCCCACCATACCCGCGGGTATAGGAAGTATCTTTTTTGTCCACCTGTTTCTCATCTCGGTGTTGATCGCCTACTTCCCATTCAGCAAACTTATGCATGCAGGTGGAGTTTTCCTGAGCCCAACTAGGAATATGCCCAATGACAACCGGGCAAATCGGCACATCAATCCCTGGAACTATCCAGTCAAAGTTCACACTTACGACGCATACGAAGATGAATTCAGGGAGAAGATGATAGAAGTTGGACTCCCAGTTGAAAAGGAGTAGAAATGGCAAAGGTTGCACCTCCAGAAGAACTCTCGCGAGTGGATTATACTCCCCCTAAGAAGGGGTGGATGGACACGCCTGCCGAATTCAGAGAAGGTAGGTGGTGCTATGGTTCGAAGGCGAAAGACCACGAGGTTGTAGGTCTCCCGAATCCACGGGTCTGGTCTCCCGGCGACGAAGATTGGAAGCTTCCGGATAACTGGAAAGAGATATTTCTTGAAGGTATGAAGGAGCGGCTGGACAAGTTCCGGTCATTCCGAATCTTCATGGATATCTGCGTGAGATGCGGGGCCTGTGCGGACAAATGCCACTTCTTCATTGGTTCCGGCGACCCCAAGAACATGCCCGTGCTTCGGGCGGAGCTTCTCAGGTCAATTTATCGGGGGGAATTCACCACCGCGGGCAAGATCCTCGGCAAGGTGGCTGGCGGGAGAAAACTCACCTACGACGTGTTCAAAGAGCTTTTCTACTATTTTTTCCAATGTACCGAGTGCCGCCGCTGCTCCCTTTTCTGCCCCTATGGCATTGATACGGCTGAAATAACCATAATCGGGCGAGAACTCCTCAACCTGTTGGGCTGCAACATCGACTGGATCACCGGCCCTGTGGCCAACTGCTACCGTACAGGCAACCACCTGGGCATTCAACCCCATGCCTACCACTCCATGCTGGAGTTTTTCTGCGAGGAGATCGAGGAGGTAACCGGCATCCTGCCCCAGCCCAGTTTCAACCGGAAGGGAGCCGAGGTCCTGTTTATCACCCCGTCAGGCGATGTATTCGCTGACCCGGGAACGTATACGGCCATGGGCTACCTCATGCTTTTCCACTATCTTGAAGGGCTTGGTCTAGACATCACCTGGAGCACCTATGCTTCTGAAGGTGGAAACTTCGGCTTCTTCACCTCCCATGAGATGGCCAAGAGACTCAATGCCAAGCAGTACATGGAGGCCGAGAGGCTGGGAGTGAAGTGGATATTGGGTGGTGAATGCGGCCACATGTGGAGAGTGTGTAACCAGTACATGGACACCTTCTGGGAACCTCCCAAGAATCTAGAGATGCCAGTTTCACCCATCACCGGCACCAGGTTTGAGAATGCTAAGGCTCATAAGATGGTTCACATTTGCGAGTTTACCGCCGATCTGATCAAACACGGCAAATTGAACTTGGATCCCAGCCGCAACGACATATATAAAGTCACCTTCCATGACTCCTGCAACCCGGCCAGGGCTATGGGGATCTTCGAAGAACCTCGGTATATCATAAACAACGTCTGCAAAGAATTCTACGAAATGCCGATCAATACCATCAGGGAACAGACCTTTTGCTGCGGTGGTGGCTCCGGCTTGAACACTGATGAAGTCATGGATTTGAGGATGAGGGGAGCTTTACCCAGGGCAAATGCTTTGCAGTATGTCCACGACAAACATGAGGTGAATTTGATGTCTTGTATCTGCGCCATTGATCGCGCAACCCTCCAGGCCCTGGTTGACTATTGGATCCCCGAGGTAGAGGTTAGTGGTGTGCACGAGTTGGTAGGCAATGCCCTAATCCTGGAAGGGGAGAAGAAAAGAACCATGAATCTCCGAGGCGAGGAGTTCCCCTGGGTAGAGGAGGAAGAAGAGGCTGAAGAGGAAGCTTTGGAGGTAAATCTGGAAACGGCTGAAGAAACAGCCGAAGAGTTAGCCTCAGAAGCAGTTGAAGAAGCAGCCGAAGAGGCAGCGGAAGAAGAAGCGGAGGGTGAAAAATAATGTATAACAAAGGAAAAATCATCACCGGGCTGGTTATCTTTGTTGTCTTTTTCACCTCACCCTTCCTGTATGGGTTGGTGAAAACCGGCCCGCCCCCTGAGCCCGAGCTTTCGCCCAAGGCGAAGGCGGCGAAGGTATGTGTGGAAAACACAGAGTTTATGAAGGAATCACACATGCAACTCCTCAACATTTGGCGGGACGAGGCCATTCGCAATGGCAAACGACTCTACGTTGCCACAGACGGGAAAGAGTATGTGGTGAGCTTGCAAAACACTTGCTTGGGTTGCCACAACAATGCGAGCAAATTTTGCGATCAATGCCACAACTACGCCGGAGTCACCCCCTATTGTTGGGAATGTCATATTGAGCCGAAGGAGAAATAGTGATGGAGAGGAGCAGAAGACGCTTCTTAAAGATACTCGGAATCTCCACCCTGGGTGTGGGAACAATTTCCTCGGTGGACCTGTTGGCCATGGTTGGTAAAGGCGAGGAGCCTGTTTACGAACGGGAGCCGGATGCCTTGGTAGGAAAGAGATGGGCCCTAGTGGTGGATGTAAAGAAGCTTGATGAGGAGACCACCCAGAAAGCCATAGAGGCCTGTAACCGAGCCCACAATATTCCTCAGTTTAACGACAAGCAAGAGATCAAATGGATCTGGACCGACAAGTATGAACACGTATTCCCTGGGCAGGAGGCCACCTACCTCCCCGAAGAAATGGAAAAAAAGCCTTTTCTTTTGCTCTGCAACCATTGCGCCAATCCCCCTTGTGTGAGGGTCTGCCCCACCCAGGCCACCTGGCAACGGGCAGACGGCATTGTCATGATGGACCAGCACCGCTGCATTGGTTGCCGCTATTGTATGGCTGGTTGTCCTTTCGGAGCGAGAAGTTTCAACTGGAAAGACGCCATGAATACTTACTGGAAGGAACATGAGCCGCCAAATCCCACCTATCCGGTACGGGGCAAAGGAGTGGTGGAAAAGTGCACCCTCTGCGCTGAACGTCTGGCAGAAGGTAAGATTCCGGCGTGTGTGGAGGCGGTTCAGGATAGCAAGGCGATAGTTTTTGGTGACCTGGCAGATCCCAACTCAGAAGTGCGGGAGTTGCTTCGGGAGCACTTTGCCGTTCGGCGTAAACCAGAACTTGGGACAAGTCCCAATGTGTACTACATAGTGTGAGGTGGCTATGCTTGAGACTGCTCTGAAGGGAAGCAAGAAGTACTGGTTGTTAGTCTTGGTTTTATTTGTTCTTCATGGGATGGGTGCCAGCGCCTTTCTCTACCAGCTCAAGAAAGGCTTGACCATAACCGGCATGAGCAGGGACGTTTCCTGGGGACTCTACATTGCCCAGTTCACCTTCCTGGTCGGCGTGGCAGCCTCGGCAGTCATGGTGGTCCTGCCCTATTACCTTCACAATGTCAAAGAATTCGGCAAGATCACCATTCTTGGAGAGTTCCTGGCTGTGGCCGCAGTGTCCATGTGCCTGATGTTTATCATGGTGGACCTGGGGAAACCCATGCGCATGCTCAACGTCATCCTGCACCCAACCCCCAACTCCGTTCTTTTCTGGGACATGATTGTCTTGAACGGCTACCTATTTCTGAACATTGTGATAGGATGGGTAGTGTTGAGTGCCGAGCGCAAAGAGTTGCCGCCGCCCAAGTGGATCAAGCCTTTCATTTATGTTTCAATACCCTGGGCTGTTAGTATCCATACGGTCACTGCCTTTCTTTACGCTGGTTTGCCCGGAAGGCATTTCTGGCTCACCGCCATTATGGCGGCCCGCTTTCTGGCCTCAGCTTTTGCAGCCGGTCCGGCGCTTCTCATCCTCCTCTGCCTCATCGTCAGAAAAGTGAGCAACTTCGATCCCGGCAAGGAGGCTATTCAAAAGGTCTCCAAGATTGTCCTGTATGCCATGATAGTAAGTATATTTTTTGTGGTGTTGGAGCTATTCACCGCTTTCTACAGCCAGATACCCTGGCACACGCAGGCTTTTGTTTACCAGTTCGTGGGCTTGCATGGTCAAGGCAACCTGGTTCCCTGGACCTGGGCCTTTGCGATCATGGCGGTTATCGCAACGCTGATGCTGCTCGTCCCTGGAATCAGACACAACGAGAAGACCTTGGCAGTAGCGTGCGCGCTGGTATTCGTTTCGCTGTGGATCGAGAAAGGGGTCACCCTGGTGATCACCGGGTTTATCCCCAACCCCTTTGAGACCATAACCCAATACGTACCCACCGTGCCGGAGATGGCAATCACCGTCGGAGTGTGGGCTACCGGATTCCTGGTTCTGACAATTCTTTACAAGGTGGCGATTTCGGTCAAGGAAGAGATAGGCGCATAGATCCTCAACGAACCGCAGGAACAAAAAGGGCTCATGCTTTGTAAGCATGAGCCCTTTTTGTTCCCTCTAACTCTAGCTCTCCAACGAGCCACGTCCGAGCAGGCAGGAGACAGCCAGCAGCAGAAAGTATTTTGAGGAAATACTCCCATCCGATATCAAACCTTATTTCTTATTGCTGTCAGCTGCCTCCTGCCCCCTGCCAGCTGGTAAGCGCAGGCCGCGCTTACCAAACGTTCTTCTCCTCATTGACCAGCTCCCTCCCCTCGCCGGGATACACCTTCCTTTCTTCAGGTGGGGTGGGTTCGGTTACTTTGGGCCAATGGTCCGCTCGGGGCCCAGATCCCTCTCGGGTGACAGCGGAAGGGGCAGAGTCCACCATCCGTGGGATCTTTCTAATATCTACGGCCTCTGCATTTAGGCTGAATTCTATGGGAATGCCGTTGGGGTCGAAGGAATATATCGAATGAATAAAGCCGTGGTCTATGGGCTCCGAGACCCAGAAGCCGGCAGCTGACAATTTGTCCTTGATTTCATAAAGATCGTCTTCAGATTCGACCCCAAATGAAATGTGGTCAAAGACTACGGGCCCTGAAACAGGGTAGCCGTGATCTTTTTCCGGCACAGGCCTTATACCAGGCCACTCAAAGAAGGCAAGAAGATCATTATTGGAGACTTGAAAAAAGTAATGTCTATATCCGGGCTTGCCCAGACCGGCAACTAATCTCATCCCCAGCAGGTCCCTCCAGAACCGTATGGTTATGTCCATATCACCGGTTACCATAGCCAAATGATTGATGCCGTTGAATGTGATCATCACTCCTCCAGGGTTGTCCGTAGTCAGTGGTCCGTGGTCAGTTGTATCCGAATTATTCCAGTTTTGGAAGTAGGGGCGGGGGCACAAGGCACTGAGCACTTTTCGATGTCGGATTTGGGCTTGCGGATCTGAGATGGCATAGGGCATGGGGCATGGAGCATAGGGTTAAAATTTCGAAATTCGAAATTAAAAATCCTTTGACCTCTGACCTCTGAGTCCTTGCCTCATGCTTTTATCCGCAACAGACAACCGACCACGGACAAGGGACAGTCACCTGCGCGGTGCCCCGATCCCTTTTTTGCAAAATTCTTCACAAAAGGTTGACAAAGGAAAACCTTCACGATATATTTACCGCCGGGTAGAATTATAATTGTTTATGTTCATAACATCTTAATATCACTATTGATTTACTCTAATCTTTTTTGCCCATCTCTCAGTGAGGAGAATCCACAGCATCAGGAGGTGATAAGTCCATGTGGCAAGTAACTGTAGATAAGGATAAGTGTACAGGCGACGAAGAATGTGTGGATATCTGCCCGATGGATGTCCTTGAAATGGTTGACGGCAAGGCCGAGCCGGTTAATATGGATGACTGCGAGGGATGTGAGAGCTGTGTGGAGGTGTGTGAAGCCGACGCTATAACGGTCGAAGAAGTGTAGTGATTGCTTAAAGAACTCGCTTTAGCTTTACCAACGCCGGAGATCTCCGACGGATTCCAGCCAGTCCCGCCCTCAAACTAGTCGATAGTTGGTAGTGATGTTCCTATATGTTAGGAAAACCTTAATTAATTATGGCAGGAGGTAGTGAGCTCATGTGGGAAGTAACTGTGGACAAAGACAAGTGCGTTGGCGACGAGGAATGTGTGGAAGTATGTCCTGTGGATGTGTACGAGATGGTTGATGGTAAGGCCGAGCCGGTAAACGCCGAGGAGTGCCTGGGATGCGAAAGCTGCGTGGAGGTGTGCGAGTCTGAGGCCATCACCGTTGAAGAAGTCTAGCAATTTTACCAAGAGGCATATCTGATTTTCCTTAAAGAACTAAAGCCGGAGTTCCCGAGAAAAGGAGTTCCGGCTTTCTTTCCAAAACTGGCGCCTGCCAAAAAGAGTCAGGGGCTAGGAATTCAACCACCAAGATCACAAGGCACACAAGGTAGATTTTTTATTCTTCCAATACCTTGGTGATCTTTGTGTCCTCTGTGGTTAAATCAAGGGGATCTCAATACCCTCAGCAGCCCAATAATGATAGATGTTGTGAGATACAATCCTTTGGCCAGGCAAGGAGGAAACGACCAGATGTGGAAAGTAACCGTGGACAAGGAAAAGTGCACAGGCGATGGTGAATGCGCAGACGTATGTCCTGTGGATGTTTACCAACTGGTTGAAGGCAGAGCCGAACCTGTAAATGAAGATGACTGCATAGGGTGTGAGAGTTGCGTCCTGGTCTGTGATTTTGATGCCATCACAGTAGAAGAGCAAGTCTAGTTTTACATTAATCGATGTGCGATCGGGTATCTGATTGGCGTATCTCACATCCCATATCCAAAAAAAGCCGGAGGCCAAAATTGGGCTCCGGCTTCTTTAAATTCTTTAAAGCCCGCTTTCCCTAAGGCATCCCACCTCAACTAGTCCATTTACTTCTCTTTGGGATGGCACTGGATGCAGGTGGTAGGGATCTTAGCGTATTTCTTCCTGTCTTTCTTTTTCAATTCTCTGTGGCACCCCTGGCAATTCTCGTGAAAAGCAAGTTTCAGATTGAGCTTCTGCTTGTCCTTGGGCAGCTTCTTTTCTCCCTTGATTGTTGGTTCATTGTGACAAGCATCGCATTTTTGGACTTTGTCGCCCTCTTTCCAGACGTTTTTACCGTCTTTGTACACATGATGACACTCGGTGCACTTGATCTTGTAGTCTTCTTGGTGCTTTTTGTGATCGAAGGTCACCGGACTCTTGGTGTGCTCCTTCCAGAGCGACGATTTTATAACAATCACAGCAGGCACCTTTTGCTCAGCCGCACCGCTCAGGCCCAAAAAAGCCACACTACACATCAACACCGCGATCGCTAGAACTGTAAGCAGACGTTTACCCATGGTAAAGTTCCACCCCCTTTCTCCTCACACTGGCATCATCTATTAAGTTCCACCAAAGAGCCAGCCCAATCATAATGATTGGGCTGAATCTAGAGTCCCACAAGTCAAGCTCTATAGCAACATGTGAAAGTTTTGTCAAGAATGTATTCGATGACAGCATAGAGCTGCAATATTTCGGATTTCGGATTTAAAGATTCGAAATTCGACATTCGCAATTGGAAATTTTAACCCCATGCTATGCCCCATGCCCCATGCTCTCTGTGGAAGGCTCCTCGTCCTCCAAATCCACTGTTTTTCGACCGAAAACTTTGACAATCCAAACGCTTAACTCGTAGAGTAACAAAAGGGGGCCAGCCATCATGACCTGGGTGACTACATCAGGGGGGGTCAATATGGCGGCAACAATGAAGATAATAAGGATGGCGTATTTCCGCTGCTTCTTGAGCATTTCCACTTTTATCAGCCCCAGCCTTGCAAGGAAGAAAGCAAAGAGGGGCAACTCGAAAATAAGGCCAAAGGCGAAGAGCAGCTTGGTGGCGAACTTGAGATACTCCCGGATACTGGGCAAGGCCCTGATGCTGTCGCTGGCAAAACCGATAAAGAACTTGAAACCAAAGGGAAACACCACGAAGTAG
>JARRNM010000011.1:0-37488 GCA_037384945.1 Deltaproteobacteria bacterium
GTCGGCTGCTCTTTCCATTGGAGCCGTCAGCGTCTCCCTCATTTGCGCCCTCTTCCTTCTCAGCAGCCATCGGCACCTGGAAGAACCCATACAGTATACCGCCAAGTGGATGATCTCAGGACAAATTTACCTTCCTTTCGGCTTTTTCCTCGACCAGCTCAGTTTACTGATGCTTACCATAGTTGCGATTATCTCATTTTTGGTTCAGGTCTACTCCCTGGGCTACATGGCAGGCGATCCGGGGTTTGCCCGTTACTATGCCTTCCAGTCTCTCTTCGCCTGGGCCATGATGACCATGAGCATCGCGCCCACTATGCTGCAATTTTACATTTTCTGGGAGTTGGTAGGACTGGCCTCTTATCTGCTCATCGGCTTCTACTATGAAAAGTTCAGCGCCTCAGAGGCAGGGAAAAAGGCATTCGTCATGACCCGTTTCGGGGATATTGCCTTCTTCCTTGGACTACTTCTGGTGTTGATACACTTCGGCAACCTGAATATCCAGGATATGAATTCCGTTGATGTGACGGCGCGCATGTCGCCCGCCTTGATAACCCTTTCCGCCATATTGATCTTCGGCGGAGTCGTCGGCAAGAGCGCTCAGTTCCCTTTGCTTACCTGGTTGCCGGACGCCATGGAGGGTCCCACCCCGGTGAGTGCCTTGCTGCACTCGGCTACCATGGTGGCGGCAGGGGTTTACATGTTCGCCCGGATTTTCCCCTTTTTCAGCAATTCTACCGCAGCCATGACCACATTTTTGGCCATAGGGACCATTACCATGCTGTTGGCCTCAACCATGGCCATGGTGACCAGGGACATCAAACAGGTCTGGGCCTACTCCACCATCAGCCAGCTTGGTTTTATGGTCATGGGACTGGCGGCTGGCAGTTACTTCGCCGGGATTTTTCACCTGACCACCCATGCCGGGTTTAAGGCCTTGCTCTTCCTGTGCTCGGGAGTTTTTATCCACGAGTATGAAACCAACGACTTTTTCGAGATAGGTAAATACGGGGGACGGGGTCTCAAGGTGCCAATAGTATGCATAACCGTGGGCGCAGCAGCCTTGTCTGGTCTGCCGCCCCTTTCCGGTTTTTTCAGCAAAGAGGCGATTATGGGTGGACTGGCCGCACTGCACAACCCGGTGTGGTTGTGGGCAGGCTTGCTGGGTGCCTTTCTGACCGCGTATTACTCCTTCCGCTTGATTTTTTCCATTCTCTTTCCGAAGAAAATCGAAGTAGTCCATCAGGCTGAGCACGGCGGCCACGGGCATGGTCATGAAGCTAGCCACCATCATGCTGGTATCTACTGGGTGATGGCTTGGCCTCTGATCATCCTTGCCACCATAACCTTGGTGCTCGGTTTCTTCCATACCCCTCTGGAGAATTTTCTTGTTGGTCATCACGGTGGTGCTGAGGCCCACGGCGGCCACCACGCCTGGCTGCTTTATGTGGCAGTGGGATTGGCCCTTTCGGGCGTGGGCCTGGCCTGGCTCGAGTTCGGACGCAAAGGGGCCTCCCAGGTGGGTTTTGTCGAAAAGATAGAGCCCCTTTGCGCGCTCTTTGCCAATCGTTGGTACATTGACCATTTCTATCGACTCTTTCTCGATTATTTCATTTATGGGACTGTATCTAATCTGTTTACCAGAAACGACCGCCGGGTAATCGACGGCGGCATCGACGGAGTTTGCAGGGCCACAGTTGGCAGTGGCTGGGCGCTTTCTTTCCTCCAGTCGGGAATGCTCCAGTACAATTTAATGGTGATGTTTGCCGTGCTGGCCCTGGTGGCACTCTACTTCTTCTTCTAAGGTAAAGGGCACATGAGTATGGAGTTTGCCAATTTTCCCTATCTTACCGCCATCCTCTTGAGTTGTGTGGTGGGCCTGCTGGTGATCCTGTTCATTCCAGATGAGCGTAAGATGCTGATCAAGTGGGTTAGCCTGGTTTTCTCCGGGATTGCCATGCTGCTCTCCATCTACCTCTTTTTCGCCTATGACAAGACCCAGGGTGGCATCCAGTTTGTCGAGAAGGTTCTGTGGGTAAAATCACTGGGCATCTATTATTACAACGGGGTTGACGGCTTCAGCCTTCCCATGTTGATGCTGACAGGCATTGTGCTCTTTACCGGAGTTCTCACCATGTGGGAGCTGGAGACCCGGGTCAAGGAATTCTTCGCTTTTACCTTCCTGCTGGTTGCCGGGGTTTTCGGCGTTTTTATGAGCATGGATCTCTTCTTCATCTTTGTCTGGTACGATGTCTCCCTGTTCCCCATGTATCCGCTCATTGCCATTTGGGGCAGTACCCGCAAAGAATACGGCGCCATGAAGCTCACCCTTTATCTGCTGGCGGGAAGTGCTCTAATTCTCCCCGGCATCCTCTATCTCTTCGTGCATTCGGGTCTCAACACCTTCGATTTGGTCGCTCTTATGCAACCGGGAACCTTTACTCCCTTCCAGCAGAAATTCGCCTTCATCCTCCTCTATCTAGGTTTCGGCATTCTGGCAGGTGTGTGGCCCTTTCACACCTGGTCACCAGTGGGACACGTGGCGGCGCCCACGGCAGTGAGCATGATTCACGCCGGCGTGCTTATGAAGCTTGGGGCTTTTGGTGTTTTGCGAGTGGCTATATTCCTCTGTCCCGAGGGCTGGCAGTACTGGGCCCAACTCATGGCGGTTTTGGCCACCTGCGGCATCGTTTACGGCGCTTTCGTGGGATTGGCCCAGACGGACCTCAAGTACGTCATTGGCTATTCTAGTGTGTCTCACATGGGTATCGTCGGTCTAGGTTTGTCCACGGTCACGGTCGATGGCATGAATGGTGCGGTGTTTCAGATGTTCGCCCACGGAGTCATGACAGCACTCTTATTTTCCTCTGTGGGCTATATCTACGATAAAACGCACACCAAGATGATTCCGGAGCTGGGGGGTATGAGCAAGATAATGCCCGTCGCCTCGGGTTATTTCATCGTGGCCGCCCTTGCCGGAATCGGTGTTCCCTGTCTGGCCAGCTTCTGGGCGGAGTTACTGGTCTTTATCTCTGCCTTCAGCACCTATCCGATTCGGGGTGCTCTGGCCATCTGCGCTCTGGTGGTTGGTGCCCTCTTCATGTTGCGGGTGGTGCAGCGCACCTTCTATGGCGAGAAGAGAGAGGAGTTCGAGCAGCTGCCCGACGTCTCATTCGGCCTGGGTATTCCCAGGATGATCCTGGTAGCGGTGATAGTCTTTTTCGGCCTCTTCCCTTCAGTGATGATTGATATGATTCAGGTCGCTTCGATTCCCTTTATAAACGGATTACCGTGATGAAATTGTGGATGCTATTCATTCCTGAGCTCTACTGTTTGTTAATGGTTGTCGTCTTTTTTGGTTTGGCGATGGTTGCCCGCCCCAACCCCAGGCGTGACTATTTCGTGGCACTTCTCCTGGGTTCCCTCGGGGTTGTTGTAGCTCTGGCCTCTGTGAAGATGGAGGGGACCTTATTTTTCCAGGCCTATAGGGTCGACCTTTTTTCCCAGGTTTTCAAAGTAATGCTGGCCATGGGCTTATTTCTGGTAATCTGCCTGTGCACTGAACTTAACGGCATAGAGGAGCGGCACCATCCTGAGTTTTATCTCTTCCTCAGCACCTGCACCCTGGCAATGATGATGCTGGTGAGCAGTGTCGAGCTCTTGACCATCTATGTGGCCCTAGAGCTCTCCAGTTACTCACTTTACATTCTGGTACCTTTGCGCCGGGGACAGGGAGTCGATGTGGAGGCCGGCATCAAATATCTCATGGTGGGTGCGTCCTCTTCAGCGATTATGCTCTTTGGCCTCTCCTTTGTCTTCGGGGTAACCCATACCACCTATGTGGTGGACATCATCCATATCCTCCCCGGGATAATCAGCAATCCGGCGGCAATTTTGGGGTTGCTTCTTACCTTGTGTGGTTTCTTTTTTAAGTTGGCAGTCTTCCCCTTCCACTCCTGGGCTCCTGATGTTTACCAGGGGGCTGCCAACCAGGTAACCGCCTATATTGCATCCGCCTCAAAAGTGGCGGCTATTGCCATTATTATGAGAATGGTGTCCCTTGTGGGTGACAACAGTCAATATCTGGTGGACGTGCTGGTAACCCTTTCCATTGCCTCCATGACCTTGGGTAACTTGGTTGCTATTGTGCAAAAGGACATGAAACGCCTTTTGGCATATTCGAGTATTTCCCATGCAGGCTACGTGCTTATCGGAATTCTCAGTATGAGTCAAATTGGTTACGCCAGCGCGATATTCTATGCCCTGGCCTATCTGGTAATGAATCTGTGCTGTTTCCTGGTGGTGGTGAAAGTTGCCCAGGACGGCAGTGATTTGAAGATTGCTCAACTGGCCGGGCTGCATCGCCGCTCACCCATATTGGCCATGGCCCTGATGCTGGCTGTATTCGGGTTGGCGGGTATTCCGCCTACAATCGGCTTTACCGGAAAGTTCTTGGTATTCACTGCAGCTATGGAGAAGGGCTACATCACTCTGGTTATTATCGCAATGATCAATGCAACCATTTCTCTCTATTATTACATTATGGTGGTCAAAGCAGCCTATCTGATGGAGCCAGATGTGGAACAGCCTCGGCTGGAGGTTTCCCTACCGACAAAGGTGCTCACCGGGGTTCTAGTGGCCGCCATGGTGGTGTTTGGAATCTCTCCTCATTATTTGCTCGAAGTGGCCAGAGCAGCGGCCAGAATGTTGATCTAGAAATGAGCTAAAGTGATTAGAATGTCTAGAATGCCTAAATTGAAGTAGAGCGAAGCAGCATGGAATCTCAAGTGCCAAACTTTTGCCAAGCCGATAAACAGCGAGTCTGCATAACTATCTGTGAACCTACTGAGACTTGTAATTGTGACTGCCATGAGGTTCGCCAGGTGCTGGAAAAAGAAATTGCCGCCAGCAATCTGGAACTGACCGTCGGTGCCATGAAGGTCGGCTGCAACGGTGACTGCCCTTACGGAGTTCTGGTAGGTTTTCCCCAAAGGGGCTTTTTCTATGAGCAGGTTGACAAAGAGCAGGCTGAAGAAGTGGTGCGCAGGACCTTGGTCCAAGGCCACATTCTTTTTGATCTCCTGCACATTGATCCGTTGAAGTCTACCTCAGGTAGAATTTTATACGACCGATCCGGATTCATCGCCACCATCGACGATAGCTTTTGCATGGTTCAGGTTGCCCAATACTTTCTACAATTTGAGGAGGGTGTTTCCTGCGGCAAATGTGTGCCCTGTCGGGTTGGTTCGGTAGAGCTTCGCGAAATCCTGGAGCGGATTATCCAAGGAGAGGGTGAACCAGAGGATCTCCAAAGGCTTGATCTGGTTTGCAAGGCCATGCGGGATGCCCCTTACTGCGACTTTGCCAGAACCACCAGTGGACCAGTGGTTACCATCCTCAAGCATTTCCGCTCAGAGTTCGAAAAGCACGTAGACCAGAAGGTATGCCCGGCCGGAGTCTGTCAGGGGTTGGCAAAGGAAGTTCGGGAAGAGAAAAAGGAAGAAGAGAGGTCGGAGTAATCATCCACCGCGAAAACCAAATCAGGCAAAATTACCGGGCGAGTCTATACTCGCCTTTTTTTGTCTGTGGATATCCGTGGCAGCTCACTTCGTTCGCGGCATAGAGCAAAGAGCATAGGGCAAGGGGCAAGGATTTAACATTTCGAATTTCGAGATTATGGCCTGCGTCCTCCGGCCTCTCACCGTCTTGGTGCCTAGTGCAAAGTCCCTAGTGGTTGGTTTCTACTCCCCGCTGCCCGCTTTCTTTCCCTATGCTCCATGCTTCATACCTTGTTGGCAACGGGCTACGGACCACTGACAACGGACTCGCTAATTTACTACAATTAGCGAACAGTCGCCGGCGCCTTGAAGCATCTTTGCTGCCCTGCTCCCCAGGTTAAAATCGCTGATGGCAGCCAGACCTCTTCGGCCGAAAGCTAAGATATTGTAGTCGCCCCGGCCGGCCTGAGCAATAATATCGCGGGCGATACCGCGCATTCGGGTTGGCATCAGGCTGGTAACCTGCTTTTCGCTCATTCCCGCACCGGTGAAAACCTCTTTGGCCTTGGCAAAGATTCCTGCCATTTGTCTTTCATAATCTGACCGCCACGCTGCCACCAGCGCCTCACGCTCGCTTCGTTCCTCCTGGTCCAGAATGTGGCCGTCGTCCCAGAACTCCGGCGGCTTTGCTGGCATCACATGGAACAGAGTTATCCGCGCTCCGGGAAACGGGGCAAGGTAGCGAGCCAGATGGCCAAAGATGCGTTCAGCGTAATCGGAATTGTCCAAGGCAGCCAAGACATTGGGTGGTTTCAGTTGAGGGGTGCCGATTACCCAGACAGGCTGCGCCTCAGAATGCTGACAGATCTTTGTGGTGGTGCTTCCCAGAATGAATCTCTTTACGGCAGAGCGACTCTTTCTGGCAAGGACGATAGCGGCAAATTGATTGCCTTCGCATGCATCCAAAATATTTTGCGCCGTATCCACGCTTTGCAACTTGTGCTCAGATTGAAGGCGCGAGCGCTTGTAGCCCATTGCCACCAACATTCCGACAGCCTCGTCCAAAACTCGCTGGGCTTGCCTTTCCTGCACCTTTTCCCATTCCGCCGCCTCGCCGCTCAGAGTAGAAAGTTCTCCGGGATACAAGAGGGAACTCTCTGGCACGGCATGAAATAGGTGCAGAATAACATCATCTTCCAAGAAAAGTTCGGCAAAATTCTTCAGAGCCTGCAGGGTGTTCTCCGAATCATCAACGCCAAAGAGAAACCTTTTAGTCATGGCAGGGCCTCCTCATTATTTCTCATCGCGCATTTGTCAATCATCAGTCTCAGTTCGTTGTCCGTAGTTTTAAGCTAACCACTATGGCCAGAGATGCAAAGTGGAGAAAACCGGTAAACCCCGTTTACTTTTTTCATTATACATGGGGGTATCTAACGTAACAATCAATATATAACTGTCTGCCGTTAATCAAAAGGGGGACAAGACCAGGTATGGGCTGGATGTTGAAACTGGAAGAAACGGTTCTCACATCTCGATGCCGAAAAAATTTCCCAAAAGGAAATTCAGTCTTTTGCGCAATACTGCGTAAGAGTAATGCCTGGTGGCCACTTCATAGTTGTGATCGACCATTTGCTTTAACCGCTTTGAATTTTCAAGAATCTCGCGAACCGCCTGCACCACTCTTCTGGTAAGAAATCCATCCATTACCACCAGATCAAAGGCTTGTGGTTCAATATCCCTGACAAAAACCCCATAACGGTTCACCAGGAGAGGTTTGCGAAAGTAAATGGCCTCCAAAAAGGCATTGCCAAAGCCTTCATACAGACTGGGGTAGGTAATGAAATCAGCATGGGGATAGACATCCCATAGGGTGTATTGCCTCTCTCCTTGATCATTGACTCTTCGTCTGTCCGCCACTCGGGTTGCGATCAACCTGAGATCGACTTGGTGTTCCTGAGCATGATCCCTGAGCCATTCGACGTAATCATCCCCTTCGTCTCCTGCCTCGTGGGAGATGATCAGTTTGTATTTTCTCTCCCCTAGCATTTTAACCAGTTCTACGGCGTGCTCAATCCCCTTACGCTGGACGATGCGGGTTGGCTGGAGGATCATGATGTCACCTTCCGCCAAACCTATTTCCCGACGGAAGCCAGCGGTGTATTCATGATCAACTTGAGGTGGGTTTTCAAAATCCAGCACGTTGGGGATAACAATAGATGCAACCCCCGTGCGCAGAGCTAGCTCCTCCTGAGCACCAGAGTTTATCACTGCATGTTGAACATTGGGAAGGTTGGGGGGGAAGGCCATCTGCAAGTAATCGTGAACACTTGTTACCGAGAAACGGACCCTTTCCCAGTAAAAGTCGTGATGGTGCGCGATTACAGGCATTTCCGTTTCTGCAGCTACCTCGGTGATGGCAAGCCCCAGAGCAATATGCATAGGAATTGTCAGTGAATTCTGGGCTATGAGCAAATCGAGGTTAAACTTTTCGATGAACTCATAGAGTCTCACCTTCAGAAGGCTGCGGAGGGCATGTATCATGTCTGTGACCACTGCCTTCCGCCCTTTCCTGCCGAAGGCCCGGTCTTGCACCCATTTAACCGTTTCGTGTTCAAAATGGGCCTCCTCCACCAACAGGCTTTTTGCCGGCTCCCTGTCGAGTTCCCCGGCAAACCAATAGCACTGGTGCCCGTTGGCCTCTAGAACCTCGGCCCATTTGGCCGACTCCAGAGAAACACCATCTGTTCCGGCGAAACGAGTTGAGATGAAGCCTATGTTTTTTCCCATGTTCTCGCTCTCGTGTCAGCAACTGATGAAGTATGCAGGCAAAACATTGGGGAAGCGTATAACATATGCAGCGCAGATGTACAAGGTTTATACCACCCCGAATAACCTATTCGGGGCGAGACGAGCGAGACGTGAAAGACGTGGCATACTCAAACCGTCAAATCTAACCACACCTAACGTTCCTTCTCCCCACGACTTCCCGTCTCGCCCGACCTCTCGACTCGCTTTTTCTAAAATATTGCCAACCACTTGATGATATTATAAGGTAACTGACGGAAGGGATCGAGCTTATGTCGCGCCCCGACAGTCTAGTGATTGTCCACTATCATCTTCTGCCCGGAGGAGTTTGCTCTGCCCTCAAGAGCAGTCTGCTTGCCCTGGGCCAGTCAGGCTGGCTTTCTCAGCGTTCGGTCAAAATCCTCACGGGGAGAACGACTGGTATCGATAAATTTCGGACATTCCTGGATCAGCAAGGGTTGAAGACTCAGATTGAAGTGGATTCCAGACTGGACTATAGCGAGGGAGTCTGGCCCGGCAGAGATGCATTTTGGCGAGAGGCTTCCCGCTTGGCCAGTTGGTTTCTTCGGCAAGCTAGAGGGGACTCCTTATATTGGGCCCACAATCCCACCCTGGGCAAAAATGGACTGGTAACTGCCGCACTGATGAAAGCGGCGCAGCAGGCAGTTGCCAGTGGCATGGGTCATCAATTTCTTTACCACATTCACGACTTTGCCGAATGCGGCCGCCTGTGGAACTTGAGGCATCTGCAAACATCTTGGGGCGATGGCGGTCTGGACAATTTCTACCCTTTTTTCGAGAACGTCAGCTATGGAGTGCTGAACCGGGCAGACTCCAGAAGATTGATCCAAGCCGGAATACCCGAGGAGAGGGTATTTGTCCTCCCGAACGCAGTCCACTTTGTTCGAACTGAAAAAGGGAAAAGCAAAGAATCAATAGGTAAGGATTTACAGCTCTATGCCCGGGACAGGGGCTATAGATTTGAATACGGACGTCCGTGGTGGACTCTCCCCATCCGGCTCATTCGTCGGAAGAACGTTGTGGAAGCTCTACTCCTGGCCGCCATGACAGAAAATTCTCCACAACTGCTCATCACTCTGGATGCTAACTCGGAGCCGGAGCGCCCTTACGCCGAAGCAGTGAAAGAGTTGTTCAGAAAAGAGAAACACGCAGCAGTAGTAGGGTTTGGCCATGAACTCGTAGGAAGTGCCTTTAGTCTTGACGATCTTCTTCTGGCTTCCGATGTTGTGGTCAGCACTTCACTTCTGGAAGGATTCGGGTTCACCTTTCTCGAGGGGGCCAATCGAGGCAGACCGCTGGTGGGAAGGAATCTTGCTGAAGTGACCTCCGATTTTGTCGATGCCGGATTCCCGTCATCGGCATTATATGACGAGTTTCTAGTGCCCATCGACGGGCGAACGAGAAAAGAGATGATCCGCAAGGGGCAGCGATTCGCTCAAGAACAGGGGAGGTTATTGGGGCTGAACCATTTAACCGTTGACAGATTTAGTGAGGAAGTGGAGGCAATTTTTTCAAGCACCACTATAGATTTCGGTTTTCTTGAACTAAGTCAGCAGATTCATCTCGCCGGGCTTCTTCGGGGAGGAAATTTGCTAGGGGAGTTGAAACTGTTGAACTCGAAAGCAGCTGAACCGGCAGAGTTTCCCCCTGACTTTTGTGAACGAGTTGAGAAGCGCTTCGGCCTGGAGGCCCATGCCACCAGACTCGCAGCAACCTTCGAAGGGATTTTTGATCGGGAGGACCATGAGGAGAAAGTTGCACATGTGAGCGCCCGGTTGCTGGATCTTTACTTTCTCCCTAGATTTCACCGGCCGTTAATAGGAGGATGGTGATGGCTAATTGGCTTTCCATTTTGCAGGAGTTTCAGGTAGACGCTCCCGCGCCTACCAGGCCAAAAGGGGTGGTTCCCACCTTAGAGCCGAATCCCAAAGCCATTCTCTTCGATGTTTACGGTACTTTGGTCTGTCCGCAAGTAGGGGACCTTAATGAACAGGCGAGACTTGCTTCAGGGAAGGAAAGCTTCATTGCAACTGCCGAACGTTTCGGTTTTTCCGAGGAGATTGGCAGCAAATGGCATAGGTGGTTCTTCGAGGCCATTAGTTTGGAGCACCAGGAACAGGAAAAGAGGGGCATTAGCCCTGCGGAGGTTCAAATTGATGGTGTGTGGACTGAGATGATCGCCAGAGTGGGAGGTGATCCCTCGGTTAGCCAACCGCGCATGCTGGCGGCCTATCGTGAAATGATGGCAAATCCGGTCCGGCCCTTTTCCGGAGCGGCGAAAGCTCTGTCGAAGCTGAAGGGAAGCGGCATAATGCTCGGCCTAGCGTCCAATTCGCAGTTTTACACTCTGCCCATTCTGGAAAAGGTTTTAGGCATCAAGCCTGAGGAGTTCTTCAAAGGCGAGTTGATTTTTCTCTCCTTTCACCTGGGTTTTTCCAAACCATCCCCTTACTTTTTTCGTCTTATCAGGACAACGGCTGTCTATTTGGGTCTAAGACCTGAGGAAGTTCTAGTTGTGGGGAACGACTGCGAGAACGATGTCCTGCCGGCAAAGGCACAGGGTTTGCAGGCCGTGCTATTCTGGGGCAATGCTCAAAGCGTACGTTTGAGTGGAACAATCGGCCAAGGGCCCATGGTTACTAATTATGAGACGTTGCTCAAGGCATGCGGCAGGTGAAGCGACTGATATGGGCAAGAACATCGGTTTCATCTCAACCAGGTTTGCTGGAACAGACGGCGTTTCCCTAGAAGCTGCCAAATGGGCGCAGCTTCTTTTGGATAGGCAACATGTCTCCTATTGGTTTGCCGGAGAATTGGATCGAGATCCCCAGGCAAGCATGCTGGTCCCTGAGGCCTTTTTTGACCATGAGGAAGTGAGACGGATCAACGAGCATGTACTCGGGGTCAAATACCGGACCTCGGAAATCAGCGGTCACATCCATGCCATGAGAAACTACCTCAAGGGCAGGCTTTACGAGTTCATCGACAATTTCAACATCGATATAGTTATTCCCCAGAATGTGCTGAGTATCCCCATGCACATCCCTCTGGGATTGGCGGTTACCGAGCTGATTGCCGAGACCGGCATTCCCACTATTGCCCATCACCATGATTTTTCCTGGGAAAGGGTTCGCTTTTCCCTCAATGCAGTGCAAGATTATCTGCAGATGGCCTTTCCGCCCAAGCTTCCAAGTATCCAACACGTAGTGATCAACACCTTGGCTCAAGAGGAATTGGCCTTGCGCACCGGCATCTCAGCCACCGTAATTCCAAATGTCCTGGATTTCGAGAGTCAACCACAAGTGGATCTTGAATACGGCAAGAATTTTCGTCAAGAAATCGGTCTGGAGGAAAATGACGTTCTCATTCTGCAACCCACCAGGATAGTACAGAGAAAAGGGATCGAGCACGCCATCGAGTTGGTGAGTCAACTAGCCCATCCCAAATATAAACTTGTCATCTCCCACGAGGCTGGTGACGAAGGTTATGACTACGCCCATTTTGTCGAAGAGCATGCCCGTGACCACAAGGTGGACCTCAGACTTGTTTCTTGCCATATTGGCGAAACTCGTGGTCTCAATGCAAAAGGAGAAAAGATTTACACCCTCTGGGATGTGTATCCACACGCTGACTTCGTTACCTACACCAGTCTTTACGAGGGCTTCGGCAACGCCTTCCTAGAGGCGGTTTATTTTCGCAAACCCCTCCTAATTAACCGCTATGAGGTTTTCGTCAGGGATATTGAACCACAAGAGTTTGATCTGATCGTTATGGACGGGCTCATAACAGATCGCGTGGTTAGACAAGTACGGGAGGTTCTGGAGTCCCCAGAGAGACGGGAGAGGATGGTCGACCACAACTACGCGGTGGCAACCCGACACTATTCCTACGAGGTGCTGCGCAAGAGACTGGCTTTCCTTATTGCCAATTTTTTTGGTATCGAGATTTAGCAT
This sequence comes from Deltaproteobacteria bacterium, assembly GCA_037384945.1. Classification (GTDB taxonomy): domain Bacteria; phylum Desulfobacterota; class Syntrophobacteria; order BM002; family BM002; genus BM002. The sequence continues at coordinate 12,275 of JARRNM010000011.1, forward strand.
AGAGCATAGGGCGATTTCGGATTTCGGATTGCGAATTGCGGATTTTGTATCTTGATTCCTTAATTTCGAAATTCGAAATTCCAAATTCGAAATCTGCCTTTGATCTTACGCTCCATGCCCTATGCCATCTATTTCTTGTGTGGTGGCAGTTAATTTAGTAAGCTTGAACAAGCAGGGAAATCGCCGGGTATGTTCCAAAAAGTGCTCACCCAGTGGAAAAATTGATGTCTTTTTTTGCTCAAAAACATACAAAGATTACCACTTTCAGCCTCCTTGCTCCCCCGCAGGCTGAGATGGTTGACAAACTCCTGTTCCACTCCAAGTGGAAAAAGGCTGTGCTGGTAGTGCCTCTCTTGGCAACGGAATTCACCGAGAAGGAAAATCGGCCGGTATTCGACAACATCGTAGAACAGCTCACAGCAGTAGCGTATCTCTCACACATTATTTTTGGCCTGGATGGTGCCAGCGACGAAGAAGCTCTCGCGTTGGCCGATATCTTGAGGTCCAAGGGATTGAACAACTTTCTCATCCAGCACAACGAGGGGGCGGGGTTTGCTTCAATCTACCAAAAACTCTCAGAGGCGGGTTTCCGTCTAGACCAGCCTGGCAAGGGGAGGAACATGTTCCTCTCTTTCGGCATAGCTCTGGCTCTAGGCGCTCAATCCATTGGCGTGATTGATGCCGATATCAGGACCTTTGATCGGAGGATGATCGACCGGCTTTTTTTCCCTGTAGTGGCGTTGAACTATCAGTTCTCAAAGGCGTTTTACGCGAGACTCAAGGATGACCAACTCTATGGTCGAGCCAAGAGGTTGCTTCTAGACCCCCTTCTCATTGCACTCAAGCGCAAGTTCACTGATACGCAAGAGGACAAGGTCCTCAGGATTGTAGATTTTCTTCTAAGTTTTCATTATCAACTGTCAGGTGAAGTTGCCTTCGAAAACAGTCTGCTGCGGCGAATGCACTTCGCTACCAACTGGGGAGTAGAAATCTTTACCCTTATCGAAGTTTACCGGAAGGCTAACGCCATTGCCCAGGTGGAAGTGCTGGATGGCGCCTATGATCACAAACACCAGCCCATATCGGAGAAGGATGGCAGCCGTGGAATTCACAAGATGGGTGTTGACATCGTCACAACCCTTCTAAGCGCTCTGGTCGTGGAGGAAGGATTGGAGATTTCCGATCACTTCATCCGGGACCTCACCATTACCTATTTGGATGTGGCTGACCAACTGATCAAGATGTACGCAGACAACGCTGCCTTTTCAGGACTGCGCTACGATCGCAATGAAGAAGAGACTGCGGTACGCTCAGTCTTCAAGGATGCTATTCTTTTTGCCGGCGATTTGCTGATTACCCCCTACCGTTTGAGTGATCGTTTTTTGAGCTTCATCAGTACCAATGAAGAGTTTAAGCCTTTCTTGGAAAGTGGACTCGCTCGCGCCATTGACCAGGTCGGACTAAAACTGAGGGATCAACTCTACGAAACGCCCCAGACCGTATCTTGGGACAGGGTCAATATGAAGTTGCCGGAGATCATGTACGAGATTGTGGATGTTATCGAAGAGGAGAAGAAAAGATTCAGGTAGCAGTGAAGGTAGAGGCCAGTACCGTGAGATTTGCACGTAACTGATTGAGACACCTGAATATCGAACAGCAGAACAAGGAACCGCAGAATCATGAAGTGCTCACCTCGATATTCGACATTCCTTGTTCGATATTCTGCGGTTTAGAAAGTTTCTTCACAATGCTTTATTTACCCTCTGCCCTGTGTCAAGAGCGTGCTAAGGTTGAGACCCTCAAGAGTGAGGATAATTATCCATTGGATTTCGCCGATGAAACACCATAGGCTTTCAGTTTGCGGTGCAAATGGCTCCTTTCGATGCCGATGGCACTTGCAGTCTTTGAGATGTTCCAACCGTTTTCTGCCAATTTTCTGCGCAAGTAGTCTTTTTCGAACTGAACTTTGGCATCTTTGAATTTCATTTGGTCGATAGCGCCACTTGAGGTGGGCTCGTCAAGGCACTGATGGAAAGAGACGGGGATATGGCGGAGTTCGATGACCTCCTCGGGGACTAATATAACCAAACGCTCGACGAAATTTTTGAGTTCTCTCACATTGCCTGGCCAAGGATAATTGTGCAACACGGCGATAACGTCCTCGGCAAAACGCTTTCTGGTCGATTTGCCCTCCTGGGCGAATTCCGCCAGGAAATCTTCCACCAATAACGGGATGTCGTCTCTCCGCTCTCTCAGCGGCGGAACGGACACGGGAATTACGTTCAGTCGATAGTAAAGATCCTCCCGGAACCAGCCCTCGTCAATCTCCCGTTTTAAGTCTTTGTTGGTAGCTGCCATGATACGGACATCAACCTGGATAGTTTTGCTGCCGCCCACTCTTTCGAAGCGCTGTTCCTCTAAAATCCGTAGGATTTTGGCCTGAGTCTTGAGGCTCATGTCGCCAATTTCATCCAGAAAGAGGGTGCCGTTGTTTGCAAGGTCGAAGCGCCCACGGCGCCTCTCATTGGCTCCGGTGAATGAACCCTTTTCGTGGCCAAATAGCTCGCTCTCGATGAGATCTTCAGGGATGGCAGCACAGTTGACCTCAACCAAAGGACGGGTATTTCTGGGACTGAGATGATGGATGGCTCGAGCTACCAGCTCCTTTCCGGTTCCGTTCTCTCCGGTGATTAAGACTGTGGCCTGAGTGGGTGCCACGCGTTCGATTGTTTCTCGAAGTTGCCTAACAGTCGCGCTTTCCCCGGTGATCTCGTGCTTCCCTCTCTCCTTTTGGCGGAGGATAATATTTTCATCTCGAAGCCGACGGAAATTGAGAGCATTTTGAATGGTAACTAAGGTCTTCTCCAAAGAGAGGGGTTTTTCAATAAAATCGAAAGCTCCTAGTTTGGTAGCGTTTACCGCGGTCTCAATGGTTCCATGACCGGAGATCATTATCACCTGAAGCGCAGGGTGAAGTTCGCGCATCCGTTTCAGCGTCTCAATCCCATCGATCCCCGGCATCCAGATATCCAGGAGAACCAGGTCCGGCATCTCCTCTTCCATGGTCTTCAAGGCCTCATGCCCGTCGCTGGCGCAGACAACCTTGAAACCCTCATCTTCCAGTACACCTTCCAGTGATGTACGGATGCTCGCCTCATCATCCACTATCATTATGGTTCTGGTCATAATTAAATGCTCGTGGCTAGGTTTTCGATTCTGGAAGCTGGATTTTCTTACAGAACTCAGATTACTTCATCTAATATCCGGTATACAGCATCTAGCATCCCGAATTTAAGTTAATTCAGTGATGGACTCGGCAGAGGTACGGCTTCCCCCTGGCAGTTCGATAACGATGGTAGTTCCCTGCGGTTGATTGTCCCGCACCCGAATGAAACCCTGGTGATCCGCAATGATATTACTGACGATGGCAAGGCCAAGGCCGGTTCCCTTATCTTTGGTTGAAAAATATGGTTCAAACATGCCTATCTTGTCCTCCGCCGGAATGCCAGGCCCGTTGTCGGAGACCTCGAGTCGAACGATCCTGAGAATCTCGTCGAAAGAAAGATTCACCCTTATCTCACCGTTTCCATCCACAGCCGCTACGGCGTTGTCCAAAAGGTTGATCATTACCCTCTTCATCTGTTCCCGATCCAGGTCCAGCAAGGGAAGAGGATCTTGCTGGGCAAACATAAATTTGCTTGACGGATGGCTTTCCCTAAAAAGCGATAGGATTTCTTGGACGATTTCAGCTAGGTCATTGGGCGAGGGATCAGCTGTTGGCATCCTGGCGAAGTTGGAGAACTCGTTCACCAGATGCTTCAGTTCATCGACTTGATTGATGATGGTGCGGGTACATTCGTCAAATACCTTGCCATCCTCGGCAAAGCGTTGGAGGTACTTTCGTCTCAACCTTTGTGCAGAGAGTTGAATGGGAGTCAAGGGGTTTTTTATTTCGTGAGCAATCCTTCTTGCCACCTCCCGCCAGGCAGCCATTCTCTGTGCCCTTTCCAATTCGGTAAGATCATCGAAGACCACCACAATGCCCAGATAGTGTCCTTCCTCGTCCTGCAAGATAGAGACCGTGACCAATAGGGTCATCAACCGGCTGCCCACCAAAGACCTCACCTGCCTTTGCATGGTCCGTTGCTTGGTCATTTGATATAGTTCAATGAATTTACTGGCTATCTCCAAGTGGTTTGGTTGCAGCACCTCAGAGTAGTGGCGGTTCAGGACGTCTTCGGCCCTGAGACTAAACATGGACTCCGAGGACTTATTGATCGTTCGGATGCGACCCTCCGCATCTACCGAGACCACGCCTGCGGCTACGTTGCGCAGGACTATCTCCATGTATCTCCGCCTTCTCTCTATTTCCTCGCTCGTGAGCTTCAGTTCCAGGTTGCTCTTCTCCAGGGCTGCCTTACTAGCTTGGAGGTCAAGGGTCATTCGGTTAAAAGAATTCACCAGGGTGCCAATCTCGTCATCTGAATCCTGGTCGACGTGAACGTCAAGGTCGCCGAGGGCAATACGCCTGGTGCCTTCGGCCAGCTCCTGAATAGGACCGGTAATGTTCTTGGCGAGGTAGAAGCCGAACCAGGAGGCGAAGAGGAGAATCAACAGAGTGACTATAGAAAGGGTAATGAGATTGCTACTCTTCACCGGCTTCTTCAACATTTTCATCTGTTGGTAATTCTCAAATCCGGTGGTGATTTCAGCCATGTCGGTAAGAAGATCTTTGGGAAGCAATCTGCCAATGACCAGAAGGCCCAATATCTCTTTCGAGTCCCTTGAAGCGAGAATGGGGCTCACGGTCAAGACCAGGTCACCTGCAGATGTTGACTCGACGTGATTCAGGGACTGGCGCTTTCTAAGCGCCTGCCTTATTGTTTGGTCCATGGATTGGTCGAGAGCGGTCTCTGGAGAGTTATCTTTGCGGTCACTCGCAACGAGCTGCATACTGGGTAAATAGACGTTTATGGACTGGAGATCATGGGCACGTCGGGCTTCCTGCACAAGTTCAAGCAGTTGCTTGCTCTGGCCCTTGTTGAGCATGTCGTGTCGCGAAATCAGCTCACTTAACTGGGCGTTGACGATGGAACCGGAGTCAAGGGCTTTTTGATAGAGAGATTGGGCCACTTGCAGCGATTTTTTTAGCGACTGCTCCACTTGAATATTGTACCAGTATTCCATACTGGTAGAGATAAACTGGGTGGCCAATCCAAAGAGAACAATGGTGGGTATCAAAGAGAGGGCGATAAAGGTTATCACCAGCTTTGTGCGTAACCGATGTCCGAAAATGTTCTGTTTCCGCTCAAATATGAGCTTGACCACATTGCGGGCGATAAAATACAGCAGAAACAGCAGCAGGATCACATTGATGTTCATCAGGGCGAAAATCACTATGTTACTGCCCATGGGCAACTTGCTGCCCACCTGAAGGAAGTGGCTCTCAAGGTAGGTGAGGAGAACTATGAGGGGCAAGGTGACGATAATGATGATTCTTTCTCGTCTCCTCCGCCTTTGTTCCGCGGTGCGATCAGGTTGTTTTGGCGATTTCATGGCTTTTAGTGGCTTCTATGTTGTAGGCGGAATATAAAAGCTTATCTCAGTAAGTGAAGTCAACCGTGTACCAGTCCGTTTCAAAGTCCCACAGAGTTACGAAAAAGAGGACGTAGTGGAGATAAAGAGGCAAACGGACTTTTTCCAGTTCTGCCTTCACTCGGAGCTGATATTGACTTTTCCTTTCCAACTCCTTTAGCGGTACTACCTCAATGTTACTGATTTCCGCCATAGCCTTTTTGGCTTTTTCGAACTCCTTGAATACCAGTTCATTATGATTGTCTTCCGACCGGCTTACCCGAAATTCGTTCTTCAGGCTGTCATACTTTATGGTGTGTTCCAATTTTAAGGAAGAGATAGAGCCGTCAAACCAAAGGGTACGGGTTTTGTAGAGTCTGATAATAATAGTAAATGTTGTAGGAATCCCGTTGAGTATTGCCTCTTCCATCTCCCGGGTAAAGCAGCCTTGAATATCAAAAAATACCAGAAGGTCCTCCTGGGTATTGGTGACTATTATATCGGATAGGGTGGCCTCGGCTGCCTGGAGTGGACAAGGGGACGACCAGAGGAGGCAGAAAAGGAAAAATAGCAAAAAGAAATGTGAATGGCGCCGGAGTACGGACATGGTTTGATGCCTCAGTGCCCGCAGACACAGAGATCTGGATTGGCCCAAAGGGAGCGTCCCTATCCCGAAGTGCAGCCTTGACCAGAGTATGCCCGGGCCACATCAACTTCCGCTTGACGGAATAAGGTCAAGCAACCACTGGAGGTATTTGAAAAGACTCCTTGTTTGCTTTAACAATCGCAAGGTTTTCAATTAATTAACAGTGGAATGTTATCTGAAAGAAAACTAAATTGCAAGAGGGTTGGCAGGAGAGTAGTTCAGACTGTGGCGGGTTGGGGAAAGTCGAAAGTCGGTACCAGGATATTTCGATCTTCCCGGGCATGTTCATCAACAAATTTGGCCAGTTTCCAACATTTCTTCCTCTTGCGAAGCTCTGTGAGAAAAATGTGATTAAGGGTGTGTCCAGATTTATTGATAACGAAGTGTCCAATAATAGGCATCCCCAGGAGGTGAAGGTCGCCGATGAGGTCGAGTATTTTGTGGCGGACAAACTCGTCTCGGTAACGAAGGCCGTCAGAGTTGAGAACCCGAAAATCATCTAAGACAATGGCGTTATTCAACGAACCACCCTGGGCGAAGCCGTTGTTTTTCAGGGTCTCAACATCTTTGAGGAAGCCAAAGGTGCGAGCCCGGCTGATCTCTTTCATGAAGGTGGGACCAGAGAAGCGCAAGACGTAGGTTTGTTCTGAGAGTAAAGGGTGATCGAAGTCGATGATATAGGTAATCTTTAATTCACGGCTTGGATACACGCTGATATTCTTGTCTCCACTCTTAAGGCTGAAAGGTTTTTTGATTAAGAAAAACTTCTTGACCTCATCTTGCAGCCTGATCCCCACATTTCGCAAAAGATACATGAAAGGCCCGGCGCTGCCGTCCATAATCGGTATTTCCGGGCCGTCCAATTCCACCAGGGCATTGTCGATTCCCATGCCGGCAAAGGCGGACATTAGGTGCTCAACCGTGGAAACAATGTGGCCATTCCGGCCGATGGTAGTTGCCAGTCTGGTGTCCACCACATTTTCGAGACTGGCGGATATATGGGGGCAGTCCACAAGATCGCTGCGCCAGAAGCGAATGCCACTGTTGGGTGGCAGTGGCTTGATGGTTATGGAGACTTTTCTCCCAGTGTGCAGGCCGATTCCAGTACAACCAATTTCGCTTTGAACGGTACGCTGTTGCAGGGGCATGAACTGGTCTCCTAAAGAATGGAGGTTACTTTAGAGCAATAAACGTGCCTATGGCGAAGGGATTCCCATAGCATAGCCAGATAAATCATATTAACTATGTAATGCATTGGAAATATAAATAGAAATTGAAAGAGAAACAGTCCGAATCGCTGCCGCTTCATGGGAGCATTAACCCTGCCATAAGCAGAATTTGACCTATTAGTGTTGCGAAAAAGCTACAATTTTAGCAGGCGGGTATGAAATTCTTGCTACTATAGCAATCTTGCCTGAGAAACACAACTCTTTTTAGAATATTTTCTATTGATATTAAAAATTTAACAGATTCAAAGGTATCGATAATTTCGAGGCACTCTACCAATAAAAGCCAAGGGAAGCAAGCAATAAAAAGGCAGAGTCACCGGGTGATGACTCTGCCTAAAACGAGGTGGAATATGTTGCCCTTAGTGCTTGCGAATCTCCAGCTTATACCTCCAGTTGCTCACTTTTAGTTTGATGTCGTCTGACATCACCACAAGAGGTTCCTCTCCGCGATTAAGCTGAATTGTAACTTTTCCTACCAGGTCGTCTCCTCGAGCGAACTCTAGATCATCAGGTAAGTCGAAAGTACCAACCATGCGGGCGGTTGACCATTTGCAGTACCTGTATTTCTTCAAGGTAAAGTCCCAGAGATTGAGCTCGGCATTTTCTTGGGTTCCCGGTTCAATTCCTCCGCCGGAGGGCCCGGCAGCGGCTATAAGGGCGGTGTCTACGGCGGAAACTTCCCCCTTAGTTACTGTCAGCCTTGCCTCGTAAATACCGTATTCTAAATTGGTAAACTCTGCCTGCACGGTTGTAGCGGAAGCAAAAAGTTTCCAGCCATCGTCAACCTTCTGGTAAAGTTCCCATTGGTACTGTGCATCAGCGGGACTGCTAGCGCTGCCGTCAAGAGAAACCTGATCGAGAACCGCCTGGTCAGGCCCGGCATTGGCGACAGGACGTCCTTCGACAGGGACCAGCGATACTCTATACTCAAAAGATTGAATGGAAGTTTGCCCTCCGGAACTTACGGATAGGGCCACCTTCAAATTGGGCGACACTGCAGCCTGTTCCAAAAAGTTGATTTCTCCCTGGAGTGTGTTTTCTATCCTATTTCCCGAAGAGCCAGGTGTAGCCATTTGTAGAACATAGTACCTATCCTTGAGCTCCGCTGGGCCTAGGTCATCAACCCTGGCGGCGGATGGGGCTACCTGATTTCCGGGCTCAAGGAACAAACTGCTCCCTGTGATCATGGGAGAGCCGGTGGCTTTCACGTCATAGGAGAATTGACAAGACTGGAGCCCCGCCTCATCCAGCGACCATGCACTGCTACCGGCCTTCGGAGTGAATCTGAGGCCGGGATAGTCTGTGCCAGCGCCCACTATCTCAACATCGATCTGCTTGTAAACCCCAACCAGATCCTCAGAGGAGAAACCTTGCTCGGCAAAATTCGAGAATTCCAGGTTGTCGATGTAGATCGGAATTTTATTATCAATTAGGTCCTGAAGAGTATGGGTTTCCTCAGCCGCACAGGGCACGACCCCGAGAATCAAAACTAAAGGTAGTACTAAAAGAATTAACCAACAAAGACCTCTCTTTAATGCTCTTTCCTCCATGGCGCCCCTCCTGTTGCAAAAATTTGCCTGTTTACTCCGGAATTCCTTTCGCCCAATTCTTTTATCACCCCCCCTCGGCGCGTTATCTTATTCGGTAGACTCTGAGCTGCTGGCACCCGGTTTCGTACTTTTAACCTTGAGATCAAGGACAACCGGAAGCTTCGCCACGCCCTTCATCCACCTGGTATAGGTGACCTCGGCCAGGCAGGGAGTGCGCAATCTATTGAGGCTGATGGCCGTCCCATTGCGACTGGTTATCTTAGTAATCTCCGGCGCCACGTACAACGGTGCTTCACCAACGAGAATATAGTCAAGCCCTTTACCCATTATGTGAAGGGTCTCAGTGGTGACCATTGCCGATCTCCTCAGTGGCTGTCCTTGCCCGGCGAAACCAATGATAGCCTGGCCTGCTCCGAGAAATAGAGCCAAACCGAAAACAAAAAGGATTTTACGCACTAACATACATTTTCCCCCTTATCTGACTTCGCGCCAGTTTACAAAGCCGCTCTTAACATTGAAAGCCGGCTTCAGGTCGATTTGGCTGATGGTACCAGTAGATTGCTGGATGAAGCCCCTGGCGCCACCCTCACGCCCCACGTGAATGCCGAGACTGGAAGAAATGCCCAAACCCAGATCGATCCTGTCCAGGACTCGGTCTTTGTCTCCTTCTGCCTCTAGCCCAATTACGCTCTTGTAATAGGCGGTACCGGTTTCAAAATAGACAGCATGGAGATAACTGCTGCCGCCAAAGGCACAGATATCCTCATTGGGGACAAAGGAAGGTGCCAAAAGGATGCCTCCCAGAAGTGAAGGCTTGTTAATTATGCGTTCGCCGCTTTCCAGCTCCTTGTACCAGCCGCAAGCATAACGCTCGTCATAGTCCTGTTCGGTTCTCAGATCGCCGAAAGTAGTACCGGCTATTGAGGTGGAGCCGTCAGTATAGATCTTAACCCCGGTAGCATCGAAAAGGAGATTGTCACCACTTGCATCCACTGAAGAAATCGACAGGGGCTCGGAGTTGAGGATCTCCAACCGCTGAGTATCCGTGAGCAGCCCGTTATAGTAAGGATCTTTCAAGCCGAAAAGGTACTGGGTATCGGTGTTTGATTTATCCAGCGAAGACATGTAACGACCGGTGCCGAAGTAAAGCCAGAGACTGTAACCGGAATCCGCGGTGCCGATTGCCGCAGAAGGTGCCGCGGTAATAGGCTGTCCGGCCTCGAACATGGTGCTCAAGACCCAGTGTTGCGGATTGACGTCGTAGAGCAAAACCGGTTCGTTATTAGCAAGTTCGAGATCTGTGGGAACCTGGAGACGATAGAGTTCGCCGTCCGGGGCTTCGCCTAAATAGGAGACATTTACCGAATAGTCCAGGCTGAGGTCAACGCTCACCGGAGAACCGAGAAAGCTATCGTTCGGCAGTTCAGAGGTGTCGATATTTACCCCATTTGTATCGGTGAGATGAGTGAAGATCCGCCCCGGATTATAAGGGCTCAGGTCAGTGCGGCCGCTGGCCATATCCACCAGATAGATACGACCGTTCTGACTACTGGTGCCGTCGTAAGAGGTGGGGCCGGAGCCAAAAAGCAGATACCAATGCCGCCCCAGGACATTCACGGTATCCGGTAGACCGGGGGTAATACTCCTGTCTTCCACCTTCACTACCGCTGGAAAGGAGGTGGTAAAGCCTAACCCAGGGTAACTGCGCTCCCACAGGAGAAGGGGATTTTTGGGATCGGTGATATCCAGGGCGAAATAGCTGCTGGCAAAGGTTTTGTCGGTAGTACCATCATTCCAACTGGCATGAACATTGATGCTGCCGCCACCAAAGCGCATGCCACCTACCAGCACCGTGCACCATCCGTAAGGTCTGAGGGCTCTCTCTTCATTGCTCATCCCAGACGTCCACAGGCTATGCAGGGGATGATCACCATCATCCGCATCTTCGTAAATCCTGGCGTCGAAGATCCTAGGCTTGAGGTCCACATAGTAGATGTGGGTGGCATCCAGGTAATCGGGATCTGCCAGCCACTTGAGGTGGGGCAGGAGGTTCTGGGGAATATAGGCCCAGATCTCGTCGCCCGCATCTAGGTCTGGGTACTTGGTCTTGTCCACGGTGAATTCAGCGCCCTCTCCGGTAAGGGGGCTCCCCGGCTTGAAAGCGCCAGCCAGGAAGGCGTGGAGCATGCCGTCGTTGGCACCGGTGTAGACCACAGTTTCCCTGTCCTTGTGGAGTTGGTAGAAGGCCTTGTAGGTTTCATCCTTGTAGATTAGGTCGTAGTGATCAACTGGGCGTCCCACTGGGGTGGGGGTGGAATGGACGATGTCACCCAACTTGTAAACTTTTGAACCCAGAGTGCGACTTCTGAGGTTGGTGCCAGCAGGCGCAGAATCGTCGCCGCGAATGTAATTGATCAGGTTGGCGGCCCGAGCCGCTTCATCGGCGCCAAGGTAAGCGAAATCAGTCTCGGCGGTGCTGGCGTCCTCGGCCAGATCCAGATAAGGCTTCAATTCGTTCAGGTTAGCAGTGCTGAAGTAAGTAAACTCGCTTTGGTTCAGCGCGTGCTTGCCGTCGACATCTCCTTCGCCATCAAGATCGATAAAGGTGTAGATGGTGCGGCTGCTAGCACTGCGGCTGGCCAGGATGCTCCCCGCCTCCCACAGGGGACTGAGCTCTGTGAGCATGTGGGTGGTAGGAGTTGATTGGGTGCCATATCTGTCGGTGTCTGAGACCAAACGCCGCTCGAAGAGGGTCTCACCACTGGTGTCGTCGTAGGTAAAGGTGACAATAGGATCGGCGCCAAGCTCGAGTTTTCCCTGTACTCCCGCGTCTTCCCGCAAGTTCCCAAGGGCATCCACCCAGAGTTCCTGCAGGTATCCGAGCCAGTGAATCTCTTCGGTGGCGGTTGAAGCCTTTGGCCTAAAATAAGCTTGATAAAGGGCACCCTCGCCTTCACCCGAAGTGGCAAGCACCGAGACCGCGGTCCCGGCGTTGGCCCGCTCCAGGATCTTGGTAATGGCATTGATCAGCTCTTGTTCCAGCTGCCAGCCGTCCTGTGCCTCAAAGTAAGTGTCCGGCAGGGCGGAGCCATCGGCACTGGTTCTTTTGTCTTCCCACCACTCAGACCAGCTGTCATTGTTCACGGGGCTGGTGTAGTCAACGACGTCCACGTGAGCGCCGGTGGCGGGATCAGGGCGGTTATTGCCGTTCTTTTCAATGAAACCACCGTTTCTGCTGGAGTCTTTGAGCAAGCGCCTGGCTGCCGGATCATCTCCAAAGGCATAGACCACGAAGAGTTCGATATTCTGATCGCCATCCAATTCAGGTCTCAGGTCGTTGATCCGGGCATAAAGGGCGATATCGTCCAGATAGTCGGAGCCGTCGTCCGCATAAGAGGGTGTCTGCACGTTGGGATCATTGATATCACCGTCATATTTTTTGTAGGTGTCGGGAATATTTAGATCTTTAGTGGATGAGCCGTCGGTGAAGAGCAAAACAAAGGTCTTGGCACAGTAAGTTGAATCCCCATCCTGATTGTAAGGATCCCAGGTGGTGTTGATCTGATAGCCGGGATTATATAAGGATGCCAGGCTGGCGTCTATGGGCTCTTGTTTGAAATACTGCATGGCCACATAAAAGCTTTCAGCCAGAGGCGTCCAGTTCTGCATCGACTCATTTTCGATGTTGGTGTAAAGGCTGGTGATGGTCGGATGGCCCACCCGGTTTTTGATGTAACCACCGTTTGCCCCATTGCCAGTGCCGTTACGGAAGAACTCCAGCCCCCAGTAGGCTTTGTCGCCAACTTTTTGCATGACTCCGGCGATGTTGCCGTCTTTGAAGTCCCAAGCCTCATCTGCGTAAGAGGAATCCCGCTGGACCTTTACTGCGAATCTAGCCTCATATACGTCGAAAGGGCTGAAAAAGGGGTCATTGCTCACGTAGAGATAGCCGTCTTTGAGCCCCACGTAGCGATCTTGGAGATCACTACCAAAAGGGGTGTACTCCATCATAAGGTCATAGTCTAACCTGCACTTGTAACTGCGGCCCCACTGATCGGGGTCTTCGGCGATGAGGGTGGTGTTACCTGAACCGGTACGCGAGGTGGCCAAGCCGCCCACCAAGACCTTGCGCGCCACATCCACCCGTCGCATGCAGAGCCAGTTGAGGAAATTACCCTGCCATTCGCCATTGGGGTCTCGGAGGAACTTGCCGCCGGAGTAAGTGTATTTGATCCGGTTGCCCGGGGTGCCCGCGACAAAATAACCATAGTAGTTCTTGGCCTCACTGTAAGGAGTGTTCGGCACGATAGTAAACTCACCCGGAGTCGCGTCATCGTGAACGAGATTTTCTTGCCAGTAGGCCATGGAATTCATGCTCCCCGAGTTGTCGAAGATGATCAAAACATTGGGAGGAACGGCATTGGTCATGAAAATAGGAGTCGACACATAGGGGCCCATGGAGTTTGCTGCCTCACTTTTTCCTGCCGCCCACAATCCCAGCGCAAGTATCAACAGGCTAATGCCGTATCTCTTCAAGAGTTTCATGGTTACCTTCCTCCAGCCACACCCGCCACTTTGCGGTACAGTGCCACTATGTTGGATGAGGTGGTTCCGGGTCCTGTGCCTACGGAGCCCGTACTGTCGAGTCTATACATGATAGCCGCACTAGCGGCACCACCGACCCCCACACCTTCGGTTCCCGAGGCGAACTCAACTCCACCCCCGGAGAGGTAGTTAGTGGCCACCCGGGCGAGATCCACTGCCATATTCCCCAGTGTTCCCTGGTTCACGGTGAGGTCAGCAGTACTGTCGTCCGCAGCTTGATAGTCACTGTCCATTGAGAAGCCCATGATTTTTTTCAACAGCACAGGATCCTCGCTGGCTTTGGCAAACTCATCATAGGTGATAAGCGGTGTCTGCTCAGCTGTGGGCAGAGCCCGGTCAGTGATTATTTGACTGATGACCCTGGGGCTCAACATGATGCCCCCGTCCGCTACATAGAAGGAAGTGCGGATCACCTTGCTATTGCCGCTTAACTTGAGGTCTATTTGCGAGGTCAAGGTGGCGGAACTGCCGATGATGCTCACCAGGAGCAGGAGCACCAGGGCGAAAATAAGGGCCACACCCCTGTCGCTGCCGATCAAGCGACCCAGAAACTTTTTGAAGCTGAACTGCTGTCTCCTTGCAAAGATTTGTTTGGTCTTCACCCGCTCCTCCTCTTATTATTAGGAAAGACCCAGGTTGCGAATCTGAATGTTAGAAGTGAGCTGTCGGGTCTTAATGCCCTTGCCGCCTGCAAAGGGCTCGACGGCGATACTGGTCTGTGCTGTAAGGCTTATGACCACCCCCCGGATATCCTCAAGGTTGGTGGGATTCTCACTGGTGGTGCCGTCAGCCAGTTGATAGGTGAGGGTAAGGTCCTGAATGTTTTCGAGAAATATCTGCTCACCTCCAAGATCACCCCAGCTGCCATTCCAGAGCTTGACTTCACGGGTCAGGGTGTTTCGCCGACTGGCATCAGCATAGTCACTATGGTTGCTGACTATGGCCAAAACCACGAGCAGTTCAACCAGGGTAAATCCTTGACAGCGGAGAGAGTTCTGCCAGGATGGCGCGCTATTCTTGGAAATACTTCTTTTCCCTGATTTTCCTTTGAGTCCTCGCCTCATTGGCAACCTCCATCACTGCGACAGCACGGTGTCTAGAAAAACCTCATGGCGTCCATTGTCCCAGGTAACCCGCACCCGCACGGTCTTGGCCTTAATTGTCGGCCTGTCATCCACTACATACCACGTTCTGGAGTAGCCCCCCTTGGAGACTGTGTCGCCGTTGATATCGATGGGGTTGACTGCATGGGTAGGGCCGTCACTGTTGGTATGGTCCTCAGGTTCTATCCAACTGAACTGATCCGGTATACTATCCGGGTCAGGGCCATCGTTTTCGTCCCAATTATCCTGTGTGTCGCTCAGCTGGCTGTTGTAGTTGTCGACAATATCTTGGTCGGCAGTTGTCCAGCTGATCTCAGGTTTGGCTAGGACCTCCAGGTAACATTCATTCAACAGGCGGAGCTCTTCCAGCTTGTCCTGAGCCAAGAAGGTGGCCTGGGTCAAGTGGTTGCCGAAGGAGTTGCTGGCCACTGCATGGGTCTGCATCTTGGCCAAAGCCAGGAGGCCAACGGTGAGGAGGAGGATTGCCACCAATACTTCCACCAGGCTGAAGCCTTGCTGGGGATCTTTTCGTCGAAACTTAATCCCCTGCTTTTTATTTTTTGAAAAATGTAATCTCCACATAACTTAACTCCCGATGGATATCTTGGTCCTGCCGAAGGGGTTGAAACTTATGGTTCTCGTCTCGTTCTTGCTGTTCTTTAGTTGGACGTCTCCGGTCACGTAAACAACACTGCCTGACCTTCTTGCTGCCAAACCCTGGGAGTCGAAGCCGCAGGAAAGTGTTTCTGTGGCTTCTCCAGAACCATTTGAGGTGAATACCACGGAAATCAGCTTCACGTTCCGGGGCATGGGGGTTCTCTGCACGATGACATTCTCATCAGCGTCCTGAATCCAGTCCTTGTCCTTGTCTTCATAGATTAGAAAGGAGTTCGCCTGGTCTGCAGAGGAGAAGCCCTCCGGGTAAAATACCGCTACCGTGTTTACTCTGTTTTTAATGGCGTGGATCCTGGCAAGCTGCATCTCCGAGACAATCTCGCGAGCTGCCTTTTTCGAATTGTAGGAGGGGCTATAACCGCTCAGAACTGGTGCGGAAATGGCCGCTAAAAGAACAATCATGCCCACGACTACTATAAGCTCGATTACGCTGAAGCCCCGATGGTCGCAAAAATTTCTTACCCTAAAAGTCTTTCTCCAACCCATGACTGGATCCTTTATCTCTGAGTGAGTCCTCCGTTCAGTCTCAGAACCGGTGTTCTGAGGACGAAGACCATTAATTTAAAAGGTCCGAATATGAGGCCGTTCCCATGGTACCTATCCCGCCCTCTTCCTCCGCAGCCTGCCAATCACTTCGGTAATTCTCATCCCAACTCTCGTCTCCCACCTCGGTGGACACGGGCTCTTCCCCATGAAGAGTCTTATACCCGGTTGGGTGAATAGACCTCGCCCAGGCCGCCGAGGCATCCCTGGTTTTGATTTGGGGGGTGGTCGCAGCTCTTTTAGCAACAACTCTCACCCCTTTGGCCTGAGTGTACCGTGCTTTTTTGATCTGGAAAGAAATAGGTTGAACGCAAAGTAAAGGTGCTGCAAAGAACAGTGCCGTTACCAGGCTCAAGGAAATAACTCTATAGGTGTTTAGCATGATTGCGCTCCCCCCAAGGTGCCTGTAAATTTTTTTATACCTGATGACATTACTAGGCAGTGCAGATAAAATTTTTTATACTAAATTTGGACGGTGAATCCTTGAGATTTTCTCAGATGCAGACTCATAAACGTTTGAATGTATGACTAAATGAACCAAAATCAAAGAGTCTGTTTACTGGAAGGATTCCAGCCATCCGCGCCCGATTTGCTCGGTAGGAGTATCAAGAAGCGTGCCAAGTGGAATACTGGCGCTAAATTGACCTGGTTTTAGGCTGGCCAAATCATTTTGAGGTGCTGAGAAGAAGAAAGGAGGGAAAACTTGTTAGGAGAGAAATAGTCTCCTGACATGTACAAAGTAGTGGGACTGGAGAGGACAACTCATATCCAAAGGATCTCGGGTTAGTTTTTATCCCTAAATCCTTATGAACAGCAGAAGCGCAGCGAGTCAACCACAGGGATGAAATCTCTAATTTGGCGGAGCCGAACCTCTCCAGGAGGGGGGGAGGCGCCTCCCACTAGCCTGGTCAGATAAACTCCAACCAAGCTAGGGGAGGCAGAGATAATTTGGTTAACAACTCCTTTCTGGCTAAATCGGGGCGGATGGTTGGCCAAAGTTGGAGTTGTTGCAGCCGGAAGTAAATAAAAGGATATTCCTTCTAAAATTTTTTTAGGGTTAATCTTCTCCTTATCGCTTCCATGGGCTCTATCCGTGTTTTAGCCTTAATATACGGTGAAGGTCTTCTCAGCCAGTTTTATTCCCTCATGGAACAATTCAATGGTCACTTTCCCAGGGACCATCTGTGACTCACGGTCGAACTTCCAGCCATCAAAGGAAGGAGTGCCGATCTGTCTTGCAGTTACCCATTCTTCGCTGCTCTGCATTTCAGAATGAGAAACTCTGATCAGGAGATCCACCTCACCACCTTCCTCTTGGCCATTTACTACGTAACGGATGCCGAATTCGCTGCCCTCACATACGGGAATCTTTTTGGTCCTTTTTAGCAGTTCCCGTTGGCCGATGATCTGAATTTTGCCGCGCAGGGTATCAGGTGCATTCTGCCAGCCGGTAAACGAGGTTTTGTACAGGCCGAAGTCGATGATCTTAATACTGTCCACTCCCGTGGCCATGGAGGCCATGGGCCAGCCAAGAGCAAATGAAATGATCATCACACCTATTGTCAATCTCTTAACCGTTGCTTTCATCTCTTGCCTCCCCCTAAAACTGTTACCTGATTTGTTTTGTTGTCACTAGTTTGCAGAAGAGATGCCAAAGGAAATAAAAAAGATAAAAGTGAATAATTACAGAATGTTATGCTGATAGAGTCTTTTTAAATTCTCTAGCTAAATCGCAAAAAATGGCCAAATGGCCAAGGTGTTTTTTGCCAGTTAGCAAGCTGGGAGATTGGGGATTGGCATAGGGCATGGGGCATGGAGCATGGGGAAAAGACAGCTGGCAGGGGGCAGCTGACAGCGGGCAGCAAGCAGAACTCAGAGGTCAGTAAAGACAGACGACAGAGGACAGCGGGCGCTGGGTCCGTTGTCCCTTGCGGAAAACCAAAAAACACGGGGTGGAGGTCAGATGTCGGAGGGCAACTAACCACTAAGGACTAAACACTAGGCACTTTTCGATTGGGGATTGAGAATGGATGAAAGGGGTAAGGGGCAAGGTTTAAGGCGCACGGCAGTGAAGAGTTTTTTGCCTTGCGCCGTATGCCTCTCTGGCTACTGGCTACTGACTACCGACTACTAACTTCTTTGATTGGGGATTTGGGACTTGGCAGAGGGCAGAGGGCATGGAGCATGGGGTTTGATCAGTTAGAAAATTAACTGCCATCTGGCTCGGCTACCTGTTCTTTGAGTTTTTTTCTTCGATAGCGAAAGGAATAGTAACTCATTCTTAAGAGCTTTGCCGCCTTGGTTTCATTGCCTTCGGCCTTTTGCAAGGCCTCTCTTATATAGTGCTCTTCCAGGGCCTGAAGGTCCAGCCCTTCGTCAGGCAGCGCCGGAATTCCATTCTCATTATCACTGCTGGCCACCACTATAGCCTCGGTGATACCCTCGAGGCCAAGATCCTGTGGGGAAAGTTCAGGCCCCTGGCCTACGAGTGTGCCTCTCTCCACTAGATTTCTGAGCTCGCGAATGTTCCCTTGCCAACTGTGGTTCTTTAAATAGGCTTCGGTTTCTGGAGAGAAGCTGGAAAAAGATTTTCCGTGCTTGTTGCTAAATTCTGCAAGAAAGTGCCTGGCAATGGGCACAATATCGTCACGGCGTTGGTTGAGAGCAGGAACCTCTACCTTGATTACTGCTAAACGGTAGTACAGGTCCCGTCGAAAGAATTCTTTTTCTATCATGGTATTCAGGTCTTTGTTGGTAGCCGAAACAACCCTCGTATGGATCCGAAGCTTCTTGGTTCCTCCCACTCGGTAATACTCTCCCTCTTCCAGAAAGCGCAGGAGTTTTGCCTGAGCTTCGAGGCTCAGGTCACCCACTTCGTCCAAAAACAGAGTACCGTCTGCGGCCTGTTCCACCAGACCCTTTTTGCCTGCTGCCTTAGCGCCAGTGAAAGCCCCTTTTTCGTAGCCAAAGAGCTCGCTCTCAATCAAGTCTCTGGGTATGGCTGAGCAGTTCAAGGTGACAAAAGGCCCACTGAAGTTTGGACTCTTATAATGGATCGCACTTGCTATCAGTTCCTTGCCGGTACCGGTCTCCCCGAGTATAAGGACTGGAGTGTCGACAGCTTTGGCCACCTTATCCACGAATTGCATGACGTCCTGGATAGCGTTACTTTCTCCCACAAAACATGGGATGTTTTCTTTGAGATAGTTTTCCTGTAAAACCTGCACTTCTTTTCTGAGCCTAATCTTATCGAGGACGTTACGAACACTCACGTCTAGGGCATCAACATTTACAGGCTTCATCATGTAATCGGAGGCGCCGAGCTTCATGGTGGATACGGCGGTGTTGATATCAGTAGTGGCCGTCACCATCACTACCAGGACGTCTGGACTAAGTTTCTTAATCTCCCGCAAAGCATCAACCCCGCTCATGTCGGGCAAGCCAATATCTAGTAAAATTAGATCGGGAGAATCAATCTTGATTGCTTCCAGGGCGCTTCCCGCGGTGGAGAAGGTTCTGACCCTATACTTTGCCTCAAGGGCAAGGCTCAACACTTCTCTCATGTCAGCGTCGTCATCCACTATGTATATTGAGTAACCGATCACTTCAATCAATCCTTCTTAACCTGGATATTTCAAGAATAGCTTACTACGACCACGGATATGGTCATCCTTCCGTGCGTCCTCGGGTGTAGGCCCCTGCGACGTACCGTTAAGGTACGCCTCAGGACCAACACCCTGTGGTTGCCCGGTGGTACGCCCATCTTCGCGGTCTCGTCACACCAATTCATGAAATATCCAGGTTAGGGTTAGGTTACAGGTGCTGGATTTAATCAGACTAGGGTCAGACGATTAAGTTGACATTCAAACATCATGCCACCCTTTACTTTTCGAGGTAAATATGGAGGGAGGCAGGAAAAAAATCGCCCTACTATAGGCCGGTTAAGCCAGCTTGCCAACAAACCCCAAGAATATAGAGGCGGCTGGCTACTCTACTGACAGAAAGGCAGGATACTCGTGTTCCTTAGGCAACCTTAAGGTAAGAGTCAAAAGGAATCCAGCAATTATCAGCCCTCCCACCAGGGCAAGACCCAGGGCGAAGTTGGCAAGATCACCCATTATCCCAATCCCGGTGGGTATAGAGCCGGCCCCTATCAGGAAGGCTAAAGGAATAGCAAGGGAGACAGCAACGTTTCGGGAACTCGAAGGCCCGATCCGAGAGAGAGCGGCAAACCCCGCCGGGAAAAAACAGACAGCCAACATGGGCTGCAAGAAAACAGTGATGAAGAGCCAATAACCTTTTGCCAGACCCAAGAGGACTGTCATGCTGCCGGTCAAAAGAAGCACGGTAGCCATAATTCGTTTTGCCCCGAAGCGGTCAGTGGCCCAGCCTGCCAAAAAGGCCATGCCCAGGCCTGATATGCGTGAGATGGCCACCAGAATGTTAGCAGAGTATTGATCAAGGCCGCGTTCAGCTACTAGGTAGAGGGGAAGCATGGCGTAAATACCCAAACTGCCTGCGATGCCGAGGCTAAAGAGGGTGGTTATGACCCAAAAGGCCGGCTTTGACAGAATTTTCCGAAAAGAGGCAGCGCTGGGAGCCGTCCCGGGAAACCTGCCACCTTTGCCAAAACGGGCGAAAGCCACCCCTGCAGCAATAGAGGCCACGCCCATGACTCCAAGGATTCCTCGCCAGGAGAACCATCTCAGCAGGGCCTCTGATAGGAGAGGTGCCAGGACGAAACCGAGGTTGGGAGCCAGTTCGTGGATAGCTATTGCCTTTCCCCACTGGTCAGGGGCAACCAAGGAGGTCAAGGTAGAAATGCCGGAGGGGAGATAAAGACCGGCCGACAGACCTAACAGGACTAATCCCAGTAGAACCCCCATTTGGCTGCCACTGAAGGAAATGGTTATCAGGGCCAGCCCAATGGCAGAGGCAGAAAGGATTATTGTGCGGTAGTGCATGAGCCATGAGGCAATGAATCCCGAGGCAAGTAAGGAGATGAAATATCCCAGTGATATCAAGAGAAAGAGGGAACCTGCTTCTCCGTGACCAACACCCAAGTCCCTTTCGATGGTTGGGAGCAGGGGAGCAAGGATTACTCGGCCTAAAAAATTCAACAGGAAAATTTGGCTCAGGAGAAGAATGGGCCCGATCTTTGACTGAAAGGTTGAGTCTAGAAACACTTCATTACTCCACTACCCCAAGAGGATCTGGGATAATATATATCAGGGCAAGTGCATGCTAACATGAGCTTTCTTCCTAAAATAAGATCTATTAATGGTCTGGCAAGGAATTGGTTGTCTGGCCTGTATCGTGATTTGTACAATGAGCTGAAGTGAGCTGTTTATTCCATGCCGTTAATTTGCAACACGTTCCTGAAATAACGAAAAGTTGGAATGATGGGATGCCGATATTCTCACCCCGCCCCGGGGCGGGGCTGGAGGGCAAAGACTTCCTCTATCAACGAAATAAGTCTCTCCAGCGGTGGGTTAGCGTTTGGGAAGGTTTCTATCCAGTTCCTCTATATAGGCCATTGCTCTCTCTAATTCGTCATTAAGATGACTAATGCGCAGCATTGACCTCACTCTAAAGGTGATTTCAATTTTATCGAAAGGCTTGTTGACGAAGTCGTCGGCGCCTTCGAGATAGGCTTCCACGTCTCTGTCCTGATAGGCAGTTACCATAATGACTGGAATTGATTTGGTCCCTTCTTGCGATTTGAGCCTCTTACATGTTTCTACTCCATCAATGCCGGGCATCTTGACATCCATGAGGATTACCTGAGGATGCTCTGCCTGTGCCAAGCTTATGGCCTCCTGCCCGTTTGAAGCAGCTATTACCTTGTAACCATCTTCCATTAGATAAATACTGAGCAAGTCCCTTATCTCTTTTTCATCATCAACAACGAGAATTTTTGCCTCCATGGGTGCCCCTCCTTTTTGTCCTAGTGCTGCAAATGGGAACTCTTCCTGTCGTCGGAGACAATCTTTATAGCAAGATCAATGCCTAGATAACCGGGAAAAAGGAGATTTAAAGGTTCAGTGTAGCTAAACGTACATATGAAAAGGTGAATTTTGAACCGCGGAATGCACAAGGAACATATATGACGCGAAGGGCATCAGAGAGCATAGAGAAAAAGAAAGTAAGTGACGAATTGTAAGGGGTCACCAGTTGCGGCGACGTCCTTTGACCTGTTAACCAAGATCTGTGCCCCTTACCTCTCAAATTCAGGTTGAGATTATCCCGAGCAAATCCATCAATCTAGTCATTATTTTGCAACATCATGATTAAGCTCGAAACTCATCTGGCCAGAACCGAGCAAGGGTTAAAAAAACAATTGGCTTTATATAGATTGTCAAGTTTTTCTTGACACTTATCCATTCATGATATATTTAGTACTAAATATATCATCATGTGAAGGATACATGGATGGGAAAAAAATGGTTACTGCGACTGCCCAAAGATCTCGATGATTGGCTGACTTTGAGAGCAGCTCAAGAGACAGTGTCGAGGGGCAAAAAGATCTCGAAAAACACTCTGATCATCGAGTTGGTTACCACTTTCAAGCATGCAGATCTCCCGGATCCCGAGGCTGAATTAACTGGAGGAGAAAGCTGGCAGGATGCAAAGTCAGCACTTGAATTCATCCAGAAGACAATAGAGCTGAAGGCGGAAGAGGGCTCAGGAGTGAGTGATCGAATAAAGCAGAGGATGTTAGTCAACCTCGAGTTGCTGCGATCTTATATTGAAGATCTGGAGGATTGAGGGGAGATCGATTTTCGTTTTAACCATGAAGGCAAAAAGGACTGGGATTTCTCCCAGTCCTTTCATCTTTAGTGGTGGGCGGGACAGGAGTTGAACCTGCGACCCCCGGCTTGTAAGGCCGATGCTCTCCCCACTGAGCTACCCGCCCATATATATGGTCTGCCCATAACAGGTCATTATCGTTCTGTCAAGGGAATTGTGCTAGCATACCTTACTCACGAATCCATGACGATTCGTCAACAAGGTCCCCCAATAAAAGGAGATTTCCTAATTCCGGGTTTCCGTCCAGTGCTTGTGCTATGTTAAGGTCAGTCCTGAAGAGTGCCCTTCTGAGAAGGTCCCTACGAACTTCAGATGAGCGATTGAATTACAGCCCGCGACGCCTGCCGTAAGAACGCTGAAAAGACATCCCAAAAGAAAAAGAACTTACTGCTCCATTTCTTCCAGTAGCTCGCCCCGTCAACGGTGATCGCCTGTGATACCAACAGCTCGTCAACATCCAGCTCTCGGGCGATGACCATTTGGGTGACTCCGTAGCTTCTCAAATGGTATTGAATTTCAAAACGGTCCATGATTTTCTTGCAAACTCCTTTGCAAATGGTGTAGGTTATGTCGGTTGGCAGATTCCACCGTTCTGGTTGCGAGAGCAGCCTTACTCCAATTGCGGTGAGTGCAAATATGTTCGCGTTACGAAAGTTTTTTCAATAAATGACCGTGTCTCACTGAGCAGAAAGCGATGAATTCTCCGAGCGGTTCGGCAACAATCCCGAAATTAGAGACCTGGTCGTCCCGTGGGCGCGGGCTCGTTTGAGTGATGAGCTTTTAGGAATGGAAGCTTACTTGGTAGAATTTGATGCGAAGGCGTCTTACTTGCTGGTAAACCTGTAGAGGAAGGAGAAAAAGAAAATTCCAAGGGGGCGGTGACGCTCTGGCCCTGGTACCGAGGGGCGCACCCTGCGGTTTACACTTTGGGAGCGGGGGCGAAAACAAGCAAGGGGTCCAAGATGGTTGAACTGGCACACTGGCGGAAAAGGGGAACCTGACACGGCACCGACGGCGCGCATCACACTCTCCTATGGACTCAATCTCAAATCCTGACCCTTCCTTTTGTCATCACAGTAGCTGATGTGTCTTACTGAGCTGCGCATGGATCCTTACATGCCGAAAGCCTGCATTGATCAAGGTCCTGTGTGATACTGCAACTATTCCTGGGAGAGGCATAATCCTTTGCGGAATGCTATATATTCATTTTCATGGAAGAAAAGGGATAAAGGGAGGGCTTGGGATGTGAAACATGGTACGTCCATGAAATTCTAAATAGCTTTCAGGCTACAGAATCGATTGCAGGGCACGACCTTGTATCTCCAAATTGAATTGCAGTGGTCACCCTCACCTGCAACGAATGGAGATCGTTTAATTTGCATAATTTTGGCGCCAATAAATTGAGAAAGGAGGCTCCATGAGGGATAAAATCCTGGTAGTGGATGACGAATTGGAAATTAGGGATTTGCTTACCGAGGTTCTGACTGGAGAGGGATATGATGTCATCCAGGCATCAAACGGGGTGGAGGCTTTGGAACTAGTAGAAAAAGAAGAGCCGCAGGTAATTCTCCTTGACGTCATGATGCCTGGCATAGATGGAGTAGAAGTCTGCCGAAGATTGAAGGAGGAGGATAAGACCCGCTTCATACCGATCATCATGGTGACCGCCTTCGAAGACAGAGATGTCGATGCTTTTGTGATGGGCGCTGATGATTTTGTTACCAAACCCTTTAGCCTGGTGGAGCTTTCTTTTCGAGTAGGATCAATGCTCCGCATCAGACATCTTACCGATGAGCTGCAAAGAAAGCTGGCTTACATAGAGGAACTGGAAAAGAACCGCCCAGAGTGAAAACGGGAGCAGATTTGGTCACTGGACGTTATGGTCGGCTGCCTGCATCTGGCAATGGTTGATCATTTCACTTAAACACTTTCGGCGCGACGAGATTGTAAGGGAGCACCATGGGAGAAAAGATCCTGGTAGTGGATGATGAACGGGTAATCAGGGATATACTCCATGATGTTTTAGTGAATGAGGGATATGAAGTGATTTTGGCCTCCAATGGAGAGGAGGCAGTGAAGCTAGCGAAAAGAGAGAATCCGCAAGCAATTCTGCTGGATATAAAGATGCCGGGAGTTAATGGGATAGAAGCCTGTAAGAGATTAAAGGCGGATGAGAAGACTAGTTCCATCCCGGTAGTCATGATAAGTGCACATGGGGAACACAAGAGGGAGGCGATTGATGCGGGAGCTGAAGATTTTCTCACCAAGCCATTCTCAATGGTTGAGATTTTCACCCGTGTAAGGTCGATTCTCCGAGTCGGTAACCTGAGCGATGAACTGAAGAAGGCGCTGGAACATCTCGAGGAGCTAGAGAAAGATCTGCCCAAGGATTGACGCAGGCTAATTTGAGTAGCGGATATTATAGCTGGTCACCCGCCTCCGGCAGCGGAAGATCGGTTGACCCGAACCATTTCTTGTT
>JARRNM010000011.1:37544-65888 GCA_037384945.1 Deltaproteobacteria bacterium
GACAGGCGGAAAAGCTTTAGAATGAGTGTCGACTGGTCGGCTAAGATCACAACTTCTGAAGATACTATGGAAGGAAGAGTAAAAAACGTGAGCTCACTAGGCGCCTTTATTCAGTGTGAGAAGCCATTGAGTGCAAAGAAAAGATTTCTCTTGAGGATCAATTTACCGAGTGGTCAGGTGGAGGAATTCCGCGCCCAAGTCGTCTGGACGACTCCTCCTGGCGCTGATGACGAATCGGGCCCACGGGGAATGGGAGTAAGATTTTTGTGGTGACTTAGAAAAACATAGCCATACTGACCTAACTGGATATTAACTCAGGGAGATCGTCGATGGCTAAACAAAGGCTCGACCTTCAATATGCCAGACTTGGCACTATGCTCGTAGCAGAGACACAGATTGGAGCAGTGGGCAGTTCACTCCATTTGAATTTGCGGGAGTACTAGGTAATTTAACATCGATGTTCTTTGCAGTAGTCGGCGGCCTGATAATTCTTAGCGGCAAAGAGATTTGAATGCACGGTTAGATTCGTAACTACTGGGGCCTTGAATGGTAAGATACTGGTAACAATGCAAAAAACTTTATGATGTCAGCCGGACTTTCCACCTTACAAGCCGGGGGTCGCAGGTTCAACTCCTGTCCCGCCCACCAGGAAATTATTTAGGGAATCAAGGACTTTGATCTTGATTCCCTTATATTTTTCTAACTGCTATCGCAGAGAGTTACACCTAGGAGTGGGAAGCTATAAAGACAGAGCGGGAGCCAAAAGGGTAGGTTACTCATGAAGTAAAGGAAGCTTTACGAATAATCCGAGCTGGGTGTAGACATTCCTTTGTCCGCAGCAGTTTTGGCGCAGCTGACAGCTAACCGGGTGAAAAATAAAACGCCCAGCCGCTAGAAGACTAGGCGTTTTTGACACTAAAAGGTAAGTACTCCTGAGAGGGAAAGACTAGTGGGCAGTAATCTCCTCCGAAGGTTCAGCAGCCTCACTTGGTACCAGAACCTCTTCAGCCTCTTCTTCTAGTTTGCTGAAAAGCTTCTCAGGATCATCCACCACCAAAGCGTGCTTAAGCACCTCATCCATGTGCTCAACAAGTACGAGGTCAACTTCCTTCAAAATCTTGCCGGGAATTTCTTTTATATCCTTGGCATTTTCTTTGGGAATAAGCACTCTCTTGACCAGACCGCGATGGGCGGCCAGCACCTTTTCCTTCAAACCTCCAATGGGCAGTACCCTACCGCGCAAAGTAATCTCTCCCGTCATGGCCAGATCCTTATGGACAGGAACTTTGATCAAGGCGGAAGCAATTGCAGTGGCCATGGTAATGCCCGCCGAGGGTCCGTCTTTGGGAATGGCACCTTCAGGCACATGGACGTGTATGTCTAATTTTTTGTAGAAATTCGGATTGAGTTCAAGAGCCGAAGCACGGGAGCGTACATAGGTAAGTGCTGCCTGAGCAGACTCCTGCATAACCTCTCCTAGCTTGCCTGTGATGGTGAGGCCACCCTTGCCGGGCATGGTTGCTGCCTCAATGCCCAGGAGTTCGCCGCCAACCTCGGTCCAGGCAAGACCGGTAGCCAAGCCAATTTCGTCCTTTTCTTCAGTGCGGCCATAATGGAACTTGGCGACACCGAGATATTTGGCTATGCTAGGTTCCGTTATCCTAATCCTGGTGTCGGGTCCCTGCTTAACTACCTCCTTGGCCACTTTCCTGCAGACGGAAGCTATTTCCCGCTCGAGATTACGGACTCCAGCTTCTTTAGTGTAGCGGCGAATGATCTCATAAATAGCGCCGTCGGAGAAGTGAATGTTCTCAGGCTTCAGCCCGTTGGCCTCAGACTGTTTCTTAACCAAAAATTGCTTGGCAATATTGAGTTTGTCGAATTCAGTGTACCCCGGCAACCGAATGATCTCCATACGATCCTGCAAGGCCGGCGGAATACTAAACAAGGTATTGGCTGTAGTGATAAAGAGAACTTCAGACAGATCATAATCCACGTCCAGATAGTGGTCATTGAAGGCAAAGTTTTGCTCTGGATCCAGAACTTCTAGGAGTGCCGCAGACGGATCACCGCGGAAATCCATGCTCATTTTGTCGACCTCGTCTAGACAAAACACCGGATTGTTGGATTTCGCCTTGCGCAGGCTCTGGACGATTTTTCCTGGAAGTGCTCCAATATAAGTGCGCCGATGACCGCGAATCTCGGCCTCATCTCGCACCCCACCCAGGGAGAGACGAATGAAATTGCGCCCCAGCGCGCGGGCAATTGACTTGGAAAGAGAAGTTTTTCCCACTCCCGGAGGTCCCACAAAGCAAAGGATTGGTCCCTTTATCTTTTTGACCAGAGCCTGAACTGCCAAATATTCGAGTATTCTCTCTTTGGGCTTTTCTAAGCCGTAGTGGTCCTCTTCCAATATTTGAAAAGCCGCGTCGATGTCTAATTTGTCTTTGGTACGATCGTACCAGGGCAAAGAAAGCAGCCAGTCGATATAGTTTCGGACCACCGTCGCCTCAGCAGACATGGGGGACATCAACTTTAACTTCTTGAATTCCGTCCGAACCTTGCTGGCGGCTTCTCTGGACATGCGCTTGCGTTTGATCCGTTTTTGCAGCTCGGCAAGTTCGTTTCTGAAATCATCCTTTTCGCCCATCTCCTTCTGGATGGCGCGCATCTGTTCATTCAAGTAGTATTCCCGCTGGGTCTTTTCCATCTGTTTCTTGACCCGCCCTTTAATGCGCTGCTCCGTCTGGATGATCTCAATTTCACCACTAATGTAAGCATAAAGCAGTTCAAGTCGCTTGAGGTGCGGAATGGCTTCAAGGAGATTTTGCTTGTATTCAATCTTGAATGGCATATGGGAGGCAATGGTGTCGGCCAGCCGCCCCGGTTCCTCTAGGGAGGAAACCGAAAGTACCATCTCCTGGGAGATTTTCTTATTCAGCTTGGCGTACTTTTCGAAGGCCTGAATGGTGCTGCGCATCAAGGCCTCGATCTGGACATCTTTGTCAATCTCCTCGGGTATTTCGTCTACCTGGACCATAAAAAAGTCCGGGTTGGGCATAAACTTGGCGATCTCTCCTCGCTTTTTGCCCTCCACCAGCGCTTTGACTGTACCATCAGGAAGACGAAGCAATTGTAGTATGGCAGCCACGGCCCCGGTGCGGAAGATGTCTTTCTCAGAAGGAGTATCGGTTTTCGCCTTTCTCTGGGTGGCTAGAAAGATGGTCTTGTTTTGGCCCATGGCATATTCTAAGGCCTTAATCGATTTCTCCCGTCCAACAAAAAGAGGGGCCACCATGTTAGGGAAAATGACGATGTCCCTGAGGGGCAGCAAAGGATATTCTCGCAGCACTGAGGGCACCTCCGATTCAATATTTTCACGATTTTTCTTAAACATATCTTTCTCTTGTCAAAGACGAAGGTAATCCCCTGGGTTGGAGGTAACCTTCACCAATATGTAACTCAAGACCCTGGTCAAATGTGCTCTTAACTCAAAGCCTGTCACTTTTATCAGGCTGACTCCAGGGTGCCTTCGTAAAGGAGCAAGGGCAATTCTCTGTTTGTCACTACCTCCTCGCTGATTACGCATTCGCGAATATCAGGCTGAGAAGGAATCTCGTACATGATATCGAGCATGATGTTTTCCAGAATACTCCTGAGCCCTCGTGCCCCGGAGTTTCGCTTCATGGCCTCTCTGGCCACTGCTTGCAAGGCACCTTCGGTAAAGCGCAGGGTCACGTTTTCCATGCCAAAAAGTTTCTGGTATTGTTTTACCAAGGCGTTTTTCGGCTCGAGCATTATCTGGACCAATTCTTCTTCGGTCAATTCATGTAAGGTTGCCACCACTGGGAGTCTTCCGACAAACTCAGGAATCATGCCAAATCTGATAAGATCCTCTGGCTGCACCTGCATGAGAACTTCTCCCAGTTTGCGCTCTTCCCGTCTTTGAATATCGGCGGCGAATCCCAGAGCCTTGATGCCGATGCGGGACTTGATTATGCCTTCCAGGTTGTTGAAGGCGCCACCGCAGAGGAAAAGAATGTTAGTGGTATCAATTTTAATGAACTCCTGCTGCGGATGTTTGCGCCCCCCCTTAGGCGGGACATTAGCAATTGTTCCTTCCAGGATTTTCAACAGCGCCTGCTGAACACCTTCACCTGACACGTCCCGGGTGATGGAAGGGCTGTCCGCCTTACGGGCTATTTTGTCTATCTCATCTATGTAAACAATGCCCCGGGAGGTCTTTTCAACATCGTAATCGGCTGCTTGAAGTAAATTAACGATGATATTCTCCACGTCCTCACCAACGTATCCCGCCTCCGTTAGAGTGGTGGCATCGGCAATGGTAAAGGGAACGTCAAGAATGCGCGCCAAGGTCTGTGCCAGTAGGGTCTTACCACAGCCGGTGGGTCCGATGAGGAGGATATTGCTTTTCTGGATCTCCACATCCTCCATCTCTGCCCGTGATTCAATACGCTTGTAGTGATTATAGACTGCCACCGAGAGAATTTTTTTCGCCCGTTCCTGACCGATGACGTAGTCGTCTATGGCATCCCTGATCTCAGTGGGCTTGGGTACACTGCTTAATTTGGCAGCTTCCTCTTTCTCAAATTCCTCGGCAATGATGTCGTTGCAGAGTTCAATACATTCGTCGCAAATATAGACGGTGGGACCAGCAATGAGTTTCTTCACCTCGTCCTGACTTTTGCCACAGAATGAGCAGACCAGATCTCCACCCCGGTCATCTTTCTTTCTCGTCATCTAATCCTCCTGGGTCAACTGAGGTCCCTCTCAGATTTTCATTGCAGGAATATTATACCAGAAGAGTCTCCATATTCAATGGGGTCTCTAATCACCCTCTTTCTTGGGCGCATCCGCCAGGGATTTTTTCTTGGGCTCCTCTTTGGGTATCTCCCTTTCGACTATCACTTTATCTATAATCCCGTATTCCTTAGCCTCCTCACCACTCATAAAAAAATCTCGATCAGTGTCCCTCTGGATTTTTTCCAAAGGTTGGCCGGTGTGACTTGCGAGGATTTCATTGAGCTTCTCACGCATTCGCAGAATCTCCTTGGCCTGAATTTCCACAT
This sequence comes from Deltaproteobacteria bacterium, assembly GCA_037384945.1. GTDB lineage: Bacteria > Desulfobacterota > Syntrophobacteria > BM002 > BM002 > BM002. Next base: position 42,635 of record JARRNM010000011.1, read on the forward strand.
CGGTGGCCTGGCCTTGGAAAGCACCGAGGGGCTGATGAATTAGAATGCGGGAGTGGGGCAAGGAGAAACGTTTTTCAGCCGCTCCCGCCGTCAACAGCAAGGCTCCCATGCTTGAAGCCTGGCCCAAACACAGGGTTGACACATCAGGTTTGATGTATTGCATGGTGTCGTAAATGGCCAAACCGGCGGTAACCAGTCCTCCAGGTGAATTAATGTAAAAGTTGATATCTTTGTCCGGGTCCTCAGATTCCAGGAAGAGCATCTGAGCGATAATCAGATTGGCCACCTCATCGGACACTGCAGTTCCGAGGAAAATGATGCGGTCCTTCAGCAGTCTTGAATATATGTCGTAGGCCCGCTCACCCCGGCTGCTCTGCTCCACAACAATAGGTATCAGAGTCATGAATTTTCCTCACCTTCACTTTTTTTCCCCTCGGGGGCAGTTGTGGCCACAGGCTCACCTTCGGTAATATCTGCCTGATCCTGGAGGAAATTTATAACCTTTTCTTCCAGCAATTGATGCCTGTAAGAATCCATCATGTTATTTCTTAGATAAAAATCTCTCACCTTCTCAAGGGGCTGACTCATTTTCTCTGCGGTGCTGTGCAAGCCCTGCTCCAGCTCCTCGTCGCTGATCTTTAACTCTTCCTGATCAGAGATTCTTTCAAGGATAATGGTCGTGCGTACCCTCTTTTCCGCCATTTGGCGGTTTCGCTCTTTGAAGGTGTGTTCATCCATTCCCGCTTGCTCCAGAGTGAGGTTCTGGGATGAAAGTCGAAAGCGTACGGTATCCAACATTCTTTGCAATTCCTGTTCCACCATGCCCTTAGGAACTTCGAAGGGATTACGTTTGAGCAGTTCATCAGAGATTTGCACCCAGACCTCATCATCCATGCGCTTTCTTTTGTTACTTTCCAGTTCTTGGCGTATGGTCGCGCGTAAATCTTCCAGACTTTCGAATTTACCAAGATTCTTAGCGAACTCGTCATTCAGCTCCGGAAGAACCTTTTCTTTTATGTCCTTCACTGCCACCTGGAAGGTGGCTTTCTGGCCGGCAAGATTTTTGTTGCCGTAATCAACTGGAAAAGAAACCACGATCTCTCTTTTTTCACCCTTGCTAGCACCCAAGAGCTCATTTTCGAACTCGGGATTGAAGCGATTACTCCCCACTTCCAGGTGAAATCCCCTAGCTTCACCATCGGGCACCGGCTTACCGGCTACAAAGGTTTTAAAATCAAGGACAGCGTGATCTCCCTGCTGGATGGGGCGAGGTTCTTCGAGAGGTCTGAGCTGGAAGTTCTCCTGTCTCCGCAAGGCCAGCTCGGCTCCAACTTCCTCGTCAGTGACTTCCACCGGTGCCCTTTTAGCCGGGATATTCTTGTAATTCTGAGCATCGACTTGCGGTTTCACCTCGACTATAAATGAATAGCGGAAAGGCTCACCCTCCTGGAGAGGCTCTCTGTCCAGGTCAGACTGGGAAACAACCTCCATCCCGGTTTGTTCCACAGCCTCCATCAGAGTGTCGTTCACCATTTCCAACCCTACCTCATGGTTTACCTGATCCCCGTAATGTCGCTTGAGAATGGTCAAGGGCACCTTTCCCGGCCGGAAACCTCTGACTTTTGCACTGCGGTTGAGGCGGTTGTAGGCTTTTTTAAGCTGACGACTCACCGTCTCCTCAGGCAGTTCCACCTTAATCCTGCTGGTAATCTCACCTATTTGTTCTACGGACACTTTCATAGTATTTTTGCCGAATTTCTCCACCTATTTCGAGGCAAGGTTGTTAATTTAGAAATCATGTTCCAGGAAAAATCGCCAAGCCGGAGCACCTTTGGCAAAGCTTGCTGAACCGCCCGACAATATAATCATAGTAGGTACCATCTGGCAACCCGCGAAAACAATTTGTCATTTGTTTTATTATACCCTGCCATAATCTAACCCGGATATTCTATGAATCACTTATTGCGACAACAGATGTGGTTGTCCTTCTCTCCGAGTCGTAGGCTCCGGGAGCCGGAAGCCTAGGGTCCCCGGCCGTCGGCCCCTGCGACGTACCATTGGTGTTTGCAGCGAGAAATGAGGGAAAAGCGGGAAAGGCGAGAAAAACAACCACTTCATGGAATTGTTACCGCAACTAAAACTGGCCGGGCTGGTATCAATGCTGGTGCGAGAGGGGAGACTCGAACTCCCATGGGTTGCCCCGCTGGATCTGCAATCCAGTTAAATATTTATACATTCACTGTTCATGAACATCTGCAAGGAACGTGGGTAACGCCGGGTAACACAATCGGGCTCTAATGAAGGGAACGAATATGGGAATCGATTATTCAGGACTCTGTACACCGGGAAAGTCTATCCGCAAATTCTGTTTGACTTGTGTTGGAAGTATTTACGACCTGTCGATTGCGGCGGTAATAATTGCTTGTCCGGCCAAGGGACTAAAGATGCGCAATGTTGGTTTTATCCGTACCGTCTAGGCAGAGGCCGGCCATCCGTAAAGCTAATTAGAAGATTATGTCTCGAGTGTATGGGCGGTAGCAGCCAGCTCGTTGCCGAGTGCCGGAATACTGCCTGCCATCTATACGTCTATCGTCACGGAAAGAATACGAAACGGGCAGGGCAGGGTGATATTTCTCGTCTCGGACGTGCTATGACTGGATGATTATCTCTCAGAATCCCACTTCTCGGGTCGTCCCTATGGATTAGGGTTTGTTTGTAAATGTAAACAGTCAGGTCAAGGCAACGAAAGGAGCCGCCGATTCTGACGGGAAGTTGGTATTTTACTATTCTTGGTTAAACACAAGATGTGGTGACTAGTTCTAAATATCAGAAATGTGAATTAAAGTATGCCACTCACAGTCCAGGGGACCAGCCTGGACTTCAAATACGAAAGGCCAGAGAAAGGAATACATGGGGAACTGTTTGCCCCGTCCGTCTGCAGCGCCTGGTTAGGCGGCTGCACTCGGGCCTTCGGGCACCGGGACGATCTTCTCCGCGGAATGCCACTCGCGGCCCCCTTGGTACTCAAACCATCCGTGCAACAACGCGATGCGAGCCTCTGCCGGTAGCGTGCCAATGTATGAGTAGTGGGTCCGTATGCCTGGATCGATGAATGTGAACTCCCAGTCTTGCGGAAGCCATGAGCCCTTCGCGGCCTTGTGGGGAAACAGTATCTGACCACCGAACTGCTCGGCCCGCTGCAGCTTGTCAGAATCAATCAGGTAGCGAAGGTCGAAGGTAAACTTACTGATCTTGTGCTGCACGCGTCCCTTGTTCTCGAGCCAGGCTATGATCTCTACAACCCATGAGCCGCTGTGAAGGCCAACGAATCGCAGATCGACCCTGAAGTCGATGTGCGGGTAGTCTTCGCGTTGGCGCACGAACCGGCGATAGGCCCATAAGCCGCCCAAGACCAATGCGATAACTGTTGCGATCGACTCTATCGAAGCCGCGAGTTGACTCAATTTCTCGAAGTTCATACGCGAAACGACTTTCTTTTTGTAATGCAGAAATTATATACCCATATAGTATAGATCGTTCAAAAAAACATCTACCTAATCCCCGACGGCCAAGATATTCGAAACGGCAAATGCTGCAATCAACATCCGCTCTTATTACACCCCATGATACCCTCATCTGTGCCGCAAAAAAAGGGCTAATGGTTTGATCCTTGGTGGGACGGCAGATGAGACCTCTAAAGTGGCGATTACATCCCCTAATCGCCACTTTCAGCACTGGGGAGCATAATACCACATGTCGGGGTAGGTCAAAATGGGCAGAGTTTAGTATGTAATGTTCAGTGAATACATAGAGTCAACTGAGCTTTTTGCCTGGTCCGTTGCAGCGCTTTGTTAGGCGATGAAACGCTGTTCAAGATTCAAGAGATGACGCCTGCTCGTAAGAAAGAATTTCCAGGATACGATTCTTTAAATATGCACGAGATGAATGACCAGTGCCGCTGGGTACGTACTCCTCGATCAGCTTTTTTATCTCATATCGATAGTCATATGCTAATTGGTTAGCCATGCTTTTTAGCGCAAGTAGAACATGATATGCTTGAAAAGTATCTCCTTTATCTTCCAACTCTTGGAGCTTATCTGCTAAGGCTGCTGCATACTCTATGTCCTGTACCCAATCAAGGTACTTGATAGCAGCCAGGCATTTGCCCATATTGGGGTTGTCCAGCCAAGCAGAAATATCAAGCTGACCGAATAACAGTGGTGCCATTGCCCGCATTTTGTAGACAATCTGGTCGGCCTCAGCTACCGAGCTTTTCCCGGATATTCTTAGATGTCGGTTACGATTGAAACTTTTTACCAACTCATTGAGCTTCTGCAGATACGTTTGCTGGACAAAAGGTAGCTCTTGAGGTGCTACTGTTTTCTCCAAATCTGCGTCAGCATTTCGCATGATGTTTTCAATATCACTTTGGCTCATCGTTTGGTCTTTCGCCGCTTCTCCCGCCTTCTCATGCTTCTTCTGATTTTCAGCTATCTTTTCCTCAATCTCATGAACTCTCTCAACAGAGATATCAAAAATATTAGGTATCTTAGCTGTCAACTTTGTCCCCCTTGGAGTCTCTCTAACTAGGAAACTTAAGAGAGATGGCAAGATAGCCAGGGCGACCAGGATGGCCGTCATGGTACCTATTCCTAGCGTGACCTCCCATTCACCCTCAAAGTTTCTGCTGAGTGTAATAAATGAAAAAATGGCAAGAACAAAAACCAATACGTAATACCATCTAGTTAATTCAAAAGAGGATTTATTTTTAACCGGCGATTCCTGTTTCTCTGCGGGCATCAGACAAGATCTCCTTTGGACTTTCCTTATGTTTTAAACAGCAACTCTTTTCACAACTATCTACTCTGCCTAACTTAAATTATACGGCGTCTTACCCACTTTATACTAAACAAAAAGCGATGTCTTGAAAAATGCTCAGTTCAGTGCGAAAGTCAAGATCACATCCCTTAATTTACACTTCCCTGAGGTTTACTCATGGACAAGATGTTGAAGAGAAAAATGCGAAGCCAAAAACTCGGCATTTTTTCAGATTAAACCAAGATATTGTAGATCGTGCTTAAGAGGAAAAGTGGGGATTAAGTATGTAATCCACATTTCACGCGGATCAGTTTGGACTTCAGTTGAACACACTTACGGTGAGCAATGAATCGTGCAGATATGATTAGCATATCTTAAACTTTGACGCATGGTCAGGACTAAACGTAAATAGCAGCTATGTTCTTAGTTACCTTTTCTGAACTGCATCTTTAGGTAGTAGTAAAATCTAGAACGAATAGAGTCCGCATCAAAGCAGGTGATGTCAACTTCCAAGATACCGGCAAGGAGAATCGACGGAGCTGTTCGTCCGCCCGACTGTGAATGGTTAGTTGGAGCGTTGATTCACTGAAACAATCACTTCACCAGCTCGAACTCTCCCGGTTGCCAACTCTTGTCTAACCACTGATAGAGTGGGCCGCAGAGGCGCAACAGGACGAGTCAGCCTTTGCAAGGGAAGATCTCAACGCAGTTCTTCTCTTTGTCTTTCGGTGATTCTGGGCCAACATGGAGATCGACTGATCCATCTTTATTGACGATGAGATCGTCCGCTCCTATTATTCTTGCTTGGGAAGGGCTGACTGGTTCGCAGCAGACAGAGGGTTTACGGGTCGTGGACAACCACCGACCAGAAGTCCTTGGCCGGAACATTTGCCGGAATACTCAGTCTATAGCCCTTGTTGCCGTCGAGATAGTCGCCGTTTGCGTCTGTGGTGGCATTAAAACAATATTAGGAGCCCCTTCCCACGGATGCCTTCAGAATCCCCGCGGTATCTCCAATGCTTTTTCCCCGTTCTAGAGTTCTGCTTTCTCCAGATTTGCCTGCAAATATGTCATAAGATTGATGCGGCTGTTGGTAAGTTTAAGTTTTTTGCGGATGCGTTCGCGGTGGCGGCTTATTGTAGCCTCTGATACTCCCCGAATTTGAGCGATTTCTTTTGTCCGCAAACCGCTTCGAATCATATTGGATATATGGATTTCCGTCGGCGTCAGTGATAGTGAGGTTTTCGACAACCGGCTACCCAGCGGGGATGTGATCTCCTCCAGGTTGGTCCTCAGCATCTCTATATATTTCCTCTGGGCGCGAGGCAACTCCAAAGACAGCGCATGCAAAATCGGCATTATGATCCTACCAACGTTTGCATGCACATCCATATATATTTCCTCTTTTTCTTCCGCGATTCTTGCCAAAACTGAGCGAAGAGCTGCGTTCGTTTCCTGCAGCGCCTTCCGTTCAACGATCAACTGCCTGTTGGTTTCCTGCAGTTCCTGTTCGGCGGAAATCCGCATTGCACTAGCACCGATTCTCTCAGCCACTGCATCCAGTAAGGCACGTTCCTCCCTGAGAAATGGTCCCTCGTCCGCCGCCGGGCGTTCTTCGAGATAGAACATCACCACTTCGCCGACCGGTTCATTATATATCTGTATCCGTGACATCTGCCGCCATTTTGTGACCTTGAATCGCTCGCTCTTGTATACTTTTTCCCTGAAGGTAATCCGGGCACAGGTGATCTCCGGATACTGCCAGGAAAAGGGTAAAAAATTAACGAGGTCCCGCAACAGATCTTCAATCGAATCAGAATGAACTTCAGCCAACTGGGTTATCCCATACAAGCAGTTCAACTCCTTGATGCGTTCGCGGAGGGCAACTTCAACCTTTGAAGGTTCGGTTTCTTCACTGAACGGAATTCGCCAGAAACGAGACGGGTTCTTCCACGGCTTTTGAGAAGCCTTCCTGCCAGTCTGCGATAAAGGAGATTTTTTTCTTCTCACCTGCTCCTCCTTGCCACTGCCCCTCTAATATAGGCATTTTATACGTATAAAGTGCGTACTATTTTACCTATAAATAATAGGTATAAACAGTGCAATCAAATGGTATTTACTTTGGCTGCCATATTCTTAAGATGGAAACTAGATTGTGTCAATGAATAATTCACCCAGCCGAAGGAGGTTCTTATGATGCCTCTCAAACTTGATTCAATTCTAGAAGGGCGCAGAAGTCAGCCCAATCAGCTTATCGAGGTTCTACAGGACGTCCAGCAACAGGAAGGATATATCCCTGAGGAAGTGATGAGGGTCATATCGAAAGAGTTGGGAGTTCCTCCCATGGAAGTTTACCGTGTTGCTTCCTTCTACAAGGCTTTTTCATTAAAACCCCGAGGTAAGAACGTGATCACCGTATGTATGGGCACGGCATGTCACGTGCGTGGCGCAAAACTTCTCCTAAACCAGGCTACTGGTCTTCTCAAAGTCAAGCCAGGTGAAATGACCGACGATGGACTTTTCACCATTGAACAGGTGAACTGCCTCGGAACCTGCGCGGTTGGACCGGTTGTGAGTGAAAACGGCTCATGTTACCGCCACATGAGCCCTGGCAAGCTGCGTAAACTCATCAAATCAATGAACCGAACCGGGGTGGAGGGAAATTCAGATGACTAGGTATTTCACCCTGAGGATAAGAACTCCCGGTGATCTGGAGGCATTCCGAAGGAGGATCCTCGATTACCGTAAGAAATTTGATGTAGTGCTTACGTTATGCGGAGGAACCGGCTGTCAGGCATCACGCTCCGGAGCCGTTATCGAGGCAGTCAAAGACGAACTCATCAAGCAGGGAATGGATGAGAAAGTCGACGTGCGCGTCACCGGATGCCACGGATTCTGTGAGCAAGGTCCCCTGTGTGTCATAGAGCCGGGAAACACATTATATTGCCATCTCTTGCCCGTTGACGCCCAGGAGATCGTTGCCAAAACCGTCCGTGCCGGCGAGGTTATCGAACGATTACTCTACCGCGATCCGGTTTCCTGCAAGACAATTGAGACCAAGTCGGAAATTCCTTTCTACCGCTCCCAGGACCGCCATTTGTTGGCTCAAAATAGGCAGGTCGATCCATGCTTTATCGAGGATTACATTGTCATCAACGGGTATTCGGCTCTTGCGAAAACCCTTTTTGAAATCACTCCAGACGCAGTCATTCGGGAAATCGAGGCATCCTGTTTGAGAGGACGAGGCGGAGGAGGCTTCCCCACCGGTCACAAGTGGGCCGAGTGCCGGGAAGCGCCGGGCGATGAAAAATATGTCATCTGTAACGCGGACGAAGGCGACCCTGGCGTATACATGGACCGCTGTCTGCTGGAAGGAAACCCGCACCTGATTCTTGAGGGTATGATGATCGGCGCGTGGGCAATCGGCGCCAGGCAAGGCTTTATCTACGTCCGCAACGAATACCCGCTGGCGGTAAAGCACACAAGGGTGGCTGTGCAGCAAGCCCGAGAACTCGGGCTTCTGGGCGAGAACATATTGGGATCATCATTTGGATTCGACGTCCAGATCGTCCGGGGTGGCGGTGCATTCGTGTGCGGTGAATCGACAGCGCTGATGGCATCTCTGGAAGGCAAGGTGGGCGAGCCACGGCCAAAGGACGTGCATACCGTGGTCGATGGGCTCTGGCATAAGCCGACCACTCTGAATAATGTCGAAACATGGGCAAATGTTCCTTCTATTATGCTAAACGGTTCAGCCTGGTTTGCTTCAAAGGGATCAAAAGGTAGCAAAGGAACCAAAATACTCGCACTTACCGGACACATTAAAAACACAGGGCTGGTGGAAGTCGCCCTGGGGACCCCTATCCATACCGTGCTGTTCGACATCGGCGGCGGGTCTGCAAATGGAGACCGTATCAAGGCTGTGCAGACCGGCGGCCCCTCCGGCGGATGTCTGCCGGCAGACAAATTCCACCTTCCGATAGACTTCGAAGCTCTTGCCGAAGCGGGCTCGATGGTAGGGTCAGGCGGGATGGTGGTTATGGACGAAGATACCTGCATGGTGGATGTGGCGAAATATTTCCTCACATTTCTGCAGGACGAATCATGCGGCAAGTGTGTGCCCTGTCGTCTCGGGATCGACCGTATGCTCGAAATCATTACCGACATCACCGAAGGACGTGGCAAGCCCGAGCAGATCAGCCTCCTTGAGGAGTTGGGTCATACGATAAGCGAAACGGCTCTTTGTGGATTGGGCAAGACGGCAGCAAATCCTGTGCTCTCGACGCTGCGTTACTTCCGACACGAATACGAGGCGCATATCAGTAAAAAAGATTGTCCTGCCGGTGTATGTCAGGCACTGATCACCTACGAGATCGATCCTGAAAAATGCACGTGCTGTGGCGTTTGCAAGCTGGCGTGTCCTCACGAGGCAATCATTGGTGACAAGGAACGGGTCCACACCATTGATTTACAGCTATGTCAACAATGTGGAATCTGTCGGAGTGAATGTAAATTTGAGGCGGTTCAAGTGAATTGACGAGGTGTAAAATGCTTCAATATGTTACCCTGAAAATTGACGGTGCCCATATTCGTGCGGCGAAAGGGACGAGCGTGCTTGATGCTGCTATCGAATACGGTGTCTGTATCCCCCATTTGTGCCATGTTCCGAATCTTTCAGACATCGGCGCCTGCCGCCTCTGCATTGTCGAGCATCTGGTAAACGGCAGATCAAAGGTCACCACGTCCTGCACCTTGCGGGTACAGGAGGATATGGTAATTCAAAGTAATACGGAAAGAATCAGGAAGCTGCGGCGCAACATCGCGGAGCTCCTCGTTGCCCAGGCTCCTAACTCCCGCGCCATTCAGGATATTGCCGTCCGTTGCGGGGTGAAGGAAGTCCGCTATCCGTTCAGGAACGAAAACTGTGTGTTGTGTGGGCGTTGTGTGCGCGCCTGCTCGGAACTTGCTGGGGCGAGGGCAATCGACTTTGTTGGACGAGGTAAGGGTCGCCGGGTGGATTCTCCGTTTGGTATTCTTTCCGAATTCTGCATACGATGTCGTACGTGTATCGACCTTTGTCCCATGACCATCATGCCCTGCAATGGATATATGGAGCCTGGAGAGGAGCACCTGTGTGGGGCATGTGAATCGCAACTGCTATTCGCAGATGAAGTGCCTGGGTTTTGTGTAGAGTGTGAACTTGGTGAAGGTTTTCAATGTGGGCGGTATTGAAGTTTCTGAAATTTCTGCAAGATCTACCGCGGTCCCAATGAAGCCGTTTGTGCTTGTCTTTGGCCAGATCAACGCCAGGCAGCAGCTGCTGTCGCAACCCTCGTATCTGAGTCTTCAGTTGACGAAATCGCCTCACTCTGAACCTATCCCTCTTATGCATTGCAGACTAGGGCTTTCGGGAAACCAGGCCGTTACCAGAGGGGCTCTGGAAGCCAGCGTTCGGCTGGCAACGGGTTACCCCGGGGCACCCTCTCCGACCTCCAGGGAGGCTTCGAGCAAGTGACGGGCAATCTTCCGTGGGTGAGCCCCTTTGCCCTCAGAGCCGGAGAAACTTTGGATAATGCCAATTACCAGAGGCCTGAGCGCACCCTGCAATTGGACGTCCTCTCAGACGGAATGCTGGACCTTACTGTGGCCTGCAAGGAGAGCCGACAACAGAGACCGTGTTGGATTTTGGGGTTGACAACTTAGAAACGTTTGACACGACGAACAACTGGACACTAGTGAACGCAGCTAACCCAAAAACTCAGAAGGAGATCTGCCATGAGTTCATTCAAGAAAGTCCTTTGTCCCGTTGCCCTCACCGACATCTCACCAAAAATAGCAAAGTGCGCAATGGAGGTGGCAAAAAAGTATGAAGCTTAATTGCACCTTATGTTCGTGGTTTTCAGTATATCGCAACGCGAAAGAGCACACATCAAGTATGCAGTTCCACACGACTTTGACCAACAGGCAATGGCACAGGCTGAGAATGCCTTGCAGAGATTTCAGAACGAACACCTTGCGGATATCGCTGACTGCAAGCTAGTAGTCAAATGTGGAGATATCGCAGAAGAAATTCTGGAGTACGTGAAAGCCGAAGGGATTGATCTCATAGCGATGGGAACTCATGGCCGGCGCACTTTAGGTCAGATCTTTCTCGGTTCGGTGGCGGTAAGTATACTCCAGAGGGCTCCGGTTCCAGTTCTCGTCGTGAACCCTTTTACAGTTTTTTGATAAGAGCGGCGAGAGTCCGATAGAAGTGTTACAGAACTCTCGACCGTGGGTCAAGAACATGCTTCGATTACCCACTTTACGTGCGTCCTAGCTATTATGAATAACGCTGTAGCCGAGACGTGAATTCTATTCTCTAGATGGTAGGGCAGCTTCTCAGAATAGGGAATTTCATATAGCCTGCCAAGATATAAACTTGACTAGAATTAAAGGTGTGAAAATCATATGTGAAGCGAAATTGGTTTCTATTCTGAGCAGAAAACCAAGGCTCATTAGAGCGGGCATGAAACTGTGGATTACATCGTGCGCCACGAAACTGTGCAGAAGATGAGGGTGGGCCCCTCGGAGTCGGCTTGCAGGAGCAGACTTCAAACCACCTAAAGCTGCTGTGGTCAAAAGCCATGGTGGTGAGCGTTTAGGAAAAGTCACGGCTGAGACCGTGGCAGGTGTGGCTCAGAGAGACGAGCGCAAGCGAACCATTGATGAGGCGTCGAAAGCACATGGACGAGGTCAAAACTGGGCTCCTATGTAAGGCCCAGGATGAGTTTAGGGGAAACCTGTTTACTGCCTAAGCGGCCTCCGGTGTAGAGATGGCGTGACTCTGAGCTAGGCTTTTGCATGGAACGTGGGAACTCTTCATGTGATGCGAAGAGAAAACCCTATAAGTGGGGACCACGAAGGGGGAAAGTATCGATGCACATGAAGGGGGCGGATCATCCCGTAGTAGTGTTGAAGGCTCTGTAATGGGGCTGGAGCGAAGGGGATGAGCCAGCTCGCTGGAGGTGGCAGCCAACCCAGTACTGGGGAGGAGCTGGATTACCTTTTGCGTCGGCTTGAGACCGAGAGGTTTTAAGCGTACGGCTGGCAGGAGCCGTATGAATCGAGAGGTTCACGTACGGTTCTGTGAGGGGCTGAGGGGGAAGCTCCCTCGGTCTACTCGACCCTTAATTCACATTTTTTACTCTGAGGGGCAGAATACTACATTTTGGTACAGGGCAAAAGGGGCATGAGTGTGGAGTATGTAAGCTAACTTGCAGAATATCACTTCAGTCTGTGCGTATTGTCGCACTAAAGAGTGTTAAATCATTTTTATCGTTTGCCCTTGCTATTTAATTCTCAACTCGCCGCCATCGATTACTATATCTGCATCAGATTCCAAAACAATTTCGGAACCAGTGTCAACCACTACGATTTGACAACCGTACCTGCATCTAAAATACCTGGTACCTCCGCTGTATATTGTTGCATAAATCCAGCTTCCGCCTATTGTCCTTCCTTTAACCGCATGCGGCTTATAATCAGTATTATAAATAGAGGCAGCACATATAATATTTGGCCAAGCCATAAGGAATATGAATATAAACACTATCCAATTCTTTCTCACTTTTCTTCTCCAAGTCGTCCGATACTGTTAAACAGGCTGGCGTTGTCTTTGATAATATTGGGAATAGGGTACGAAGATTTGGTTCGATTGTCAAGAAAGTCTGGAGGTTATCCCTTGGTGCAAGCTTCACCTTGTGACATATTTAGCACAAAGTATTGTATTTCAATCTTAGGAGGAAAAGTGGGGACTAAAGTATGAGATTTTAAGTCATACCAGAAAGGGGGAGAGTTTGTCTTGAGCCTCAACGCACCCTCCCCGACTTGGTTTGGAGATTTGAGACAAGACCCAGAAAAGACTGGCATCTTATAGAAGTCTGCCTCTCTGTGTAACAACCGTAACCGAATTGGCTATCGGGCGTTCAATGACTATATCATCGGGATCAAGAACAATGTTTCTATTTCCAGTGGGATCATTTGCTGTGAATATCACCCTTCCATCATCAACCATAGTATACTGCGTAGCTTCACCAGTTACTATTATGTTTGGATTCGTGTGGGATTGGAGCTGAAAGGTATTTGCCACGATGTCATAGGTTCTTACTGTACCACCATTGAGAATACCTCCTGTGCTCGTTTGTAATACCAAGTAGCAGATTGATACGATCTTTAGGTCACCCCGCGAGATTGTCAGCAGTGATGCAAGAAGTGCGATAATGGGGTGGGCAAGTGCTAAAGTGAAAATTACATCCGAGTCTGTCGAAAAAGTCTCGACACGACATTTTGCCAGCTATCGTGTCTAATAAAATCAAATAGTTACAAGTGGCAGAATGACAAAAAATTGAGGTTTTTGGGGTTTTCCGACAGTCTCTCCCTCAATTCACACTCAGCTTGAATTTATAGTAGCACAAGATCTTGAGAAAGATAAAGCGGATCCAAGGACTCCGCATTTTCTTAGTCTAAACCAAGATATTGTAGCACTGTGTCAAGAGGCAAAGTGGGGACTAAAGTATGATATTAAACTCCAAACAGGTTTACACTGTATCGATCGGGTTTTATCCCTTGCCATCGCAAGCTATTGCCGAATTAGATGATGCCCTTATTCTTTAACAAATGTACATGATGCGTTGGCCTCTTCGCAAAGATTCTTCATTATTCGCGCCGCTAATTCTTGCTCCTTCTCTTTCCTTTCTTTTTCTTCTTTTGGAATATCTGCTGTGACGATAATTTTTGATTCATTCTTTCCGACAGGAATTATCTTAGCCTCGGCAGTTTGTACCCCATCGGTTACTTTAATCTCACGCTCTGTATCATCTTTCTCTAAGATCCTTATTTTACCTTCTGCTTTGCGTTTCTCTGCGAGCCCAACAACTGCAGCCCACATTGCGTCGGCACTCTCCTTTGCATCCGCTTTTGCTACGTAATTTTCAGAAGTCTTGTAATAATAAATCGCAATGGGGATGGCAGCAAAACACGCCACCAAGGAAATAAGCGCCACAAGAACTCCTGTAAGGGCTACACGCCTAAACCTGAATCTGATTGCACTCATAGGGGTATCAACGTTCATTTTGCACTCCTCTTTATCATTGGTTAAACAGGTTGCTGGAAAGTCTAATCTGATGCCTAACACCCATTTGCTAAATTATGTCAATCTTTTGATTAAAAAGATGAGTAGCGATTAGATATTGGCAAACGTTCCTCTAATATGTGGAACGGATTTGCTGTCTTTTGCTGAAATGAGCGATTCTGCAAGAATACAAGGCAGGACCCATGCCCCCCTGTCTATGAGAAAACCACCAAGTTCTTTAAATCCGTTGGCTCAAAAGAAATAGAATGACACTTAGAATTATGTTCAATAATGATAAAAGAGCTAAAGCCAAAGATAAATACATAGATTAGTGTATTTCTTTGTTACATGTGGATTGCGGTGACCGGCAGGTGGACAGACGTCAGAATTGGGGGCAGATTTTTTATTACATCCCTTAATTCACACTTTTTACTCTGACTGGCGGAATACTACATCTTGGGACAAGGTAAACGAGGGGTGAGTGTGGATTAAAGTATGTAATTTCCACTTTCAGTGAAATGGTTGGAGAGTTACAAGGTAGAACTTAGCTCAAAAACGAACTTTTCATAGAAAATAAAATATCCAGAAGGATATTGGGGATGCTCAAGAAAACAAGCCGATGCGGTACATCCTTGATCACTTTTTGACAGAGCCACTTATTAAACTCCACCACAACACGCTGGACACGTTTCGTTGACATAACTTCCCAATATATGTAGCTTTGTTAATCTACCTTTATCAAACACGAACCTTTAGCGAAGGACAAATTCTATGAAGCGCCTTATACTGGCCACTCTGGCCGCTGTATTCACGGTAATGTTGGTTTGTGTATCTACCGGCATTTCGGCTCAAAAGGATCGAGACGTATCAGGAGACGCTCCCAGGATAACCATGGAGGAACTCAAATCCATGCTTGGGGACCCTAATCTCGTCATCATTGACAGTCTTGTTGGCGACCAATGGGAAACCGTCGCTCAAAAACTGCCCGGTGCGGTGCATGAAGACCCGGACGATGTCGACTCTTGGGCTGATAAGTATCCCAAAGACAAAACCATTGTCACCTACTGCGCCTGACCCGGTGAAGCCACAAGTGCCAGGGTGGCACGTCAACTGATCGCCAAAGGTTTTCAAAAGGTCTACGTCCTAAAGGGTGGTCTCAGGCGATGGATCAAGGCAGATTACCCGACGGACGTTAAAATGATTGTTAAACGCGAGTGCGTCTCCTGTCACTTGGAAGTGACGCCCAGAATCGTATCCGATTGGCTGCTGAGCAAGCACAGTAAGAACTTGGTAACCTGTTCCGTGTGCCACGGCGTCGACCACATGTCAGCGGATGACGTTGATCTGGCGCGGCCTATCAAACCGAGCTGGTGCGGCAAATGTCACGAATCCCGGTGGAATCAATTCAAGGCCGGAAAGCACGCCCTCGCCTGGTCAGCGATGAAGGCCATGCCGACTGTGCACTGGCAGCCAATGGCCCTGGTGGAAGGGATGAAAGGCTGTGGCGGCTGCCATAAAATCGGTATCAAGAGCGAGGAGGAAATTTATAGCTTGAGAGAGCAGGGGACTGGCTTCGGCTACGCCTCGTGTGACGCATGCCATACCCGCCACACCTTCTCTGTAAAGGAGGCTAGACAGCCGCAAGCTTGTCAGACTTGCCATATGGGTTTTGACCACCCGCAGTGGGAGATGTACTCGTCATCTAAGCATGGCGTCAGGTTCTTGCTTAAACAGCAGGGCCTCCTTCCCGAAAACGCGGCTGCCCCTACCTGTCAGACCTGCCACATGCAAGACGGCAATCATGAAGTCAGAACCGCCTGGGGATTCACAGCTCTGAGACTACCGATGCCTGATGATAAGGTGTGGTCGGAAGCCCGCAAGCTGATCTTGCAGACCTATGGCGTACTGAAGCCGGATGGGAATGCTGGCGAGCGCCTCGACTTGGTCAAGGCGGCGGATATGATGCGTCTTACCCAGGGGGACTGGGGAAAAGAACGTGATAAGATGGTAAAGACCTGCCGCCAGTGCCATTCCGGCAAGTTTGCCAATGGGGAGCTGAAAAAGGGCGACAAGATGATCAGGGAGACTGATATCCTGTTGGCGGAGGCCATACGCATTGTGGCCAATTTATATGCGGATGGCATTCTCAAGAAACCTAAAAACTATGCCTATCCTTTTCCCGACCTCCTGAGCTTTAACGATGCGCCCACAACTATTGAGCAAAGATTGTTCTTAATGTTTAAGGGGCATCGTATGAGAACCTTCCAGGGGACTTTCCATGTGAACCCAGACTACACCTATTGGTACGGGTGGAGTGAAATGCAACAAGACTTGACCGACATCAAGGAAATGGACCATGAATTGCGTTGGAGGGCGCAGGTAGAAAGACAGCCGTAAGCGAAAGTGAGGATAACATCCCTCAATTCACATTTCCCTCGTATTTGCTAAAGCACAAGATGTTGAGAAGAAAAGAGCGGAGCCAAGGACTCCGCATTTTTTTAGTTTGAACCAACATATTGTAGCTAGGTCTAAAGAAAGAAAGTGGGGATTAAAGTATGTAATTCATAATCCCAAACGAGTTTCAAAACAAACTTTTCAAAAGGCATAAAAAGAGGATAGGGTATACAGATACGCTTCTGATTTATAGAAATCTATGGCGGAGTCGCTTTTGCCTGCGAGGACCCCTTATGCTCGTCTGAGATGATTTATGAATGATACGGGCTAGAGGGGAGTGCAGGCGCCGAAAACAACAAATCCCACCTGCTCACCGGAACCGGTCAGAACCACTTTACCTGTCTCTTCCGCGATTGCCATGGTCCAACCCACGCCGTCTCTAACGCCCTCAACACCGTCCTCCGCTCCTTGGATGATTAGCTTGCCATCAATCAGTTCCATGTTCTCTATAGTGGTGGACTTCTTTCCTTGACCCTCTCCCACGGGAAGGATCTTTTTCTTCTTGAAGTCAATCTTGAGAAATTGTGGGAGCGCAATGCTCTCGGGGGTTACCTTGTTGCACTCGCCATTGGGAACGCACTCGATAACATCGATCGCCACAAAGAGCAACGGCTTGGAACCATCAAAATCACCCGCAATCGCTGAAAAAGGTACCACTAAAATGCACAAAAGTGCGCAAACAATCAGTCTCAGCCTGCTCATAGCTCCCTCCAACTCGTCATTTCACCGTGTAGCCTCTGCCTTCAAGGCAAGCAGAGTAAGCACGATTGTAAGCGTTACGCTTCTGAGTATATGCGGCCACCTGCTCTTGCTCCCAACGCTTCCGCGCCTCCTCGTCTTGCTTTTGCTGTGAGGAACTTCGCACACCGCCGATGGCCCCGCCAGATACTGCTCCGATGGCCGCCCCTTTTTTAGCGCCCTTACCGCCACCTGCGATGGCGCCCAAACCAGCTCCCAGCAATCCGCCGCCTACGCCACCTTTAACTACGCCACCTGCCGTACTGCTCTTAGCTTTCTTGGGTGGCGGCGCGCTCGTTGCCGTGGGCATCTCCATGGGATCGAATCCGGTCTGCTTTTTAGCCCATGAGTAACACTCGAACTTGTCCTTTTCCATTTGTTCCTGACTTTGGCCCTTGGCTGGGTAGATAATAAATTCTTGCGCCAGAGCGGGTCCGGCGACAAGGGCAAAAATAAGGAGCAAGACAACCAGGTACAGCCCTCGTCTCATCATCATTCTCCTGTTAAGGAATAATTTTGTTTAATAAGATGATCCTGCGAAACATGTAGCTCTTTTCTTGGCATCCAAGGCACGAGCAACGTATTGATGAATAAGAAGAATAAGCCCCTCCATACTACTTGTCAAGACCACCAAGACCAAGATGTAAATTTGGCCGTTAGGAATACAAGCTCTCCTAGATTGAGCTCGTAAGTTTGTATTACAACCCTTAATCTACACTTTGCTGGAGTTTAGTCTGGCACAAGATCTGGTGATGTTTCAAGCAAAAAAGCCCTCACTGACCAGTCCAGTTGAGGCCAATGGGGGCGAAAACCAGGCTCGCGGGGGACGCACTCCCCGATGAGCCGGGGGCACGAGCGGGGTATAGAAACCCATTGAGGGGCAACCACGCTTAGTTAGAAATTTACCATATGAGCGGGTGTTTCTGTCTATCCGAAAAACCACCATTTTGTTCAGGTCTGTAATTTCCTTATTGACAACGAGGGACGTTCCTAAGGATCTGGACAGTAGAGTCAAAATCCAGGCCATAAAGGAGGAGTTGACCTTGCAAGCTCTAGTTCTGAAAACACTGGAAGAATACCTTAAAAAAGTTGGGGGGTGAATTGAATGGCAATCTTAGCAGAATGCCCTATCTGCCACAGGAAACAGGCCACCAGGAACAAGGTCTGCAAGTGTGGTGAAAACCTTGATAAAGCAAAAGAATCCAGCGGGTAAAATATCGGATACAGTACCGCTTGCCTGGCGGCCGGCAGAAAAAAGAATCCCTGACGAAGTTCAAAGACATAAACGAGTACAGCATTGACGATGCCAGGAAAGCGGAGGCACAGCGCACGGTCCAGAAGACTGAGGGACGCATTGATGAAATGTTCAAGCCTAGAAAAGAGTCTGCCTCGACGTTCAGCCAAATAGCTACTTAATGGTTCAGCCAGGATAGCGTCAAGGCCCGGTCTGATTGCGGTAGGTTGGAGATAGCTTTCAAAAAGTTTAATCAAGTCTTCGGAGACAGGTTAATCGGGGACGTGAAACTGAGCGAATTAAGAAACTACCAGAGCCAGAGGCGCAAGGAGGGACAAGCTGACAGCACCACGGATCATGAAACCCACAGCGCGGCCAAGGCAGCAATAAAGGCTGCGTGGTTCGACAATGAAGTATCGGCTGAAACCTGGAAGACCTGGCAGAATTTCAAGAAGCTGATTAGCGGAAAGAAAGCCGAAAAGCAGTATGCCAGGTCTCGCGTTTTGGAGATCGAAGAGTATTGCAGGTTAGTCCCTCTTCTGCTACCCAAAAGGCCATTTTGTCATAAAAAAGATTAACCCTGCCTGAGTTAACCTCTCGTAATTACAAGCTGGTGCGAGAGGGGAGACTCGAACTCCCATGGGTTGCCCCGCTGGATCCTAAGTCCAGTGCGTCTGCCAGTTCCGCCACTCTCGCACTATGCTGAGCTTTTCTGGACAAGGTACAGGGTGGGAGTTTACCCTGCAGCCTGGCCCATTGCAAGCGAAAGATTGGCACTGGGGGATCTTATAAATCATGGGTCATAAATTATGGGGTACTAGGGAGGAGAAATCCCATAACTCATGCCCCCTAACCTTACACTGTCGCCTCGTTTTGTTTACGGCGATCTTTTTCCTTGCCTCCGCAAATTCAATTGTGTAATCTAATACTTATAAACATTTCAAGTCCAGGGTTCCGCAGTCGACAGCTTGGAAAGCCGACACCAATTTCTGAAAAACAATACGAAAGACGTTTCAACAGGAAAGTGTTGTTTGAGTTTTAAGATCAATGACTCTCTTATAATTTCAGCAATTGTTATAAAGATCAGTAATTCTAAAGTATATTAATTAGAAAGGAGAAGACAAATGCATAGCAAAATACGACGTAGTCGGTAGCGTAGTCAGCCTACTTATGGCTTTTGTCAACAACTGGCTGTAAAGAAACAAACAGATGGTACTATTAAAATACAGAGTATCCCCTCAAAAGTACAAGCACGCATTACCAATATGGTCTATTGTCGAACTATTGATGAGCTAATAAAAGAAGAGAAGGACAATTTAAATAAGCTTATTTCAGATAACAGATACGGTGAAGTTAAAGATTCCATAGAGATAATACAGGGTTTGCGACAATTAAAAGTGCAGCAATGTAGATGAGTCCGGGCAAGAACTATGGCAAGCAAAAAAAGACCACTAAAGGTACTGATGGCCTTTTCCGAAGTGGCGCCTTTCGCCAAAACCGGAGGCTTGGCTGATGTGGCGGCTGCGCTGCCTTCTGTATTAACAGAGCTTGGCTGTGATGTCCGTGTTGTGATGCCATTCTACAACCGGTTCATTGAAAAAATCGCCGACAAAAAGCTTTCGGTGGAAAATCTTTCAGTGCCATGGGGCGGCCAAGTGCTTGCCGCGGATATCTATCAGGTCAGACTAGACGATGGAGTGGTTGTATACTTCATCCAGCGGGATGAATTCTTTGATCGGTCCTACCTCTATGGGACTCCAAAGGGTGATTATTTTGATAATTTCCAGCGATTCACCTATTTCTCCAGGGCTGTTCTGGCCCTGTGTCCAGAGATACAGTTCAAGCCTGATATAGTTCACGCCCATGACTGGCAGAGCGGGTTGGTGCCAGCCTACCTGAAACATCTATATAGTAGCGAAGAATATTGGAGCGAAACTGCGAGCGTGTTTACTATTCATAACATTGCCTATCAGGGACGATTCGCCCCAGAGCTGTTTCCCCTTACCGGTTTGCCGGACCATTTCTTCTCCATGGATGGCATGGAGTTCTGGGGTGGGATCAACCTCATGAAGGCCGCAATAGTCTGTGCGGATGTGATAACCACAGTGAGTCCGCGCTATGCCGAGGAGATTCAGACCAGGCAATACGGACAAGGGTTGGAAGGTGTTCTGCAAACAAACCGGAGCAGATTGCACGGGATCTTGAACGGTGCCGATTATGGGGAATGGAACCCCGAAACCGACCCGTACATTGCGGTCAACTATTCTCGTCAAGACCTCGGCGGCAAAAGCATGTGCAAGCTGGACTTACTTCGGGAGCTACAACTTCCGGAGAAACTGATGAACAGGCCCCTCCTTGGAGTTATCTCCAGATTGGCCGATCAAAAAGGTTTTGATCTCTTGACGGCTGTTTTTGATAAGCTCATAGCTCAGGATATTGGCTTGGTGATTCTGGGGGTTGGTGATGACAAGTATCACCGAGTGCTGACCGATCTGGCCGACTGCTATCCAGAGAAGGTTTCAGTGCAGCTGAAGTTCGATGAGCGTCTGGCCCACAAAATCGAAGCCGGGGCGGATATTTTTGTAATGCCCTCACGCTACGAGCCATGCGGACTGAATCAAATTTACAGTCTCCGATATGGCACAGTTCCAATCGTCAGGGCCACGGGGGGGCTGTACGACACCATTGAACCCTTCAGTCCGGCACGGGGTGAGGGGGTTGGCTTTATCTTTGATAAATATGAAGCCGATTCATTTTATCGTGCTTTCATAGAAGCTCTCACTCTTTTTAATCAGCCAGAGACCTGGCAACAAATCATGCTGAACGGCATGGCCAAGGACTTCAGCTGGAAGTTTTCGGCCCTCAAGTATTTAGAACTCTATGGGAAAGCCCTGGCCGAGAAGCAAAGGGAAGTGATCAGAGGTCAGAGTCCAGAAGGTCAGAAAACAGCAGGCAGCAGACAGCAGGCGCCGGGTAGCAGGCAGAAGACGGAAGACGGAAAACAAAGGACAGAGGACAGAGGACAGAGGAAAGTGGGTGCAGAACAAAGAAGGGGGACCTCAAATCCGAAATCCTAAATCCGAAGCAGGCTCAAATGGCTGATGTGAGATGTGAGATGAAGGAGTAATGATTGGGCAATGTGCTTGACCATTCATCCCACATTGCACATCTCAGATCACACATCCGGCGATTTACCTTATAAGGGATTTCTATATTAACTATTCCGATTTGCCAACCCAACTTGTGGACCCGGACAGATGTCTCAGATTACCGACAGATATAGGCGGAGTGGAATGCATTTAACAGACATATTTGGAGGGATGGTGCGATGACTCCCAAGCGAATTGTATTCTTGGTGTTGGGATTGCTGTTTGCAACTTTCATTGTGCAGAACGCGGAGGTAGTCCAGGTGAGCTTTCTCTTTTGGAGCGCCCAAGCTTCACGGGCTATCATTATACTGGGAACCTTCGTTCTGGGCATTGTAGTGGGATGGGTGTCCGGCCGGGTGAAGAAGAAAGAGACAACCGTACCGGCGAGCAGACGAGAGTAAGCTCGGGCCGGTAAAAACTCAGTAACCCATGGTTAGCAGGCAGAACTCAGAGATCAGAGGACAAACGGTAGAAGTCAGGGGGCAGCAGGTAGAACTCAGAGGTCAGAGGCCAGAGGTCAGGGGTAAAGCTGATCTCTGATCTCCGACTTCTGACCTCGATGGTGGACGACTTGAACGGTTTGAACTATTTATCCATATGCAGCTCGCTCCATGCCCATGGGATTCTGGCTCATGACTACAATTTAGCCAGCAGCAGAATAGAGATAACCTAGTATGGTACCAGGTGTTGAAGTCCAAGTATTGTGGTTGCTTATAGTTGCAGCAGCCGTCGCCATGTTTACCAAATACATTCGGCTGCCATATACCATCGCCTTGGTAGTCGTAGGCATAGTAATGGGGACACTCGATCTTCTTCCCCATATGCTTCTCACCCCGGAATTGGTTCTCCATATTTTTCTGCCCATCCTCCTCTTTGAAGCAGCATTCAATATAGACATATTGGACCTGCAGAAAACTGCTCGATCCATTGCCATGTTGGCCCTGCCAGGTGTATTGTTGGCGGCTACCGTCGCTGCTGCTGTTATCTATTTCGGATTCAAGCTGTGGCAAGGAGTTCCAGATTTATCTTGGGGCCAGGCGCTGCTTTTTGGCACTATGGTAGCTGCGACAGATCCTATTTCGGTGCTGGCTCTTTTCAGAGAGTTCGGGGTCACTCGAAGACTTAGCTTAATTATCGAAGGCGAGAGTCTGTTTAACGACGGTGTGGCCGTGGTACTCTTTGGAGTTATTTTGGCAATGATCCAGGGGCACGATCTTGACGTCCTCTCTGCTATAGGCCGATTTTTGGTGAGCGTGGTTGGGGGAGGGGGTATTGGAATTCTGCTCGGCCTGGCCATGGCCAAGATAATGAGCTTGGTGGATGACCACCTAATCGAGATCACCTTGACCACAATCCTGGCTTTCGGTGCTTACCTGCTGGCTGAACATCTGCAGGTTTCAGGGGTTATTGCAGTAATTGGGGCAGGTCTGATGACCGGCAACTACTCCACCAAACTGGCCATGTCGCCCACTACCCGAATATCAGTCTCAGACTTCTGGGAATATGCTGCCTTTGCAGTGAATTCTGTACTCTTTGTCATGATTGGTATCGAGGTGAAAATAGTTGACTTTGCCCCAATGTGGGTCGCGGTATTGTTGGCGGTGGCTGCCATGATCTGTGGCCGGGCAGCCGCGGTGTTTGTCACCGCACCGATCATCGGCAGGGTGGATAAAGCTTTACCTGGGAGTTGGCAGGCCGTGCTCTTTTGGGGAGGCATACGGGGAGCCATTTGCATGGTCCTTGCTCTCA
>JARRNM010000012.1:0-35684 GCA_037384945.1 Deltaproteobacteria bacterium
CTTTCAGCTCTGGCCCATGCATGAGCATCTAATGATCATCATGGTCTGGTTCTCCATCGCAGTATATGTAATCTGGATGGCTATTCCCTTCGTACCCGGTGTAGAACTTGGCCTGGCACTGATGGCTGTGTTAGGGCCGAAAGGTGTCGTCTTGATATATCTCTGCACTCTCCTGTCCCTGTCCCTGAGTTTTACCATTGGCAGACTGATGCCTCTCAATGTCTTCGCCCGGGTACGAAGGGAATAGCCATCCAGATTACATATACTGCGATGGAGAACCAGACCATGATGATCATTAGATGCTCATGCATGGGCCAGAGCTGAAAGTTGATTTGCTCAACCACCAATCTGCCGCCATAATTCAATAACACCAGTAATCCGATAATAAGAGATATCTTGAGAAAACGTCGGATTTTGGAGGTTTCGGCAGGTATTCGGTGGGTTTCAGCCATATTTATCCGTGCCTTCCCTTTACTCTGCCAAAGATCCCTTGAACCAGTATTCCCTATGAGTGGTCCAAAGCCAGCGCTCCTTGGTCCAGGAATAGTCGACTTCAAGGGTTCCATCTTTCAGTGTTCCCTGCCACACCATCTTTCCATGGGTTGGACTTAAGGTTTCAGCCCGGAAATGGATAGAATCACCGTCGACTGTGGCAGTATAGGGGCCGCCCTTAAACCCATATTGGTAACAAGCGGAAGAAGTAAATATACCTTCACTGAAGCTCAGTGCATCTTCGTGGTGCGCCTTCTTGCCCTTCTCACCAGTTAAACCAACAAATTTTTTCCCGTCAAGAATTCGTGAATGATCTGTGGCTGCTTCCAGCCTTTTTGCCAACGAAACAGTCACAATCATCACCGCCAGACCAACCACGATTACTTTCGAGAACCTAAGCATAGTTTTCATGATCTGCACTCCCTTCTTTGTGGTTTCTTAGCGGTGTTTCATTAGCTGCTTAATGTTTTCTTCCTATCTCTCAAACATAACTATGTGGAAATTGATTTCAATAGTAAAAACTACACAGGAGTTTCCTCAAAAATATTCTGGTGACATGTGGGCCACGGGGAAGCTACTCTACAACGCGCATGATGCGCACCATCTATTGGCAGGATTTCTGTTTACTGAGCGCCATATCTTCATGCAGACCCCTGCAAGACTGAGAGAGTGAAAATCGGTTGCTCAGGTGCTCGTTGTTTCGCAGCTTCCCCTTTTGGCCTTTGCCGATGTCTCTTCCTCACGAGGAGGTGACAGGGGGAGCTCTGGAGCAGAGCGCATCTGGAGCAGCCGCTTGGTACCACCCAGTGCAGTTGCACATCCTCAGGGTAGCGCCCCGGTAAGATGACCCTTACCAGGACGATGAGGCCTTAGATTATAAGAAGGGAGGCGACTATGCGCTCTGCAAAAGAGCTTTCCCTGTCTTAGCTCAAAGACTGCTGGCCACGGCTTGGCTAGAAGTGGCCAGACTGTGAGCCCCTGGCCTCCGGTACATAGGGGCCTACGCCCTCTCCGAGTCGGAGACTCTCAAGAGTCGGAGACCGGAGGGAACGACAGAAGAGACATCAGCAAGTCCATTTTCATTTACTCACCAAGGTAAACTGGCTACTGAACAGAGGTTACAAGAATGGTCCAGTTATTTTTGGGGAAACTCCTTTAAAAACTACTATCCTCATAGTGATTAATTGCCGAGGAGTGCCTGCTGGTGATAGAGGTTGCTACTGCCTGACCAGATGTAATAAACTTGTTAGTGGTAAGATTAGCTTGCAACAGAGTCAAGATTGCAGTTAGCCTACTGCTAAAGGAGGTGGGCGGGGGCTCCAATCAGGAGAAGGTTATGACAGGTCCCGTAGATTATAGTGATCCCGAATGGCTCCTGGAACGCATTCACCAATTTCGCCGG
Source organism: Deltaproteobacteria bacterium (assembly GCA_037384945.1). Taxonomy (GTDB): domain Bacteria; phylum Desulfobacterota; class Syntrophobacteria; order BM002; family BM002; genus BM002. The sequence goes on from JARRNM010000012.1 coordinate 1,895, forward strand.
GAAGTCAGAGACGTGGAGAGGGAGTACCTTGAGCTCAGAGTCTTTTTGCGCGATGCCGAGGCCGCCCTCCGAAGTGATCCCGATGACGGGAATATGCGGGTGAGGGTGCATCACTACAAGAGAAGGTTGGAAGATTTTGAGAGGCTGTATCCCTGGCTTGTATCGGGAAAAGCACCGGAAATAGCCTTCTGGGCCCCCCCGGCCGGCTAATGAATAAGGTTTCAGTGTTCAGTGTTCAGGTTCCAGCTTTTGGTTTTATGCTTTTCTTCCCTCACACCTGAAACCTCGAGATCTGGCACCTGGTAACTCTATGCTGCCTCCCATACAGTATGGATCAGTCCTCAGAAAGCGCATTCTTTCCTTAAGGACTCATAAATTTTTGGCGAATTTCCTCTACCCTTCTGCGATTTACTCCCAAATCATAATATCCCGTCCTTGATGCCGAGCGGACATCTATTATCTTCTTTCCATCGTCAAAAGATAGTTCCACGTCATCTACAAAACCGAAGAGAGCGCTTTTAAAGGTTGCATGGAGGTAATTGTTATCGACGGTGACAATCTCAGAGCGCTTCATCGATTGGATCACAGAGATGAGTTTTTCTCGCGCTTCCTCAACAGGAGTATTGTAGGTCAGAGGTTCAACGTAGTGAGATTTTCCTTCGCTCAGAGAGGACACACAGTTAGGAGACTCGGGACAGGGCGACAGCCTGTTGTTAATCGCTCCCGTATTTAGGTTTTGCTCCGTCGAGCACGCCGTTAAAACAGTGGTGAAGGCAAGCATTAACCAATATCTCCTTTTCATTCAGAAGATGATCCAGCGAAAGGTTCCTCGATCTGCAGGGGCAGGGTCACAGAAGTTTTCAGTTCATCCACCATGGGTCAAACACTTGCCTTTTGACTTGGGTGTGGACGGTTCTCGTTGATTTGTTTTAGAGCATTACGTAAAGGAAGAAAAATGGGCTGAGGAATGGCGTCCAGGGATACCCACCGCCACTCCTCACAGTGGTGAGGCTCTGCAACAATTGCCTCGCCGGACTCGCAGTCACTTTTGAAGAAGAGAGTTATATAATGTAGACCCTCGTCGCGAAAAACATCGTTGGTAAAAACCACCGGGCCTATGTTATTGATAATGAGACCTGTCTCTTCCAGGACCTCTCTCTTACAGCATGCTTCGAATGACTCCCCAGGTTCCAGGTGACCGCCGGGCAAAGCCCAGGTACCGGCACCGTGAGAGCCTTTTCTTTTGCCCACCAGGATTTTCCCCTTCCGTTTGACGAACACGCCGACTCCTACTTCAGGTCTTTTCACTGATTACCTCCAGATTTTTTTAGCGGTAAACGCTAATCTAAGAACTCACAAAGGGACTTGCAATAAACTCGTTGATTGCGGAAGGATTACTTGACCAAGTCTTCAGAGTCATTATGTTGGCTCAGGCTGCGAAGCTGGGAATTCCATTTTCACTGCCGATTATTTAGCAAGAATCGGGTGGCTTTTGCTTGGGGAAATTCTTAAACTTGCTGGCAGAGTGAGAGCCAAAGGAGGAAGTCAGCCATGGCGACAGATTATTTCAGAGTTGAAAAGGCTATCAATTATCTCGAAGAAAACTTTCAGGATCAGCCAAACCTGCAAGAGTTAGCCGATCATCTCAACCTGAGTTCTTTTCATTTTCAGCGAGTGTTCAGGCGCTGGGCCGGCATCAGTCCTAAGCGATTTTTGCAGTTTCTGACTATTGAACATGCCAAAAAAGTGCTCGATGAAAACAGAAGTGTTCTGGATGCAACTTACGATTCTGGGCTTTCCAGTCCCGGCCGGCTCCATGACCTCTTTGTGACCGTCGATGCTATAACCCCGGGCGAATATAAGACGAAGGGCATGGGGCTGGAAATTACCTATGGAATCCATCCAACTCCCTTCGGCGACTGTTTGTTGGCAGTAACTGAGCGAGGCATCTGTGGCTTGCATTTTATCAACGGTGAGTCCGGACAAGATGCTGTAGCTGCCCTGCAACAGCAATGGGATGGGGCCATACTCAAGGAACGTAATAAAGAGACCAAACCCTATTTGGACAAGATCTTTGCCACAAATCCACCGGATGACGATCCCTCGGCCAAGCTGTTCCTCAAGGGTAGCAACTTCCAGATCAAGGTGTGGGCGGCTCTACTCAGAATTCCCTTCGGCTCTCTATGCTCATATGGAGATATTGCCGCCTATCTTGGCCAGCCCGGAGCAGCGCGAGCAGTTGGTAATGCAGTAGCTGCCAATCCTGTGGCCTACATCATCCCCTGCCATCGAGTTATTCGGAAAATTGGTATTTTCGGAGATTACCGCCATGGTTCGGCTAGGAAAAAGGCCATGATTGGTTGGGAAGCTGCTCGGAGATACAGAAGATAAAAAAGGGTCACATCCTTTGGTTCTGGTACCGGGCCTCAGCCTCTCGCTTGATAGAGGTGAGGAGCTCTCTGGTGAGACGGTGAAGACGTTGGGGAAGCAGGATTAATCTCGCCAGCAGGATGAGGGGACCGCTGAACTCTTCGTGGCTGATCAGAGTAACCCTGCCATTGGTCTCTCTAAAGGTCCAGGTGTGAACTGCGTGAACGCCTAGACGCTCCCCCTCCCAGACGACCTTCTGCCCCGGCTAACACTCGGTGATGCGGGGCTTAACCTTGATCGGTAGAGTAAATGGTCTAACCTCAAAAGAAAAGCAAGTTCCCGTGGCCATTTCCTCACCCTCAGTTAGGTGACAGCTCTGACAGGCCCTATTCCAGTCGTCCCATTCTTCCAGGGCGGAAAAGACCGCCCAGACAACGTACATGGGGGCGGCTATCTCAATCTCTTCTCTGATTAGCATGATCTGATCTCCGGCAACGCCGGTGGAAAAGCAGAGGTCTAAGACACCCTTAGCCCATCTCCTCAAGTTACTTCTCTGTCCTCCCCCTGGGGCATCAGGGAGTGGTAGCCGCAAAGGTAAAGAAGCCTAATGTATAGTATAGGTCCCCTGAGCAATTCAACCTACAAGGGGAGTCTTCCCGTGGCCTACACAAATATTTTTGGGGAAACTCCTGGTGGTCTTTCGCGTTGACACGATATGAAGTGTTCTTTTAAGCTTAACCTAGTTGACATTTTCTGCTACACCGCATCTTTAAAAGAATATACCTTATAGGGTAGGATTGTTCCGGGAAAGCTTAAAGATCGTATTTGATTTGGCTCTCTGAGTTCTGGATACAGAATGTTCACCTCCCAAAAAGGGAGTCTACAATTATCCCGACCAACCGGGAAGATAGGAGACATAAGACCTATGGGTGAAACAAGATGCTCTCTTCTTCGCCTTGTTTTCATGGTCGGTCTTTGCGCCTCCATTCTGCTCGGTTGTGCAATCTTGCCTGAGATTAGCCGGTCAACTCATGTGGGCGAGAGTGGGCCGGTCGGCAGTTGCGCCAGCTTCTTCGAATTGTTGGATCAACGTACCAAGGAAGCAGGTGCGTTGGATCCTGGAGCCTTCCGGGTGAAGAACTATCCATACTTGCGGCTGAATCGTTTTTTGGCCTCCTTCCGTAACCAGGTAGAGGACCAGGTCACCTTTGCAGCCTGGGTTGATCAAATGCAAAAACTGGATCGGAATGCGCGGAGGCACGAAATTACCAACCTGGCTGGGGACTACAAAGATGCACCAACTTCGGAGAATGAAAGAGACGAGCTGTTCAGCAAGGTTGTTGTCTGCGGTGATCTCCTGAGAAATACGGATTTTCAGGAAGTAGAGCAGAGGAAAGGGTTGTCAAGAAGAGCTGTAGTCCCTGATGAGTATATCTCCCTTCGACGGTTTTTTGGGCTTTACCCGCTAAGCAGTCTGTTTGTTGCCCATGGGGTGAGCGCATGGCACCAGCGGGCGCACAAAAGCTTTTCCCTTGGGCCTCCCGTCGATTGGCATACAATCCGTTATGTTCCCGAGGAGAGCGACAATCTGCTCACGGTAGATGAAATAATCTCGCAGACCCAGCGGGATGCCTTGGGCATACCTCGCTACTCCCCGGAGGCGAAGGAAGCTCTTTTCAAGATGTATGCCCCAGTTTGGCAGGTGGAGACCAGGGGCGACTTCGACCGGATGGGATCACCCTTCTGGACTTACGAAGGTACGCTCGATGTCGATGGCAACCAACCTGTAACCTACACCCTCCTTTCCTATACCAGGTTCAAGAGTGAGATACTGACCCAACTCAACTACATCATCTGGTTCCCGTCCCGACCCAAGGAAAGTACTTTGGATATATACGGGGGCCTGCTGGATGGGCTCAACTATCGGGTAACCTTGGACGGAAATGGAGAACCCTTACTTTACGAGTCCATGCATAATTGCGGGTGCTACTATAAGTCTTTCCCGACAAAGCGACTCAAGGTCCTTGAAAAGATCAGCTATGCCGAGCCACCGCTGTTTCTTAAGGCTCCTGAGTTGAATCCATCGCTGGAGTCCATGACCGTGGCCATGGAGAGCCGGACACATTTTGTTCAGCACCTCTATCCCTCACCCCGGGGATTACCATCCAAGAGCATCTTCTATCCCCTGGTCGACTACGGAGAGCTTCTCAGTCTCCCCTTGCCAAAAGGCGGGGCGAAGAGCATGTTTAGTGAAAACAGTATAGCGCCGGGCAGCCAAAGGTTGGAGCGATGGATTCTCTGGCCCACAGGTGTCCTCTCCCCCGGTGCCATGCGCCAGTGGGGCCGTCATGCGGTGGCCTTCGTCGGCAAGCGCCATTTCGACGATCCGTATTTTATGGAGAAAATGTTCCTTGAGACAGGTTCCCAGTAAGTAATGAGCTCCTCTTTAGGTTAACCTTGAATAAAATCTGACATTCTTTAGTAGCAGACCAGGTCAACAAGAGGCTAAAGCCAATTCTCCCATTGACCTCGAGGACGGTAGCAGCAGGATTCCTACGGGCTTGAGCTGGGGCCTTATAATCGAGGATAGAGAAGCACCACCCGAGGGGCAAACCCCCTTGTTCGATCCTAGGGCCTCAGAGCTATGAGGCATAGATCGAGCACTTCCTCACCGACATGGCCGCTTCCTGCAAGGCCTCGGCAAAGGTTGGATGACCGTGGACGGTTCGGGCAACGTCTTCGGAACTGGCACCGAACTCCACTGCGAGGACGCATTCGGCGATCATGTCTGAGGCCCGAGGGCCGAGGATGTGCACCCCCAGAATGCGGTCGGTCTTGGCGTGGGCGATTATCTTGACAAAGCCGTCTTTTTCCCCCATGCAGCGCGCCCGCCCGGCGCCGGCAAAGGGATAAGTGCCCACACAGTATTCAATGTTGCGCTCTTTTGCCTGTTCTTCCGTGAGCCCCACACTCGCCACCTCGGGCCAGGTATAGATTACGGAAGGAATGGCATCGTAATTGACCTCTCCGGGGAGCCCGGCAAAACATTCAACCGCAGCGATTCCCTCGGCAGAGGCGACGTGAGCCAGTGCCGGACCAGGGATCATGTCACCAATTCGAGATTCCGCGTCAAAGGTCTCCGTCCTACGGCGACCAGCAAGCGGTCACAATTCAAGGTTTCTTTTTTGCCCTCCTTTTCAAGGGTCACCTGCACCTGTTGACCCGAGATCTTTGCCCCTGAGACCTTTGTTTGCAAAAGAAAGGTCAAGCCCTGTTTGCTGAGAATCCTTTGGAGACCGCGGGCTACCTGTCCATCCAGCAGGGTGGCTATCTGTGGCAGCATTTCGATTGTGGTCACCTTGGATCCCAGTCTCAACCAGACAGATCCCAACTCGAGGCCGATATAGCCGCCCCCCACAATGCCAAGATGTTTGGGAACAGAATCGAACGTCAGGCCCTCGGTGGAACTGACGATTCGTTGGCCATCGAATTCGAGACCAGAAACGGCCAGTGGTTCACTGCCCGTAGCCAATAAGATGGCCTTCGCTTTTAGGGTTTGACGATCACTCCGGCGGCGCGAACCCTCCTTTTTAACTACTTCCACCTGATCTGCGGCCACCAGGCGACCGGTGCCCTGGATGATGTCAACTTTATTTCCCTCTAGAAGTTTGCGCACGTTGTCAGTCAGTTCCTCTACCACTTTCTCTTTCCTCGCCATCATGGTAGCCAAGTCCAGGCTCATCTTGCCGGTCTTGATCCCGTGCTCGGCGAAATGAGCCTGGGCAAGGTGGTAGTATTCACTGGAATCGAGGAGAGCCTTGCTGGGAATGCAACCAACATTCAAACAGACACCACCCAACCGTGGCTCCTTCTCGACGCAAGCCACCTTCATCTCCAGCTGTGCCGCCCGCACTGCCGCCACGTAGCCGCCAGGTCCCGAGCCGATAATGATCAAGTCGTAAGTTACATTCTTTGCCATTTTTTTATCCCATGCTGAGGTTTTGTCCTTTAACCAATGTGTCTAAAGTGTCCAAAATGCCTAGGCTGTCTAGAGTTGAACTAATGGGGTAATGGGTTAGAGGTTATGGGTCGTTTAAACCGTTAAAGTCGTTGAAGTCGTTGAAGTCGTTCAAGTCGTTGAAGTCGTTCAAATCGTAGAAGTCGTCCATCGTAGAGGTCGGAGATCAGAGGTCAGGATCTTTCTGATCTCCGACCTCTGACCCTCGTCTCGCTTCCCTCTCCATGCCCTGTGCCCGGACGACGGAGGTCGACTAAATTTCAATCATAATCCGGTCTGGTTCCTCGATGAACTCCTTGATCCGCACCAAAAATGTGACTGCTTGTCTGCCGTCGACAACGCGGTGATCATAAGTAAGGGCCACATACATCATTGGTCGCACTACTACCTCACCGTCTGACACCACCGGCCGGTTTTCGATCTTGTGCATGCCCAGAATGCCGCTCTGAGGAATATTTAGAATCGGAGTGCTCAGCAGGGAACCGAACACTCCGCCGTTGGTGATGGTAAAGGTACCGCCCTCGAGGTCGGCGAGCTGGAGACGGTTTTCCTGGATCTTCTTGACATAGTCTATAATCGCCTGCTCCAGCTGGGCGAAGCTGAGTTTGTCCGCATCCCTAATCACCGGAACCACTAGGCCACGCTCAGCACCAATGGCCACGCCTAGGTGATAATAGTTGTGGTAGATGATGTCCTTATCCTCTATGGAAGCGTTTAACTCAGGAAATTCCACCAGAGCCTCCACACATGCCCTAATAAAGAAAGACATGATGCCTAGCCTAACTCCATACTTTTTCTGGAAGGATTCTCGGTAATGAGCCCTGATCTCCTGCACCCTACTCATGTCAATTTCATTGAAAGTAGTGAGCATGGCGGTATTTTGCTTTGCTTCTACCAGACGGGCGGCAATTCGCTGCCTTATCTGGCTCATAGGCTTGCGAGTAATGGACTGTTCAACTGCAGGAACAACCTCCCGGGGCAAGGACGACTGTGGTGCCGGAACTTCACTGGGTTTGGCCACAGCTGCTTGCTCCAGATAGAGAATTACATCACCTTTGGTGATTCGCCCTCCAGGCCCGGTGCCGGTTATCTTTGAAACATCCACCTTTTTTTCGGCCACAAGCCGGCGGACCGAGGGGGATAGAGCTGGTTTTGCCGCCAGAGGGATTTCAGCCCTGGGCTCTGTCAGCGGCGGTTCGGCGGGTGCTGCAGGAGGTGCCGGAGGCGGCTCTTCTGCTTCGGCAGACACGGGCTCTTCTTCTGCTTCGGCGGGACCAACCTTTTCCGCCTCTTCCGGGGCGGCCGACCTATCAATCGTGCCGACAACTGTACCAATGGGTATGGTTTCGCCCTCTGATTTTGATATTTGTAGAGCCCCATCTGCTTCGGCTTCTATTTCAAGGGTGACTTTGTCGGTCTCGAGGACGAAGAGGAGTTCACCCTTGCGCACCTGGTCGCCGTCTTTCTTGTACCACTGGGACAAGGTGGCCTCGCTTACAGACTCTCCCACACTAGGGACTTTGATTTCTAGCAACATGGTTTCTCCACTTTCAAATGTCTAAAATGATCTAAAGTGTCTAAAATGCCTAAAGTGAAGGTAATGGGTAATGGGTCGTTCAAATCGTAAAAGTCGTCCATCACAGAGGTCAGAAGTCGGAGATCAGAGATCGGCTTTAACCCTGACCTCAGACATCTGATCTCTGACCTCTGAGTTCCATTTGCTGCTCGCTGCCTCCTGCCAGCTGCTTACTTCGTCTTCGGCGGTGGCCCAACTGCTTCCGCAATAATCGCCCCTTGCTGTTCTTTGTAGATATTGTGAAAACCAGTAGCCGGGCTGGCTGCTTCTTTCCTGCCTACATACTGGAAGTGCTCAGACACTAAAGAGGCAAGGCGGGTCCGGACAAAGTTCCATCCTCCCATGTTCGCTACAGAGGATTAGGCGGGAGGAGGTCTTCTTGTTAGTCCCATGATCGAGTACCTCTTGGAAGGAGCCCCCGGTCAGCTCTGAGAGGTTGGACACTGCAAGGGAATGACGGAGAAGGCTCTTAGGGGTCAGAACTACAAGGGGCTTGCGAAAATCACGTTTCACCTGACGTCTAAGAAGATGAAAGTACTGCGCTGGAGTTGTGGGATAACACACCTGAATGTTTTCTTCGGCACACAACTGCAGAAATCGCTCAAGGCGGGCACTCGAATGTTCAGGTCCCATTCCCTCGAAGCCGTGAGGTAGGAGCAGCACTAGGCCGCTCAACCTTTGCCACTTAGATTGACCGCTACTTATGTAAAGATCGATTACCGCCTGCGCGTTATTGATGAAATCACCAAACTGAGCCTCCCACATGATGAGAGCATTAGGTTGGGCAAGGGAATACCCATATTCAAAGCCCACTACAGCAGCCTCAGAGAGTAGACTGTCATAGCCATAGAATTTTGCCTGTCCCTCGCCCAGGGATTCCATGGCGCTGAGGGTTTCCCCAGTCTCGGTATCCACTAAGGAACTATGGCGTTGGCTGAAGGTTCCTCGGCGGCTGTCTTGGCCACTCAGCCTAACCGGGTGACCTTCCGTTAGCAGAGAGGCAAAGGCCAGGGCCTCTCCATTGGCCCAGTCTATTCCTGTGCCTTTTTCTACGGCTTCCAGCCTTTTTTTAAGGAGCCCAGCGATCTTTGGATGGAGCGAGAAGTCTTTGGGGGGTTGGTTCAGTTTCCGGGCAAGGGCAAGGAGCTGTTTTTTGGCGACACCTGTTTTGACGGGTTTATGGGAATATTCTCCGGAAATTCCTTGCCAATCTTCATAGAACTCCATCCTGGGAAGGAGACACTGTTTCGTTCGCATGATCTCAAAAGACTTTTCCAATGCCTCGTTAGTCTCGACCTCGAGCCTCTTGGTCTCATCCTCACTTATAATGTTCTCAGCGAGCAGTTGTTCCCCATATATCTTAAAGAGTGGCGGTCTTTCTCTTATCCGTTCGTACATCAACGGTTGAGTGAAATAAGGCTCATCCCCTTCATTGTGTCCATAGCGCCGGTAGCAGACCGAGTCGATAACCACATCTTTGCCGAATTTCATGCGGTAATCACAGGCAAGTTTAGTGACGTGAACCAGAGCCTCCGGATTTTCCCCATGGACATGGAAAATGGGCACCATGAGCATTTTGGCCAGGTCGGTAGAATAGCGAGTAGAACGGGCATCCTCGGGCAGAGTGGTGTAGCCGATCTGGTTGTTGATGACGATATGGATGGTGCCGCCGGTGGAGTAACCTTCCAGTTGAGACATATTTAAAGTTTCGGCGACAACCCCCTGGCCGGCAAAGGCAGCGTCGCCGTGGATGAGCAAAGGCAGTACCAGTTTTTCCCTGCTGCCTCCTGTGGATAAATCCTGGCGGGCCCGGGCAAAACCTTCGACAACAGGGTTAACCGACTCCAGATGGCTGGGGTTGTTGAGGAGAAAAGCCCTGACCTCGCGGTCCTTTGCTGTTCGCATATCGGCCAGGAAGCCGTTATGATATTTTACATCTCCGGCGCCAAATATGCTGTCGGGATCGTAATTGCTTTCAAACTCGCAGAAAATCTCCTCGTAAGTTTTCCCCAGGATATTGACCTGCACATTTAACCGGCCTCTATGGGCCATCCCCAAAATAATTTCTCTACAGCCCTGTTCAGCTGCCTCGGTAAGCAGACTATCCACCATGGGGACAAGGGCCTCAGCTCCCTCCAGGGAAAATCGTGTCTGGCCAAGATACTTTTTGTGTAAGAATTGCTCGAAGAGAGAAGCCTGGTAAAGTTTGGTTAAAATCCTTATCTTCTCCTCCTTCGATAGTGACGGACGATTTCTACCCGGTTCCATGCGCTCCTGCAACCACTGCCGTTCTGCGGGGTCCTGCATGTGCATATACTCCACCCCAACCGAGCGGCAGTAGGTTTCCCTGAGAGCTGCAAGGATTTCTCGGAGAGAGGCCAGATTCTTGCCTGGGAAAAGCCGAGTATGAAACTCCCGCTCCAGATCATCCTCTGTCAGGTTAAAGGCTGCAAGATTCAGCAGGGGATGATCTGTTGGGCAGGCTGCCAACGGATCCAGACAAGCCAGCAGGTGGCCGAGATCGCGATATCGGTGAATCAAGGTTTCTACCCTAGATTGCCGCGAAACCTGATCTTCGTCGCACACGAGAGCAACCTCTGACTCTCTTGCAGAGGCCAACTCGAAGCCCTGAAAGAAAAACTGCCAATCCCGGGCTACTTTTGTTGGATCAGACTGCCACAACCTGTATTGTTCCTCAATGAATTCAGTATTCCAAGCACCGGTCACAGTCATAGTTTTTCCACCCCTAATTAAGTGCCTAAGATGTTCTAAAATACCAGATCAAAGAATCCAGTAGCCAGTAGTCAGAATCCAGAAAGGCATACGGCTCAAGGCTCAGGGCACAAGGAAAAAAATAGTCTCCTGTTGCCTTGCGCCTATCATCAATGGGTAATCTAAAAGTCTTCTTTCAAAGCTAACCCTGTGAACCAGTGTGTCACCCTCTGCGCAACTTCTTGTCGATGCCCATCCTGGCTGAACATATGGTCAGCTCCATGAATGATGGCCAGTTCGGTGTTTATTCTTTTGTATTGCTGAAGTCTGTAGGCGTTATCCACTGGAACGATTTCGTCCATATCCCCGTGGATCACCAACAAAGGTTGAGGTAAAGACGCCATAATCGAGGGGAAGTCATATTGCTCTGCGTCTGCGAAAAAGGCCTCTGTAAGCTCCAGATTGCGGCCCCTACTGGTAAAGTGGACACGGCCGGTGAGTTGCAATTCTTCTACCTGCTCCCGGCTCAAAAAGTGATCGGTTTTCAGGACCGATGCCTTTGCGGCGAGGGTGCAAACCGCCTTTACCTCTTCCACCTCAGATGCTGCGAGTAGTGCCGCCATGGCACCCATGCTGTGACCGACAAGTCCGATCCAAGGGACACCTCGAGCTGACATAAATGTTGAGGCAGCCTTTAGATCGTCAACCTGTTTGGAGTAGAGGGATTCAGAAAATTTGCCTTCACTTTGACCATTCCCGGAAAAGTCGAAACGTAGTACGTTGAAGCCCGCATCCACTAAGGCCAGACTTAAGACGCGTAGAATACTGGTATGTCTTGAGCAAGTGAAACAGTGACCAAAGATGATACCATGGCGAGAGTTCTTTGCAGGGACATGAAAAGTTCCCGCTAATTTTTCTCCAGAGAGGTTTAAAAACTCAATCTGCTCTTGCAAGGCCATCCTTCACGCAGAGAATAACAGTGGGACGCCCATCTTCTCAACCTATTAATTCTACCTGGACTGCAGTAGGCGGCAACGAATATCAATGGAGAGCCTAAAAATAAATTCTAAACATAAACGGCAACTAATTCAATGAATTATGTGTCACCTTGTTCTCTGACATAAAGTGCGCACCCCCAGGGAAATGATTTGTTGTGGGCCCCAAAAGCCAGCTCCACATTTCCGATATGGTTAATGTTTGGTAGTAATTTAAAGGTTATGGGTCGTTTAAACCGTTACAGTCGTTGAAGTCGTTCAAGTCGTTTAAGTCGTTCAAATCGTAGAAGTCGTTGAAGTCGTTGAAGTCGTTCAAATCGTAGAAGTCGTTGAAGTCGTTGAAGTCGTTCAAGTCGTTGAAGTCGTTCAAATCGTAGAAGTCGTCCATCGTAGAGGTCGGAGATCAGAGGTCAGGATCTTTCTGATCTCCGACCTCTGACCCACCTCTCGTCTCGCTTCCCTCTCTATGCCCTATGCCCCGTGCAAAGAAATCTTGGCCTAGAGCTGATAAACGGTTTTGATTGTCCTGCCATTACCAAGTCTTTGAACCCTTGCGTCTGTTCGATTGGGCGGAGGAAAAGGGCTTGCACTCCCTAGCACTCTCAATTATCATTATCACTTATTTAATTTTCTGTAGGTTGCACCAAGCATCAGCATATCTCTGACCTTTTGTATCTACCTTTCAACAAAGAAAGCAATAGCAGTCTGAAACTGCGGAGGACGCGTGCAGCCAATCCTTAATGGAGCTTTATTATCTCCCTGGGAGCCTGGTCTATTTAGCTTGGCCGTCTATGGTCTTATGGTACTGGGCTTGGTGGCAGTGCTCCTTTTTCTTGCTTCCTGGCTGGGGGAAAAAAAGGAGAACCCGGAAAAACAGCGAGCCTATGAAAGCGGAATCATCCCAACAGGTTCAGCCCGCCTGCGTTACCCCGTACCGTTTTTTCTTGTTGCCATCTTTTTCCTGATATTCGATGTGGAGGCTGCCTACATTTTTTCCTGGGCCATTTCGTACTACAGACTTGGCTGGGCTGGCTGGCTGCAGATATCTTTCTTCATCCTGGTCTTACTCCTCGGCCTTGTTTATATCTGGAAGAAGGGAGGACTCGAGTGGGGGCCGACGTCGAAAAGGGAATGAACAACCCTCTCCTGAGGGGGGCGGACATCCTGATTAACTGGGCTCGCAAGTTCAGTCTCTGGCCAATGTTCTTCGGGCTCTCATGCTGTTTCGTCGAAGAGGCAGCTGCCTTCACCGCCAGATACGACATGGCTCGGTTTGGAGCAGAGGTTCTCAGGCCCTCACCCCGACAGGCGGATCTCCTGATCATTTCTGGTACGGTTTTCAAAAAGATCGCTCCTGTTGTCTTACGGCTTTATGAGCAAATGGCGGAACCTAAGTGGGTTATTTCCATGGGTTCCTGCTCCAACAGCGGAGGCATGTACGACGTCTACAGTGTCGTGCAGGGTGTGGATCAGATACTACCGGTGGACGTCTACATCCCAGGTTGTCCGCCGCGACCAGAGGCTGTACTGCAGGGGCTGGTAATCTTGCAAGAAAAAATAGTTGTCGAGGAACGCCCAGCTCGCAGAATCTTCCATCTTCGGGGTGGTACCCAAGGGACTCAAAAGGACGTTCTGGTTGACGGTGAGACAAAGTCTAGGGACCCTCGGGGGCCAGGGATGCAAGGAACGGTGATACGGGGCACATCCGTGGTGCCTCCTAAATTCTGGGACAGCCGCTCAGATCTCATGTGGACGCCGCCCCCCAGACGGATCGAACTGAGGGAAGGCGACAAAAGCCTCGCCAAGAAGCTAGATGAACGTTTTGGCAGTAGTGTCCAGAGGGCAGAGCACACCTCGGACATGGTTACCTTCCAGGTGGAGGAGAGTCAGTTAAAAGATGTTCTCCAATATCTCAAGCACGAGACCACCCCCCGGTACCAACGTTTAGAGGATCTTACTGCTGTTGATGAATCAGCTCGCAGGAATCGCCAGGATTATCCGGATTACACCCTGGTCTACAGTCTGATGTCCTTCGAGCCCGCCTCCAGGTTACGGCTTAAAGTGGGATTAAAGGGGCAAGATCCTGCAGTCCAAAGTGTGACCTCTATCTGGCCATCTGCAAACTGGTATGAGCGGGAAGTATTTGACATGTTTGGCATAAGGTTCGAAGGCCATCCGAACCTGCGCAGACTTATTATGCCCCACAGCTGGGAGGGCCATCCCCTAAGAAAGAGTCATCCCGGCCGAGCCACTGAAATGGCTCCCTACACTCTCGCCGATGCCCAGAGGCTCCAACCCTTGGACGGCGGAGTCTACCTCGAGAGAGATAACAGGGAACACGAACTCATACTAAACATCGGTCCTCACCATGTGAGCACCCATGGTTTGATGCGCTATATAGTCTCCCTGGACGGTGAAGAAATAACCGGAATGGACATGGATATCGGTTACCATCATCGGGCGGCGGAGAAAATAGGCGAAAGACAAACTTGGAATCAGTACATTCCCTACACAGATCGCGTGGATTATCTAGCCGGCGCAGCCAACAATCTCCCCTATGTTATGGCCGTTGAAACTCTGACTGGTATCAAAGTTCCAGAGCGGGCCCAGGTGATCAGGGTTATGCTCAGCGAATTCTTTCGCCTGAGCAATCATCTCGTCTTTTTTGCCACTTTCTCCCACGACCTGGGGGCCATGACCCCTAATTTCTACACCTTTAGAGAGCGGGAAATCCTTCTTGACATAGTTGAGCTCATAACCGGGGGTAGATTGCATCCATCGTGGTTCCGCCTGGGAGGCGTTGCCGCAGATTTGCCGGAGGGCTGGAAAGAAGCTGTTGATCATTTCGTCAAGATATTTCCTGATCGACTCAAAGAATACGAAGCTCTGATAACCAAAAACCCCATCTTTAAAGCCCGGACGCAAGGCGTCGGTCGCATTTCTTTGGAGGACTCAATTGATTGGGGGGTGAGTGGTCCTAACTTGCGGGCTTGCGGTCTGGAGTGGGATTTGCGGAAAAAGTTTCCCTACTCCGGCTACGAAAACTATGATTTTGAGATTCCCACCGCCAGCGAGGGAGATTGCTACGCTCGCTACCTGGTGAGGGTCGAAGAAATGCGTCAAAGCTGGAAAATTATCAAACAAGCTGCTGAGCAGATGCCGTCCGGACGCTACGTCACAGATGATTATCGCTATGTGATCCCCCAAAGGTCGGACATGCTAAAAGACATAGAGAGCCTGATACATCACTTTATCAACGTGACCCGAGGAGCCAAGATCCCCAGAGGAGAGGCTTATGGTTCCTGTGAGATCCCCAGGGGGGAGCAGGGCTATTATATTGTCAGTGACGGACTAGGCTATTCATACCGCACCCGTATACGATCACCGGGTTTTGCAAATGTTCAGGTGATGCCGCTTATGGCCGTGGGGGAGACTATTGCCGACTTGATCGCCATCATTGGATCCATTGACTACATTCTTCCGGATATTGATAGATAGCGAAATTTCGGATTTGGGATTTCGGATTGCGGATTTGGGAAGGCCTAGGGCATGGATAGGGAAGCGAGACGAGAGGTCGGGCGAGACGGGCGAGACGAGGTCAGAGGTCAGACGTCTGAGGTCAGGGTTAAAGCCGATCTCTGATCTCCGACTTCTGACCTCTGTGATGGACGACTTCTACGATTTGAACGACCCATAACCAATTACTGAATTTTAGGCATTTTAAGTATCTCCTATGATACCTAGAGATCTCAAAGAATCGCTGCTGAAGCAAATAGCCAGCATCGACCACCCCCGTGAGTTGGTGGTAGACGTCATGTTTGCCGTCCAGGACCATTATGGATACCTCAGCGATAAGGCGGGGGAGGAGGTCGCGGGTCTTTTAAATATGTCTCCCCTGGAGGTTGAAGAACTGGCCACCTTTTACACCTTCATCTACCGAGAACCAGTGGGCAAATATGTGATACATGTGTGCGATAGTGTCATCTGCTGGATGGAAGGACACGAATCCCTGTTGGATCATCTCTCTAGAAAATTGGGGATAAAGCCGGGTGAGACCACCCCTGATGGGATGTTCAGCTTGTTGCCGGTCTGTTGTATTGGCTACTGTGACCGGGCGCCGGCTATCATGATTAACAAAGAGGTTTATGGTCCTCTGACCTTTGAAAAGTTGGACAATATTCTGGAAAGACTCAGGGCAGAAGGTTAGGTGTCGATTGAAGATTGTAGATTGCAGATTTGGGAAGGCATAGAGCATAGAGCATAGGGTAAAAGACAGCGGGCAGGAGGCAGCAAGTAGAGGTCAGATATCAGAGGTCTGAGGTCAGGTATAAAGCTGATCTCTGATCTCCGACCTCTGACCTCTGTGATGGACTACTTCTAAGGTTTCTACGATTTCTACGATTTGAACGATTTGAACAACCCATAACCAATTACCTTAACTTTAGGCATTTTAGAACATTTTAGACACTTTAGGCACTTACGATGAATTATCCTCAAGTTCTTTTCCAAAATCGCAAACCCGATCGGATTACTACCTTGGAAGAATATGAGCAAAGCGGCGGTTATCAGGCTTTGACTGAGGTAATACGTAACTACTCCCACAAGGACGTGCACCAGGCTTTAGATGAAGCCAACCTTTTGGGCCGGGGTGGTGCCGCTTTTCCAGCCGGCAAGAAATTGATGACTATAGCGGAAGACGCGCCTTATCCGAGATATGTGGTCTGCAACGCTGATGAGATGGAGCCAGGAACCTTCAAAGATCGGATTATGATCCATGCAGACCCCCACATGATAATTGAAGGCATGATAATTGACGCTTACGGGGCCAAGGCGGAAAAGGCAATTATTTTCATAAGGCCTGAGTATGAGAGCGGGGCAAAGATTTTGGAGAGGGAGATTGAGATTGCCAAGGGGGCAGGTTACTTGGGTAAAAACATTCTGGGCAGCGACTACAGCTTGGATATCCTCGTGCATCGTAGTGGTGGAAGATACATCTGCGGCGAAGTGACGGCACAGCTGAGTGCTCTTATGGGCAGGAGAGCAAACCCTCAGCAGCCACCCCCCTATCCCACGGAAAAAGGTCTCTGGGCTCAACCTACAGTGCTGCAGAATGTGGAAACCTTTGCAAACATACCACACATCATACGTAACGGCCCTGAATGGTACAAAAGCCTGGCAAAGACTAAAAGCGCAGCAGGAACCAAACTCTTCTGTGTCAGCGGCAAAGTGAATCAACCTGGGTGCTTTGAGCTGCCCATGGGAGTCCCTTTGAGCGAGATAATCGAGGTGCACGCCGGTGGCATGCCCGAAGGGGCAGAGTATAAGGGTTGTCTGCCGGGAGGTGCCTCTACCCGGTTCTTGCCCAAAGAATTCTATGATATCGAAATGGATTTCGAGACCTTGCGCAATGTTGGACACAGACTCGGCACCGGGGCTATCATGGTCTTTGATCAGAAAACCTGTCTGGTGGCAGCCACCTTGAACCTGGTCGAGTTTTTTGCCCGAGAATCATGTGGCTGGTGCACCCCTTGCCGGGAGGGACTACCCTATATCAGGGATCTGTTGAGGCGATTGGAAAAAGGTGAGGGTGAAGAGGAATACATTCCCATGCTTCAGCAGATGAGCAAGCACCTCTGGAGTTCCTACTGTGCCTTCGCCCCCGGGGCCGTATCGCCGGTTGAGAGTCTGATAACTTATTTTGAGGACGAGGTAAGGGAGCACATCTCACAGAAGCAATGTCCTTTTAGCAAGTAATCTCAGTGGTCCGTAGTCCGTTGCGAGTAAGGAATAAAGCATAGAGCAAAAGACAGCTGGCAGGAGGCAGCTGACAGCGGGCAGCAAGTAGAACTCAGAGGTCAGAGATCAGAGGTCAGAGTTAAAGCCGATCTCTGATCTCCGACTTCTGACCTCTGTGATGGACGACTTCTACGATTTTTACGATTTGAACGACCCATAACCAATTACCTTGACGTCAGGTATTTTAGCCACTTTAGAACATTTTAGACATTTGAACTGTTATGCCAAAACTGGTCATAGACAACCGTGAAGTAGAAGTCCCGAAAGGAACAAAGGTAATCGAGGCCGCGGCGCAACTGGGCATAATCATCCCGCGCTTCTGCTACCATCCAGCCCTGGGATCTGTGGGTGCCTGCCGTGTTTGTGCGGTGAAGTTCCTGGAGGGTCCTTTTAAGGGCGTACAAATGAGTTGCATGATCGAGGCGAAGGACGGCATGATCGTTTCCACTACCGATGAAGAGGTGGTTGCCTTCCGCAAATACGTAATCGAATGGTTAATGCTCAACCACCCCCATGATTGCCCGGTCTGTGATGAAGGGGGCCACTGCTTGCTCCAGGACATGACGATTTCCGGGGGGCATGGTATCCGGAGATACCTAGGGCTGAAAAGAACCTACCGGGATCAGTACCTGGGTCCCTTGGTCCAACACGAGATGAACCGCTGTATTCACTGTTACAGGTGTGCACGGTTCTACCAGGAGTTTGCTGGTTACCTTGACCTGGGAGTCATGCAAATTGCCAATCGTACTTATTTTGGTCGGTTTAAGGACGGCATTCTGCAAAGCCCATTCACCGGAAACTTAAGCGATATATGTCCCACGGGCGTTTACACGGACAAACCGTCACGGTTTATTGGAAGAAGGTGGGATTATCAGCGCAGTCCTTCTCTCTGTATCAACTGCTCTTTGGGATGCCATACCATAGCCAGCTGCCGTTATCGCGAGGTGGTTAGACAGGAAGCGAGATACAGTGAGGTTGTAAACGGCTACTTCATCTGCGACCGGGGACGCCACGGCTTTCACTACGGTAGAAGTGAAGCCAGGCCGCGGCAGGCTCTCATTGACGGCAGGGAAGTGCCCATTGACCAGGCTGTGCGAACAGCCAGGGAAAGGCTGGCAGAGCTTGTCAGCCGTGTGGGGCCCGAGGCTGTCGCCTGCCTGGGCTCGGGGAGGAGCAGCTTGGAAACCCAGGCTGCGCTCGAGCGGCTTTGCCGGGAGGAGGGATGGCAAGGGCCCTCATATTTTATGGATAAATCCATAGCGGACAACGTGGCAACAGCAGTTTCTCGACTGGAACCAGGATTGGCGGTTTCCCTCCACGATCTGGAAGGTGCGGACTTTATTCTTGCAGTTGGAGCTGATCCGATCAATGAAGCTCCCATGTCGGCTTTGGCAATGAGACAAGCCCAGCGAAATGGTGGAAAGATAGTCGTAATAGACCCGCGACCGATCTTTTTGCCTTGCGATTTTACCCATCTGCCTGTAAGGCTCGATCAGCTAAATCTCTACTTTGCTGGATTGATCAAGGGAGCGGTGGATGGCGAAGTTATTGCTGACGCTGGCAAGGGTGTCGCCGGATTCTACCAAGAGGCACCGACCCTCGAGACGGTTGCGGACTCTTTTCGGGAAAAGCTTTCTGCTTTGGTACAGGAACTTCGAGCCAGTCAAAGGGTAGTAATCGTCTGCGGGACTCAGCTTGTGCGGCAGACCACCCCTTCCTTGGCGGCTGAGTCTGTTCACCTGCTGCGGGCCGCAAAAAAGCAAGCAGGTCTTTTTTATTTGCTGCCGCAGGCTAATTCTTTCGGCGCTTCATTGGTCGCCAGCAAGAAGTTCTCTTTTTTAGAGATAGTCGAAGGGATGGAAAACGGTTCGATCAAAGGTCTAATTCTGGTTGAAAATAACCCCTATTACAGCTTTCATCACCGGCAGAGGTTGGATCTGGCCATAGAAAAACTGGATTTGCTCGTTGTCCTTGATTACCTTGAATCCCCTGCGGTTCAGAAAGCTCAGGTGTTCCTGCCCACCCTGACACTATACGAGGCCGGTGGAATGTTCATCAACCAGGAGGGAAGGCTACAGGCTGCTCCAGCGGCCTACGGGGGAGGAACTTCTATTGCTCAGACCGGTGGTGGAAACCATCCGCCACGAGTCTATGGAAGTGAAATGCCCGGCGGAGAGGTGCAGCCTGCCTCTCAGCTTTTAGATCAAATCGCGGCTGGTAGCTCGGTTGAAGATATAACCGCCACCAGGCGGAACCTGACTGGTTGGTTAGCTCACGAGGTACCTGCATTGGCGCAGATCCCACCACTCGATGAACTTGGTGACGACGGGATGCGGATCAGCTCATCCGAGGAAGGAGCACCTCGGCTCTCATTAGATTGGCAGGAGGAGAAAGCTAAGGGCGAGGCGACTGGGGACTCTTTAGAGGTAATCTTAACTGATTGGACATTTGGAACCGAAGAACTCTCTTCCTTTTCACCTCCCCTGAGGGAGTTGGAAAATAGGCCATGCGCTTCCATACACACCGATGATGCTGTCAGGTTGGGACTGGAATGGGGGGATAGAGTGAAAATCAGGTTGGACGAAGGCGATGTTGAAGTGGATGTCTGGATTGAAAAGGATATGGCTCCCGGGGCAGTGGTTTTGCCGCGACATCGGTTGCTCGAGTGGCAGAGGATTAAGGGGTTTCCAAAGTTTGTGAGGTTCGATGAGATTGAGAAGGCATAGAGCATAGAGCATAGGGCATGGAGTAAAAGACAGCTGGCAGGAGTCAGCTGGCAACTGGCAGCAAGTAGAACTCAGAGGTCAGAGATCAGATGTCTGAGGTCGGAAACCAGAGGTCAGATTGCAGATTGTTTTGACCCTATGCTCTATGCCCTATGCCCCATGCTTCGTTAGGCATTTTAGTTCATTTTAGACACTTTAGACATTTTTATTGGCGGACTGGATGGACTGGATCATCGGATTTATCATACTGATCGTTAAACTGGGCGCGGTGCTTGTCGGTCTCTTGCTACTGGCCGCCTATCTAGTGCTGGTAGAGCGGAAGTTTCTGGCCCGTTTGCAGATCCGCTACGGCCCCAACCGTGCTGGCAAATACGGATTGCTGCAGCCCTTTGCCGACACGATCAAGATGCTTACCAAAGAGGATGTCGTGCCCGCAGAAGCCGACAGGGTCATTTTTCTTTTGGCTCCGGCAGTGGTAGCAGCTGAAGCGCTGTTAATCTTTGCGGTAGTACCTTTCGGAGCCGGCATAACCCTTCTGGGGAAAAAAATCCCCATGGTGATAACAGATTTGAATGTGGGACTACTTTACGTTTTTGCTCTGGCATCGCTCGGTGTTTACGGAGTTGCCCTGGGAGGCTGGGCCTCGAACTCGAAGTACAGTCTTTTGGGCGGGATTCGGGGCGCGGCGCAGATGATCAGTTACGAGCTCTCTTTGGGCCTCTCTCTGGTTCCTGTTGTCATGTTGGCCCGCTCCTTCAGCTTGGTGGATATCGTTCGGGCCCAGGCTGATTATCCCTTTATTCTTGTACAACCGATTTCATTCATAATCTTTTTGGTCAGCGCTGTGGCTGAAACAAAACGCATTCCCTTTGATCTCCCTGAGGCGGAAAATGAGTTGGGTGCCGGGTACCACACTGAATATAGCGGTATGCGTTTCGGCCTGTTCTTTCTCGGTGAATATGTCAACCTTCAGGTTCTCGGCGCTCTGGTGGCGGTGTTTTTCTTGGGAGGGTGGCATGGTCCCTTACTGCCACCGGTGGTCTGGTTCTTGATGAAGATCATGGCCGTTGCCCTTCTGATGATTTGGGTGAGAGGTACCCTGCCGCGGCTACGTTATGATCAACTCATGCACCTGGGCTGGAAGGTTCTGGTACCTCTGGCCTTAATAAACATAGTGGTGACGGGAGCAATTCTGTTGATATAGAGATTCGAAATCGGAAGCACTTGCCCTGAGGATTTCGCTATTCGAGTTTGGGATTAACTACCATTTAGCATTTTGAGTCACCCGAGAAGTGGAGTTGTAGCCTGATGAAAAGCGGTTGGGAAGGAATAGTGGCTTTGGCCACTGGCTTCGCCACCACCTTCAAACATCTTTTTCGTAAACCCATTACGGAACAATACCCGGAGTACAAAAGGGTCTTACCAGAGCGAGCTAGGGCGGTAATCATCCTAACCCGCGATCCGGATGGAGGGGAACGTTGTGTGGCCTGTTATCTATGCTCGGCTGCCTGCCCGGTTAGTTGCATCTCAATGCAATCGGCGGAAAGGGAAGATGGGCGTCGCTATGCCCGCTGGTTTCGGATTAATTTCGCTCGCTGTATTTACTGTGGACTTTGCGAAGAGGCCTGTCCCACCTCGGCCATCCAGCTGACGCCCTACTTTGAAACCTGCGAGCGCGACATCTTGAAACTTGTTTACGAAAAGGAAGATCTCCTGGTTGACCACGGCGGCAAAGATAAAGATTACAACTTCTATCGCTACGCCGGGGTGGTTTCAGAAGTCGGTGACAAAGGGAGCCATATCAAAGAGGACAAACCGGTCAACATCAAAAGCAATCTGCCCTAGGACTTTAAGGAGTCAGGAGTCAGAGGATAGAGGACAGACGGCAGATGACAGACGACAGATTGTGAGACCTGGGATGTGTCAACGATTCGCAGAGCGCGGAACGCAGGGCGCATGGCGAAAAGGCGCTGGGCAAAGAGTAATCCATGTTTTTTATACTCCATGCTCCATGCCCTATGCTCCATGCTTTGTTAGACACTTTAGGCACTTGAGATCACTTTAGGCATTCAGAACTGAAAGGTCGATTCGATGACCATCTACGCTGCCTTCTTTTATGTATTAGCAGGGGTGATCTTGGTTTCCACCGGGCTGGCGATTACCCGGCGGAATCTTGTGCACACTGTAGTCTACCTGATCATCTCCTTTTTCGGTAGCGCTCTGCTCTATTATCTTTTCGGGGCCCCACTCCTGGCCGCTCTAGAAATCATCATCTATGCTGGGGCAATAATGGTCCTCTTCCTTTTCATTATCATGATGCTCCGGGTGGACCATTCAACTCTCCGCCGACCATCAATTAGACATTGGCTTCCCGCTGGAGTTCTGGGCCTGATCTATGTGGTTGTTGCCGTTCTCGTGGTAACCCAAGACCCGGGCAGTCGGACCATGCTGGAAACAGCGCTGGCAAAGCCAAGGATATTTGGCCAATTTCTCTTCCAAAAGTATTGGCTTTCGGTGGAGATAGTGTCCTTCCTGCTGTTTATCGCCCTGATCGGGGCCTTGTATATGGGAAAAGCATTTGCCAAGGATGTCCGGCATAGAAAAGAGGTAGAAAAATGATTGTGCCTTATGGTCATGTCCTTCTCTTTGCGGGGATTCTTTTTGCCATGGGGGTGGTATGCGCTGTGGCTCGGCGCAACCTGATTATGATGCTCATTGGTGTGGAAATCATGCTGAATTCAGCGGGGCTGGCCTTCGTTGCTGGGGCACTGCGTTGGCAGCAGTTGGAGGGGCAGGTGTTTGTGTTGTTCATCTTTGCCATCGCAGCAGCTGAAGTGTCTGTGGGGCTGGCACTTATTATCTATGCCTACAGACGGACAGGTTCGCTGGATCCAGAGACATACAACATCTTGAAATGGTGATGAAGTAATTTCAGATTGTGGATTTGATTGGGCATAGGGCAGAGAGCATGGAGCATAGAGTAAAAAGCAAGAAGTCAGACGACAGACGACAGAGGGCAGATGACAGCAAGTAGAACTCAGAGGTCAGAGATCAGATGTCTGAGGTCAGGGTTAAAGCCGATCTCTGATCTCCGACTTCTGACCTCTGTGATGGACGGTTTGTACGACTTTTACGATTTCTACGATTTGAACGGCTTATGAATTGGTCCATATTTATCCCTGAACTATATTTCCTGTTGATGATGGGTGTATTCCTCTGTCTGGCCCTGCTAGCGCGCTCCAACCCCAAAAGGGATTTCTTCATCGCTCTCGTTTTAGCCACTGTAGGTGTGGTGGTCTGTCTGGCCTCGGTCAGGTTGGAGGGAACTCTATTCTTTAATGTCTATCGGGTGGATCTTTTCTCTCAGGTCTTCAAACTCGTCCTAGCCACCGGGTTTTTTCTGGTAATCTGCATCTGCTCTGAGCTGAGGGGGATTGAGGAACACCACCACCCAGAATTCTACCTTCTGCTTACCACCTGCACCTTGGCCATGATGCTGCTGGTCAGCAGCGTCGAGTTGCTGACGATCTATGTGGCCTTGGAACTTTCCAGTTACTCCCTCTACCTGCTGGTTCCACTGCGGAAGGGGTACGGTGTTCATGTCGAGTCGGGCATCAAGTACTTTCTGGTGGGGGCCTTTACCTCTGCGGTGATGCTCTTTGGCATAGCCTCACTCTATGGTGTTGTTCACACCACTTATGTGGCGGAGATTATAAAAGTGCTTCCCGGCGCCATAGGACGGCCCACCGCCATAATCGGTCTGCTCCTCACCTTGTGCGGTTTTTTTCCTACCTGGTTCACGTACTGGTTACCCTCTCCATTGCCTCCATGACTGTGGGAAATCTGGTAGCAATCGTGCAAAAAGATATGAAGCGCTTATTAGCCTACTCAAGTATCTCCCACGCAGGCTACGTTCTTATAGGGATTCTCAGCATGAATCAGAGTGGATATGCCGGAGCCATATTTTATGCTGTTGCATACCTGATAATGAAGTTCACCTGTTTTCTAGTAGTGGTAAAAGTGGCCTATGACGGTACCGATCTCCAAATAGAAGGACTGGCCGGTTTGCATCGCCGCTCACCCATGCTGGCCATGGCTCTGCTGCTGGGAGTTTTTAGTTTGGCCGGTATTCCCCCCACCGTTGGTTTCACCGGCAAGTTCCTTGTGTTTACCGCCGCCATGAAAAACGGCTATTTCACCCTTGTGCTCATCGCCATGGTAAATGTGGTCATCTCTCTTTACTACTACATTCTGGTGGTGAAGGCCGCCTACCTCTTGGAGGCGGATGCATCTTTGCCCCGGCTGCAAGTGTCTTTTCCCACCAAAGTGCTTACAGGAGCCATGGTAACGGCAATACTGGTACTTGGACTATTTCCCCAGTACCTGCTGGAGCTTGCCCAAGCCGCCGCCAGCGCGCTTATGTGAAACATTAAAAATGCCTAAAATGTCTAAAGTTGTCCCCGCGTAGGACACGGTGCTCGAGGCATGGAGTAAGGCGAGACGGGGTCAGAGGTCAGAGATCAGATGTCTGAGGTCAAGGTTAAAGCCGATCTCTGATCTCCGACTTCTGACCTCTGTGATGGACGACTTCTTCGATTTGAACTGGTTCAACAATTTGAACGACCCATAACCAATTACTTAATTTTAGGCATTTTAGAAATTTTAGTGGGGAATAAACCGCTGATAATCATTTTCCGACAGCTTGCGCTCCTTGAGGGTGGGTTTGCTCCCTTCGCTGCCTCCTTTCCCTTGATTTTTCTTCTCGTAGCATAGTTGCTCTCGTTTCATTAGGGTGGTGTTTGACAACTTAACCGAGTTGCCCCACTTGTATTCCTCGTCCCTGCTGTGCTGGAGGGTAAGACTGATACTGTTGCCTTGTTCATTCCTGAAAGACCATTTCCAGGCGATGACCACGTGAAAGGGATCGCCGCGCCACACATCGGGTTCTCCGAACTTCTTTTTGAATCTTTCCAGAAGTTGATCGAAAAAGTTTTTGTCCTCGTATTCATATTTCAGCTTGATTCGAACAATCTGTCCGGGCTTCGAACAGGTGCCAAAGTCGACGGTGCCGCTTATATAGCCGTCGACATCCCGAAGCCGCACTTCGCGCAAATACTGTCGATTACGGAGCACGATGGAGGTCTCCATTTGGACCAGGTCGACAAACCTGGAAATCTGGTCACCCAAGGTGATTCCTGCTATTGTGCTGGGAGCCTTGTCTGCTGAGGCATGGTTGGGAAACAGCAGCACAATTGCAAGAGGAAAAGAAAAGAGCATAAATCTATACATTCCGGGTCTCCTTTAGCACCATCTGGAGAGAAGCGTGGCTGTCAAATCAGGCTCTGTCCTCTCGGAGGTTGAAAGCTCATGGATTGAAAGTCATTATCTAGCACGAGCATCCCAAAGGCAATAGTAATAATACAAGCACTTGCCGACAAGATAGTCATTCACTGCGGTAAAGGCTGAGGCTTTGGGGTTGGGGACCTTTTGACCTGGCGCATCTTTGTGTGCTACGGTCAGACCAAGAGTAACGGGAGAAGGTGGCGAGAAAGATGGATTTCGAAGGAAAACTGCTCCGAGACATCGAAGCCGGAAATAGTGTCTCTCTGGAGAGGGGGTTGTTAATAATTTCCGGGTTGCATAGGGAGAGAGAGATTGAAACATACAGCCGCAAACTGGATCGGATTTATTCTGGGTTTATTGAAAGGCTGACGACAAAGAGCCCTTTGAGTCTGGCTTCCACCAGGAAACACATGACCAGCACCATGGCCAAGTGGCTGTTCGAGCATCTCTGGAACACCAAGCCAAGGAGATGCAATAGTAATTTTTTGTTAACCCATGTAATCGATGCCCAGCTGAGTCCTGAGGTGAATCAAAAGGTGGGTTCGTGTGTGGGGTTAACGTCTTTGTACACGGTCCTGGGGTTGAGAGAGGGGTTGAACCTGACGATCTTGGTGAGCGGCAGTCACATGGTAAATAGATTGAGAATAGATAGCGCTGGTTTTTGTAACATAGACAACACAGATCCCCTTGGTTTCGATTGCTCTATCAAGGAAGAAGAATTTCTGGAGTACCCTCCTATTAAGCTTGTGGCGAATGTCTTGAACAGCCGTGGAATGGCATGGGAGAGAGCTGAGGATTTGAAAAAGGCAAGAGCGGACTTTGAAAGGGCGATCGGAGTAAACCCGGACTATGCAAACGCTCACAACAATCTGGGCAACATCAAGGTAAAGCAAAGAAGGTATGCCGAGGCAATGGCAGACTACAATAGGGCAATTAACTTGAATGGCCGATTTGTTGAAGCACATTTTAATCGTGGTATAGCCAGGGAGCATCTTGGGGAGCTTGCCGGAGCCATTGATGACTTTAGCAGGGCAATTGAGCTGGATTCAGAGTGTGGCGATGCCTACTTCCGCCGAGGAAGTGCAAAAGAACGCTTGGGAGATTACCCTGGAGCTCTCGCAGATTTTGACAAAGCGCTGGAGATCAATCCTCAATCCGAGAGCAGAGTAATAAAATTTAGAGAGCGGGCAGCGACACTCCACAAGGCAAAACAAAAATCTGCAAATCCCTAATCAGCGAATCGAGTAGGCAGGACACAGAGGTCGGAGGTCGGAAGTCAGAGGTCAGACGACAGAGGACAGAAGACAGACGCCAGATAACCGGAGACAGATGTCAGGCCTGATAATTTCAAAATCCCCAATCCGAAATCGGCAATTCGAACCCTATGCTCCATGCCCTATGCCTTCTCAAATCCGCAATTAGCAATCTGTCTCCTGCTCCTTCTTGCTAATCCGATTTCTTCAACATCGACTGCGAAACATGCACCCCTACCAGCCAGGCAACCTGAACCACTAGATACAATTGTCCGATAACTGCCTCGAGAATGCAAAATGATCTGGCCAGGCTGGTAACCGGAGTAATATCCCCGTAGCCCAAGGTGGTCAAGGTGACAAAACTGTAGTAGAGAAAGGAGCGGCCGGTTGAAATACCTCCAATCTCCGGGATTGAAAATGAGCCGGGGTGTAGTGACTCCACAACGGCAAAAATAGAACTCCACGCCAGTGCCATAAGCAAATAAACTATAGCTGCGCCTGCTATGATGTCCCTGGTTACCTCTTTTTGTTTGTATATGAAGATGAGTATTTGAATCATCGCAAAAATAAAAAAAGTAGCCCCGCAGAGGCCACCCACCACCTCGAGAGAGAAATCCACCACAAAGTTACGGGACCAGATGGATACAAGCATAGGGACGGCCAGCAATACTCCAACAAAGATGTAACGTTTTTTATGGCTCACAGCATAGATGGCGGATACTAAAACGGCCGACCACAAGATGTCATAGAGAATACGCAGGTGGACAAACTCTTCAATGAGAGGGCCTACGACAATCAGGGCAATAATAAAAAGGAGCAGACCCAAAAATCTTTCCTTAAAGCAAATTCGGCTAATGGAAAGTAAAGTTTTTTGGCTCACCGTGATTCCATCCCTATCAGTAGGTCAGTGTCTTTGCACCTTGGTAAACCAAGTGGCCTTTAAAGGTCAAGGGCCAAAGCAAAGGAAAAGAGAGTCTAACTGTTGACAGTTGGGGCGTTTCGACCTTATTTTTATGCCCATTAGAGTTTAAAAGAATTCCTGTTCGTTATTAGCGCCATTAGATTTTCAACAAGGGAAAAAATATGAGCAGTATCTTTCGTGCCGCGAGGGCATCGCTGGCCGAGAAAATCGAACGACATCGAAACAAGCCCTTTCTGGAAGCCATGATGTCCGCCACTGCTCTTTTGGCCCTTGCAGACAGAGAGATCGTGCTCTCGCAGCGGCTGGCCCTCGACTTCATTCTGGAAAATGTAAAAGAACTCAAGGTATTCGATGTCCATAAGGCGGTAAATCTCTTCCAAGATTACAGCAAAGCAGTGCAACAGGATTTTAACCAGGCGAGAGAAAGGGTATTAAAGACTGTTGCTAAATTTTCTGGGGACCAGCAAAAGGCTACGCTTCTGGTTCGGGCCTCCATCCTCATTGCCAAAGCGGACGGCGATTTTAGTGAGTCGGAGCAAAGGGTCGTAGATGAACTCTGCCGGGTATTGTGTCTGGAATCTGAAACAGTATGTAGATTTGAGCCGGAAGAGGGGGTTTGAGATTACGAAATGCGGATTGATGAAAGGTGCAAGGCGCAAGGTGCAAGGCATAAGGCAGCAGAATACTTATTCTTTCCTTGTGCCCTGAGCCTTGGGCCCTGGGCCTTTCCTCACTCTGCAATCTACAATCTCAAATCTAAAATTTTACTTGCCCAACAAACCCTTGACTGTTTCACTCACTGCTTTTTCAGCCGATTTTTTAGTTTCCTTCTTCAGGGGAATGCGCGAAGTGAGTCCTTTCAACTCTTTGCTTAGGGCAGCAGTCACCTCAGGGGAGACCAACTTCTGGTAAAGTGAGGCGAATACAGTATAAAAGACCTCCTCAGCAGTAGCGCCCCCGCTCTTCTCTCCTATGTCCTTGAGGTGAATCTTGGGAAGGGACGCTGAACCACTTATGCTGGAGCCGGCCGGCATGTCCACCTTCAGGTTGACCTTGCCATCCGTAACGATGAAGTCTTTGATAACCAGCTTCTTTCCGGGCGATTCCTTTGTAGCCTCTGTGCCCGAAGAAGAGGACCCGGCAGTATTTGCGCTTCTCTTAATATTGGCTAAAATGGTTTTGAAATTGTCGGTCCGTCCCTTTTTCTCGTAGGTGATATTGGGGCTGACAACCTCGATTCTATTAATGATGATGGGATCACGGGTTATGGACTTTTTATCTACATCCACATTAATAGCATTTACGCTCATGGCCACAGGTGATTTAAAGCCCTTGGGGTTACCCAGATAAAAATCCTTGAGTTTGGCCTCACCAGAAAAAAGAGAGACGCCCACATCTTTAATCCGTAGATCTGTCTTGGTAATCGCCGGACCATATTTGTTTACCGCAGTTTTGATAATGGGCCCCAAATTGGATAACCCCACAATAAGCACTATGGCAAAAACAACCGCAATTGCGATGACCACATATAGAATTTTCTTCATGGTTTTTTCCTTCTTCCTGCCCGGTGAGATTTTTATAGGTATGGGTAGACTATAATTACTAAAATGTATTAGACAACTTCCCTTAGCCCTGATATTTCATGAATGACCTGCTGCGACCATGGATATGGCCGTCCTTCTCTCCGAGCTGGAGGCTCTACGAGCCGGAAGCCTGGCGTCCTCGGGTGTTGACTCCTGGGACATACCGTCCAGGTACCCCTCGGCTTCGAGTTTTGATTTCGGATTTTTGACTACGACCATATGGGGGTTAACAGTTAAGATTTTTCCAATTGTTCTCTGAATCTCATGAGTTTTTGTGAAAATTTTCAATCCCTATTCCGCAATCGTCGACCCAGTGGTCCGCCCGCCTCGGCTGAAGCCTCGCGATGCCGTGCGGGCCTGAGCGAGCAGGCTCGCGATGGCGGGCAGGCACTCCCATCTTCACGGTCTCGCGACAGCAATTCATGAAATATCCGGGCTAGCTTGACTTTTGACCACAAATTTTCAGAAAGTAAGCTCTCATCAAGATTAATTGTTGAATCCTCATGTGTGAAACAAATCGCTCTTTTCTGGATATTGAGTGACGAAAACTTTCTGGATAGCTGTACTCTCAGTTGTCACCTTAACCTTGAGTCCCTGTGTGTTTTCAGAACAAGGGCGGCTGGATGGCCCTGCCAAGCCGGCTTCAATGATCAACTCAGAAAATCTAAACAAGCAAGAAAGTGCGCAATCCCAAAAACGTTACTATCTCATCGACTTTTCAGATTATCAGGAAGGTTCCATAGAGGAATGGCTCAAAAACAAGGGTTTCAAGTTTGAACAAGGGGCCAGGAATCGCAAGAAACTAGACCTTGATGTGGATGAGGGGGGGCTGATTCTGGAGGCAAAAACGCGGTTGAGAGGATTTATCTCAAATGACTCTCTTGAGCCAAGAAGATATTCTGGAGTGAGAATCGAATGGGGAGTGGTCAAATACCCCAAAGGCGCTTCGTATGAAGCCAAGGTTAACAATGAAGCTATACAAGTTGTAATATTCTTTGGTCATGAGAAAATTTCCAGTGGCCATTGGGTGCTGCCGAACAGCCCTTATTTTATCGGACTGTTTCTTGGCAGAGATGATGTGCTCTATAAGGCCTACAAAGGGAGATATTATCAGCAGGGCGGGCGTTTTGTCTGCATGGGTAATCCACTACCAGGTGAAACAATAATTTCAGAATTTGATCTGGTATATGCTTTTAGGAGATATTTCCAAAAAGACGAGATTCCCTGCATAACCGGTGTGGCTCTGGCAATGGATACAAGTTCATCAGCAGATGACGGCAGAGCAGTAGCCTTCATCAACAGCCTGGAGTTTTTTGAGTAGTTGATGGAGGTCAGCCCTCTTTTGACAATTCTGCTTATTGCCAGTAGCTCTCCGGTTTGTAACTTCCCATTCAGAGAACTAACTAATTATTGACCTCAGCAAACAGAAAAAATAAAGCAGCGAAAGATTTTCTATGACTCCGCCTTGACTGTAAATTTTGCGGTGATTAACAGGGGTGAATTTCGCTTCCATTCAGAACAAAGGAAAGGTTGTAATGAGCAAAGTAAAGATACTGATGCTCACAGGCTTTATCATAGCTATGGCGGTTACCTTGGGTGCGGTTGTGACGGAAGCCAAGAAAATCCCCAGGGTGGACAACTTTGTCATGCTGATTGATCAGTCCGGCTCAATGTTCATGAAGTACAAGGATAGGGAAGAGGTCAAAGCCGCACTGGTCAAGAAGATGCTGCTGTCGATGAACCAGCGGATTCCTGAGTTGGGGTACACCGCTGCACTCCAAGTTTTCTACCCCCAGGAAGCACTCATTGGTCCGCAGCCCTACTCGCGATACTTCTTCGAGCAGGCGATCCATAAGCTTCCCGAAAAGGAAAATATCTCCGGAAACTTGACTGCACTCGGAATGGAGATGCAGGCCTTGAATAAAGTGATGGGAGGATTTTTCGGCAAGACCTCAGTGATTGTCGTGTCGGACGGAGAAGCAAAGGAGGGCGAGGATCCTTACCAAGTGGCAAAATTTCTCCATGACCAATACACAAACGTTTGCTTTGATGTCATTTCTTTAGCCGATAGTCCTGCTGGTGAAGAGACCCTGAGGAAGATAAGCTCACTCGGAGCCTGCACATTTGCTGACGGTGAAGAGATGCTCTCAGAGGTGGTGGCTGTCGAGAGTTTTCTTAGTAAGGTACTGTACATGGAGGTGGAAGACATTGCTACCGAGGAGATGAAGGTCCAAGAAGTCGCCCCCAATATCATTAGGGTGGGAGGGGGATACTTCGGTTTCAACAGCGCCGAAATCAACGAGGCCGCTTGGACCCCCATCGCCAACGTGGTGATTGAGAAACTGGGGCAGAATCCGGGGTCCAGCCTTATCATTGAAGGGCACACAGACTCGACTGGCGCTTCGGATTATAACCAGTATCTATCTGAGAGACGGGCCCAGGCGGTGAGAGACTTTTTCTCCAGCAAGGGTATTCCCTCAACCAGCATGACTACCATCGGGTATGGAGAGACCATGCCCAGGGTCAGCAACTCCACTCCGGAGGGAAGAGCCGTGAATAGAAGAGTGGACATTCGAATAGTGGAAGACTAATGGACCTCTTTGTTCCGCTCGTCTAGCTTTCCTCTCAGGACGGGTGGAGAAATTTCGCTTGAAGAAGGGAGATAAGCAAATGAATGTGGACACCATTCTACCCAAGCTGCAAGAAGTGGTAACCCTCTACGGTCTCAGGATCATCGCAGCAGTCGCTATTTTTATTGTGGGACGCTGGGTGGCAAAAGGGTTAAAAAGGCTAACAGTAAGAGCCTTAACCAAGGGAAAGGTGGATGAAACCCTGGTTTCATTTCTCGGACATCTAACCTATATTGCCTTGCTGGCCCTTGTTATTATAGCTGCTATAAATCAGCTAGGAGTGCAAACAACCTCCTTTATAGCCATCCTGGGCGCTGCCGGTCTTGCCGTTGGTTTGGCCCTACAAGGTTCTCTGGCAAATTTCGCCGCCGGCGTCTTGATGATTATATTCAGGCCCTTCAGAGTTGGTGACTATGTCGAAGGTGGAGGAACTGCCGGAATTGTTGAAGAGATCCAGATTTTTACGACCAAGCTGAGAACGCCAGACAACAAATCCATTATTATTCCAAATGCCAAAATAACCGGGGACAACATCGTCAACTACTCGGTCAAAGACTCCAGACGCATGGATATGATCGTCGGTGTAAGTTACGATGACGATTACGACCAGGTTAAAGAGGTTCTGGAGGATATCCTGGCCAAGGATGGACGAATACTCGAGGAGCCTCCACCTAAGATTGGCATTCTCGAGTTCGGTGATAACAGTGTTAATTTTGTTTTTCGTCCCTGGGTCAAGACCACTGAGTATTGGGATGTTTATTTCGATTTAACCGAAGCGATCAAAAAACGCTTCGATGAGGAAGGTATCAGTATCCCCTATCCACAGAGGGATGTTCACTTGTTTGAGCACAAAGAAGAAGTACTGCAATAAAGCAGGCGACGATAGACAAATCCACATTAATCCCCCTGGCGAAAAGGGGGATTTTTTTATCTGGATTCCTTGCCTGACCCAGGTTTCTCCAGTATAAATAATAGATGTCATTCACCGCCTTGTTTTGTTTCATCTAATTTTCGACTCCCGTCTTTTCAGAGTTAATCCTATGAGATCTAAAGTTCGTCTGGCAGCTTTTGTGATTTTTACTATGTTGCTGTCACCGGCATACCAAGCAATGGCAGACGAGGTGTACCTAAAAAACGGTGATCTGCTAACCGGCACGATCGAGACTTCTGAAGACGGACTGCTGGTGGTAAAAACCACTTACGCCAAGGAGGTCAAGGTGAAGTGGGAGGAGGTTGTCTGTGTTAGTTCTGACGCGGAGGTGACACTCCTACTGAAAAACCATGAGAAGATAGTCGGCCGGGCTGCGTGCCCAACTCTTGGCACTATCCAGCTAATAGACCAAAAAACAGGGGAAAGGAGGGATTTCTCACGTGCCGAGCTCCAGGGGATCAATCCGCCACCACCTCCCCCCGAAGTTACTTACAAGGCACTGGCTAACTTGGGCGGAGCCATCAACACCGGCAACACCCGCAGCAAGACTTTAAATTCGTCCGCTAAGTTTCAAGCCCGGGCCAAGAAACAGAGGTTTTACTTGGAGGGAAAGCTCAACTATGGCGAGAGCGAGGGTGAGGAAGACGCACGAAACTGGCTGACTGGAGCAAAATACGACTACTTCTGGACCGAGAAATTTTACACTTATCTGCGGCCTTTCGCTGAGTACGATAAATTCCAGGATCTTGACCTTCGTTTTATCACAGCTGCAGGACCTGGCTACCAGTTCATCGAAACGAAAACTGCCAGCCTGTTCGCCGAACTGGGTCCGGCCTATTTTTACGAGGACTATAGCGATGAGAAAGACAACGAGTACCTGGCCGGCAGGTGGGCTGCGGCAGTCAAGTTCCACATAATTCCCCAAAAGATAATTT
>JARRNM010000012.1:35692-71493 GCA_037384945.1 Deltaproteobacteria bacterium
TCACCTCCACGAATTCTACTATGACCTCACCTCGAGTAACGGAGCTTTTCTCCGCACCGAGCAGGGGATTCGCCTTGCCTTGGTGAAGAACTTCTATCTCAACTTCCAGGTAGACTACAGCTACAAGAGTGATCAGCCGGACGGGAAGAAGAGCTCCGACGCCTCTTATGTCCTTGGAATAGGCTACGAACTCAATTTTTAGAAATAAAAAAGTTTCAATCGTGATATCCGAAAACTTGCATGCCTGCCAATTTCCTGCCAACTAACTACCCTTTCTCATTGACAAAACCTTACCATGTCTTAGCTTTAACCGCAGAACTAGATTTGGGAGCTGACGGTGAAAAGAGCTAGATGGTTCTGGTGGGCAAGTATCGCTGGCTTTCTCTTGTTTGCCGGGTTGGGGTTACAAACACCAGCTTGTAGGGCTGCAGGGCAGCCATTGACCATACATGAACTCAAAAACGCAGAATACAGGTCGACATGGTCCGCAACAGGAAAAATAAAATTGAGTGACGGTATTTACCGAGAGAAAGTAGTATCGGACTCTGCCAGCGAACTGGTGATAAAGCTGAGTGATAAGATTGCCCTCGGTGATCTGAACGGCGATGGTGTCGAGGACGCAGCGGTAATTCTGGTTTCCGACCCTGGCGGCAGTGGGACTTTCTATGATCTGGCAGCGGTAATCAACAGCAGTGGCCAGGCCAAAGATGTTGCCAGTGCTCTCCTGGGAGATCGGGTGAAGATAGAGGGGCTCAGGGTCAGATCCGGTAAGATAGTGGTGAAAATGGTGACTCACCGGAGCACTGATCCAAGGTGTTGTCCATCTCTTAAAGTGGAACAAGCCTATGAGCTTCAAGGTGAAGAACTGGTTCGGCGGCCTGAGGAGACGAAGCCTTAGAAGGCGGAGGTAGACATGTGTATGAGGCGACCATTGCAAGTGGTTCTGTTGCTGGTGTTTTTGCTGCTTTTTCCTTTGACCCCCGGCAACACAGCCTTCGCCCAGAACGACAAGGGCACCCAGCCTTCCCCAGAACAAAAAAAGGAACCACCTGCACCAACGAGTGTGGCCGAAATCATTCCCCTGGGTACACAATTGGCGGAAAGTTCGGCTGCTCTCGAAAATCAACTAGGCAACGTTTTCAATTTTTCCGCGGCTGAGGATAGCCTGGACAAGATGGCCAAAGAGAGTGCAAAGCTTTCTGAGCAGTTACAAAAATTGAAGACCTCTGGAAATTATGGCTATGATCAACTTGCTGAGCTCAAAGGGAACATAGATGCGCAGACCGATTCTCTCCAGAAGATTACCCAGTCTCTAACAGACGCTATTAATCGGACCGATTCTTGGAAAGATGAGTGGTCAACGGAGAGGCAAAGGTGGAAAGATCTCCGGTCTTCATTACCTAAAAATGTGCCTTTTAGGTCGGTGGAACCTACTTTTGCCAAAGCCAACCGGACAATCAACAAAACACTCGAACTCATCTCGGCGAAGCTAAAGGCTCTCCTAGCCTTGCAACAGGAGACGGGAGCCATGCAGTCCGGGCTCTATTCACTGAGGCTGGAGGTGAACAACTTGCTCCTGACTGTGCGTGGTCAGCTCTGGAGTAAGTCGGCTGACTCCATGTTGTCAGCCGGTTACTATTCCCAATATGGCCCCGGGCTGTGGGGAGATCTGCAAAAGGGGCTTGCTAGCCTCTCATGGCCTGAAAAGAGGTTTTTACAACGACAGGGATGGATATTTATCCTGCAAATATTATTGTCGGTGTTCCTGGCAGTCACTATTCGGCGTCGGTGCCAGCTGCTGGAACAAGACGAACGATGGCAGTTTCTTGCCAGGCGACCTTTGGCCGCGGGCATCTTTGTTGGTTTCTTTGCCCTGTTGTTAGTCTATCAAGCACCTCCATCAACCTGGCGTCTAGGCCTTAACCTCATTCTTACCATAGCCCTCGCCAGACTAATTGGAGGTTTTGTCAAAAAAGTGTGGAGAAGAAGAGTTGTGTATACCCTGGCTGGCTTTCTCATCACAACCTGGGTGCTGCAAACTTTGGTTCTACCCCTTCCTCTTTTCCGGCTGTATGTTTTCCTTACGGCCCTTGCAGGTATGATCCTCTGCCTGTGGCGTGCCGGTGAGAGTTCCCGTCAGCATGGTCACTTTCTCTATATCTGGACCCTAAGGCTGGGGGGCTTGATTTTCCTGGGCGTGGTCATTGCTGAGATAGGCGGCTACAGCTCCCTGGCCGCTCATGTGCTCGAATCTTCCTTGACCACCACCTTTGTGGTGCTGGGGGCATGGATGCTCATGTTGATGGCTCGCAGTACCCTGGAGTGGATCATTCAAACTCCATCTCTGAGAAACGTACCATATTTACAGAGCAAGGCGAATGTAATCGTCAGCAGATCTGCGATTTTGACCAATGTTCTCATCGGGGCCCTTTTTACTACCTTCATCCTGGTGATCTGGAGGGTATATGACAGGCCGGCCGAGGCGATCGAAGGATTTTTTGGTTTTGGATTCATGGTGGGATCCCGGAAGATTACCCTCGGGTTGATTCTCGCTGCAGGAGCGGTTCTCTACGGCTCGTTTCTGACTTCCTGGGCTGTACAGACAATGCTCATGAAAGGAGTGTTTACCAGCCGGGAGTTGCAGGTTGGCGTGCGCATTTCAATTGCCAGGCTGCTCCACTACGGTTTTGTCTTCGTGGGCTTCCTCTTGGCCTTGGTGGCCCTTGGTGTTCAATTCAGGGATATCACCATCATTGCTGGTGCCCTGGGTGTTGGCATCGGCTTCGGCCTGCAGGGTATTGTCAATAACTTTGTCTCCGGTCTGATCCTCCTCTTCGAAAGGCCGGTCAAGGTGGGCGATTTTATCCAGCTGGGCGAGCAGTGGGCTGAGATCAAAAAGATCGGACTGCGGGCTACGATAGTCGAGACCCTCGACCGGTCGGAGATTGTCGTTCCCAACAGCGATCTGGTATCGAACCAGGTTACTAACTGGACACTTTCGAACCGCATCCTGAGGATTGTTGTTCCCGTGGGCGTAGAGTATGGTTCCGACGTTCCCCTGGTGATGGAGACCCTCAAGGAGGCCGCCATGGCAAGCTCCAAAGTTATGCGGTTGCCTGAGCCTCGGGTTCTATTTGTGAACTTTGGAGAGAGTTCTCTCGATTTTGAACTTCGGGTGTGGATATCGAATATTGACGACAGATTCTCGGTAAAGAGTCAGCTGCACCAGGAGATCGATAGCAGATTCCGCCAAGCTGGACTTGTCATCGCCTTTCCTCAAAGGGATTTGCACTTGCGCAGCGTGGATAAGTCGACTTCTGCTAATCTCTCAGGATCAAAGCTAAAGTCTGATGAAGATAGTGGCTCGTAGTCATCCTGACCCGGCTGAGATCTCCTATTGGGGCAAAATTCCTACTTCTTTGGTGGTTTTTCCTATTGAAAGTTTTTCTCGGGGAGTTAGACTGGTTTAGAAGATAGGAGTTAACTAGTGTTTATCCGGATACTAACCGTTGTCATTCTGAGCCCTTAGGCAAGCTCAGGCTAAACTCCGCGAAGAATCTCCCGCAATCCCAATAGCTACGAGATTCTTCGTCGTCCCGCTGTTAGCGGGACTCCTCAGAATGACAACCGAAAAAGACGTTTCCGGATGGAGACAAACTGGCAGACAAAGGATGAATAATTCATGTCAGCATCTGGGAAATACACCACCACGGTTACAGGGTCCTACAGTGTCCCCCGCTGGTACGAAACCCTGGAAAAGCAGATGGAGGTAGGGACCCTAGCGAGAGGGGATATGGAGGACGCGCAATATCGGGCAACTCAGGCGGCAATACTGGATCAGGAGACAGCCGGTATCGATATCATCACCGGTGGAGAGATGCACCGGAGGACTGACAACAGGCACGCACCACCCAATGCCATGCTCAAGGCAATGGCAGCAGCCAAGAAGCTTTTGGGAGGCTGAGAAGGAGGACGCTATGGAACTACAGGAATATTGTCACAACGTAGAGGAAGAGCTTACCGGTTGGAAAGCCAAAGTCTATGATGTCATGTATAGACTAGATAAGGTGGATACTGGAGACAAAGGTAAGATCGTTTCGCAAGTAAACGATCTGCATATAATTGTCCAGGAGCTTAGTGATAGAATAGCTCAGCTTGAAAGGGAGTGTCCCACTGAGTGGCAGCCTGCCAGAGAGGAAATCCAAAACAAGCTCCAGGCACTAGGTTATAAATGGCAAGAGGCCTGGGAAGGTGCCTCAGGAGGTAATATTGGAGGGTAGACGGATCTAATTAAAGATGCATCTAAGAAAAGTAAAGGGCGGGAAAGTTTGTTTTTCTCGCCTCTTATTTTTGCCGGCCACGTCCGAAACTTCCCAGATTTCCACCCTAGGCTGATGATACGCTACGTTTTTTCAGCCAGTAGGGATTCATTAGGTCTTCGTAGATGCTCAGAGCGGCTTCGGCGCCCTGTCCTACCGCCGTAACAATCTGCTTGTAGCCGCCTTCTACGTCCCCGGCGGAATAGACGCCGGGTAGATTCGTCCGGTGATGTTCATCACGTTTGATGAATCCATTCTCAGTTAGTTCGACTCCAAGCTTTCTAGCCAATTCCACCGCAGGAATGTATCCAACAGCAATAAAGACGCCTTCTATGGGCAGAGTTTTTGTTTCCTCGGTGAGGTGGTTAAAGAGGTCAACCTCCCGGACCTTGTCTTCACCCCTTATTTCTTTTACCTCAGTATTCCAGAACACTGGTATGTTGGCAGAGAAGAGATATCTGGTCAGATGCTCTTGAGCTCGGAAGGTGTCCCGTCGATGAACCACCGTAACTTGTGCACCAATATTGTGTAGATAGAGAGCCTCGGTTACGGCACTGTTGCCACCTCCCACCATGATGACCTTTTTATCTTTGAACAAGGGACCATCGCAGGTGCTACAGTAAGTGACGCCTCGCCCAGAGAGCCTCGACTCTCCCGGCACCCCCAGGTGCTTGTGGGTGGCGCCGGTAGCCAAGAGAACGGCCTTAGTCCTGAACCGTCTTCTGCTGGTTAGGACGGTGAGTCCTTCCTCGGGTTGAATCTCCATTACCTCCTCTCCCTGGAAAATAGTCACATATTCCAAGGCGTGACTCACGAGTAAGTCCACCAGAGCCTTTCCCCCTACTTGAGTAAAGCCGGGATAATTTTCCACCAGCGGAGTTGTTGCCACCTGACCGCCGAGAGTATTCCGTTCTACTACCGCCGTGTTAAGCCCGCTGCGGACTGCATAGATGGCGGCGGTTAGACCTGCAGGGCCTCCTCCCACAATAACTAGATCATTTTCTATGAGTTCAGCCTCTATATCAGGGATAAAGACTGTTTGTTCGGTCATTTTTTCCAAAGAGAGGATGAAGAGTTCCTCAGGTTGCGCTCCCTGGGCAATGAGAACGTCGTTGGCAAAGGTCTGAGGGACACTGTGAGCGGAGTAAAGATCGGCGAGATGAGGATTGGCCTGGATGTCAACGATTTCTAAAGAAATTAGTTCCGGTTTGGCAACGGCCGCCTTGATAGCATTAACTGCCTGTTGAGGACAGTAAGGACAGGTGGGGCTGGAAAAAATCTTCACCCTCCGGTTGGAGTTGACCTTTTCTATTATTTTAACAGACTGTTCACTGAGATTGCTTTTTCTAAGGCCGATGAGTACCACCGCTTCAAGAAGCGTTCTGCCTTCCTCGCCCATGGGAGCCCCGAGGAAACGGATTGAATAGTGCTCCGGGTCGAAGAGGATGGAGGGAGATATGTCTAC
This sequence comes from Deltaproteobacteria bacterium, assembly GCA_037384945.1. Lineage (GTDB taxonomy): Bacteria > Desulfobacterota > Syntrophobacteria > BM002 > BM002 > BM002. Next base: position 41,477 of record JARRNM010000012.1, read on the forward strand.
CTGGTATTTCTTGGCGAGTTTGTCATCTAGAGTTAATTCATGGAGCTTGACCTTGCTGCCGAGCTCGGAAAAAGAGCGAAGGACCTCTCTGGCGGCATGATTGTAAACGTCATTATGTCCTTGCTGGGTGAAAAGATAAAGATGAACTGTGTGGGGCAACTGATCAAATATCATCCTGAGCTGTTGCTGAACCTCCGGGGGAATGGAGCTATCTGATTGACTGCGATCATTTCTTGATAAATTCATATTCCCTTCCTACCTAAAGATATTTGCTCCCAGCTTCATTTTTCTCCAGTGGACAAACAATCATAATATAAGACAATTTTTTATTGGAGCAACCCACAAAGTCCCAGAAGCACTGTCGACAATCAAAGGGGAGCTGGAAACATAGTCGGCTTTGGGTAGGCTGCCATACATTGACACCATAGGAGTCCATGCCTATTTTTGAGATAGCAAGATAGCGAACGAAAGGGGGTGTAGTTATGGCGGAAGATTTTGCCTGCTCGGCATGTGGTGAACCGGTCGAGAAAGATGACGTTCTTGCAGTCCATGAGTGTAAGATTTGTCGTCGGATGCATTGTGACGACTGCCTCAATGAGGAAGGTTTGTGCGTCGAGTGCGCCGATAAATAGAATCAGGGACGTCCGTGAAATATTGACATTCTATCCAACTCTTAAGAAAGCGTTATTCATGGCTTGAGGAAGTAAAAATTTCACGGACGTCCCCGATTTTTTCATACCCTGAAAACTGTTGTTTGCCTTTTCCCGCCGTGATATAAGAATTCCTTCTGAGATTTCTACTAATTGCTGCTGTAGATGGACGAATTCCCCAGTCAATCCTTCTGGTAAAGAAGGAAGAACTGGTCTGCCATCAAACTCTCGCCCGGAGCACCATGGTGCGTCTGAGGCGAGTTTGGGCATGACACAGGCGAACTTGGGAGGCGGGCAGAGGGGTGAGCGGGACACGGTGAAGATTGGATTTTTCAAAGTAAAGACCCGTGAACAGGTATGGGATGAATTCGAGCAATTTACCCTATTGTCCGGTGAAGAGATTTCCCTGGGTCAGGCACTGAATCGAGTACTGGCAGAGCCCATAATCGCCAAGGAAGACTTACCCTCCTTCAGTAGGTCTATTGTTGACGGCTACGCAGTGCGGGCCCAAGATACCTTTGGTGGTTCAGAAAGGTTGCCTTCCCTCTTGGAAATTGTCGGGGAGGTAGGTATGGGGGAACCAGTCTCTTTTGAACTGACTGGCGGCAAGGCGGCGAGGATTCCCACTGGGGGCATGCTTCCCGCAGGTGCGGACAGCGTGGTCATGGTGGAATACACCGAAGAGCTTGATCAAAAGAGCGTTGCCATTAACCGTAGCGTTGCTCCTTGGGAGAATGTTATCCGTCCAGGCGATGACTTTTGCGCTGGCCAGGAGGTGCTGCGGGCAGGAAAGCCACTCCGGCCGCAAGAGATCGGCCTACTGGCTGGTCTGGGTAGGCAGAAGGTAATAGTAAGACGACGGCCGAAAGTGGCAATAATCAGCACAGGCGATGAAATTGTCCCCATTGAAAAACAGCCACGGCCGGGCGAGGTACGCGATATCAATTCCCACAGTCTCGCGGCAATGATAGAAAGCTGCGGGGGAGTGCCATTACGGTTGGGTTTGGCTCCCGATCAATTACCGGCTCTTCGAGAAAAGTGTCAAGAGGCCCTCGATGATGGGGATATCTGTCTTATCTCCGGTGGATCATCGGTTGGAAGTCGCGATCTAACCCTGGAGGTTTTGGCCTCATTTGCAGATAGCGAGGTTCTCGTCCATGGGGTTGCCATCAGCCCTGGTAAGCCCACTCTGCTGGTAAAAGCCGGTGAAAAGGGTTTTTGGGGTCTTCCCGGCCACGTGGCCTCGGCCATGGTGGTGTTCCAGGTATTGGTCCGTCCTTTTATGGCTTACCTCAGAGGGGAACAGTTATCCCTGGGAGAGGGAAGGCCGGTCCGAGCGCGACTGAGTAGGAACGTGGCCTCAAAACAGGGCAGGGAGGACTTTATTAGGGTGAGGATAACAGAAAAGGATGGCGATCTTATAGCGGAGCCGATTTTTGGAGAATCCGCCCTGATTTCCACCTTGGTACGGGCCCATGGGTTGGCGCGGATAGATCGGCACACCGAAGGGCTTTATGCAGGAGAACAAGTAGAAGTCATCGCCATTTAACAATTTGAGTTTTGAGATTTAAGATTGCAGGTTGATGAAAGGCGCAAGGCGCAAGGTACAAGGCACACGGCAGTAAAGGCTTTTTTCCTTGCGCCGTATGCCTTTCTGGATTCTGACTACTGGCTACTGGATTCTTTGATTTGGCATTTCAGAACATTTTAGACACTTGAGGCATTTTTTATGTCCCGTCGCATATATCTAAAGATGAAGAGTCTGAAAGAGGCGCAAGATATTTTCCTGACCCATTGGAACTTAGGCGAAATGCTCTCAGCTGAAACGGTAGCCACTGGCGATGCAGCTGGTAGGGTTTGTGCTGCTCCCGTTTTTGCCCGGTTTTCCTCGCCAACCTTTCATTCTGCTGCCATGGACGGGATTTCGGTTAGAGCGGAGCGAACCTTCGGCGCCAGGCCGGAAAGCCCATTGGAGCTCAGAATAGGTACTGAGGCCAGGTGGATAAATACAGGCCAGCCCATGCCCGGCGACGCGGATGCCGTCATCATGGTGGAAAATATACATCAGATTGAGGCAAACAGGGTGGAGATCCAGGCTGCAGCCTATCCGTGGCAGAATGTTCGCAAGGTGGGTGAAGATATTGTGGCCACAGAACTACTTTTACCCCAGAACCACCAGATTAATGCATGCGACGTAGGAGCTCTGTTGGCAGCCGGAGTTCTGGAGCTGCAGGTTTATAGGCGGCCAAAGGTGCTGATTATCCCCACTGGCAATGAGTTGGTGGAGGCCGAGGAACTAAGGGGCAAGGAGAAGGTGCCTGCGGGGGCGATCGTGGAATTCAACTCCTGGGTGTTGGCCAACCTTGTCCGCCAATGGGGCGGGAAATGTGAGCGGCACCCCATCATACCGGACGATCCTGCTCTCCTGCGCCGGGAGTTGCTGGATGGTGTTGCTGGAAGCTACGATGTGATTATTGTCAATGCCGGGTCCTCTGCGGGCTCTGAGGACTACACCGCCAACCTCATAGCCGAGTTGGGAGAAGTGCTGGTACACGGGGTGGCAATCATGCCTGGTAAACCCACTGTTCTCGGTGACATAAGCGGGAAACCGGTGATCGGCAATCCAGGATATCCGGTTTCCGCTGTCATCAGCATGGAACAGTTCGTGAGGCCACTTCTTTACCGGATGCAGGGACTGCAGGAGCCCGAGCCCGAGATGGTGGAAGCCTATCCCGCCCAGAAGATCCCTTCCAAACTTGGAGTCGAAGAATTCCTCCGAGTTAATATCGGCAGGGTAGGTGATCGTCTTGTAGCCACTCCTCTGGCAAGGGGGGCAGGTTCAATCACCTCATACCAGCAGGCGAGGAATTGAGCGTACCTTGGTGGTCGTGGGCAGTCATGACATGACCCTTGATCTCATCGCCAATCTATTAAAGAAGTGTGAGCCTCAAATTAACCTGGCCTCGAGCAATGTTGGTAGTTTAGGTGGTCTGCTGGCCCTGAGAAAGTCCACTGCTCATTTGGCCGGCTCTCATCTGCTGGATACCGAAACCGGTGAATACAACATATCCTATATTAATCGTTACCTGTCCGGAGTAGAGATTCGTCTGATTAATCTTGTCCACCGGGAACAGGGGTTGATAGTTGCACCTGGCAACCCCAGATCCATCAGAGGTTTGGAAGATCTCATAGGGGATGACGTAAGCTTTGTCAATCGGCAAGCAGGATCTGGGACGCGTATTCTTTTGGACTGGCGACTGGGACAACTTGGCATTGATTCTGCTAAGATAAAAGGTTACGAACGGGAAGAATACACCCACATGGCGGTAGCGGTAGATGTATTGAGTGGCACCGCCGATGTGGGCATGGGAATTCGCGCAGCAGCACAGGCGTTGGCTCTCGATTTCATCCCGGTAACCACAGAAAGGTACGATTTGGTCATACCAGCTGAACATTATGAAAATCCCCTGATCCAGGAGCTCCTCAAGGTGATTGCCGGTCGGGAATTCAAAGAACAGGTGATGGCGCTGGGCGGCTATGATGTGCTTGACACCGGGAGCATTATACTTTCCTGGATAGCAGGAGCGGAGTAAGGATCACTAACGGTGCCTAGACTTCTCAAAGAGCGGATTAAGAGGCTGAACCAGATTGGTATTGCCCTCACCAGTGAAACCCACCTGCCGACTTTATTGGAGCTCATAGTTCGAGAGGTTCGCAACTTTACCAACGCTGATGCGGGGAGTTTATATAGTGTGGATCGAAATCAGCTGAGATTCGAGGTGGCCCAAAACGACACCCTGGCAGCGCGCAAAAATGAGGTTTATGAGTCCTTTAGACCTTACCCAATGCCATTAGACAAAACCAGCATCGCAGGCTATGTGGCCATAACCGGCAAGACATTGAATATCCCCGATGCCTACGAACTCACAGGTCATGAGGAATATCGTTTTAACCCCGCTTTCGATGAGCGCAACCGCTATCGAACCCGTTCTATGCTTGTGGTCCCTATACGCAATCAGGCTGGCGAAATAATTGGAGTGCTTCAGCTGATCAACTCCCTGGAAGAAAATGGTAATGTGGTTGTCTTCGACCGCAGCCAAGAAGATCTGGTGGCGTCACTCGCTTCCCAGGCGGCCGCTGCCATTGAAAACGCTCGGTTGATCAATGCCGTTCACGACATTTTTGCCGCCCTGGTGCGCTACTCTGCCTCTGCAATTGATGCTAGGAGCCCCCATACTGCCGGGCACTCGCGGCGAGTGGCCACCTACTCAATGCGTTTGGCTCGAGCAGTAAATGAAGAGAGGGAGGGGATTTTTGCCAATATGGCGTTCAGCGATAAAGAGCTCGAAGAGCTCAACTATGCTGCCTGGCTGCACGATATAGGCAAGATAGGGGTGCGGGAGGAACTGTTGGAAAGGGTAGACCGGCTCTCTTCCTCAGACATGGAGCTTATTTCCACCCGCTTCGAGGCAATCAAATTAGCTGTAGCCCGAGGCTTTGAGAGTGAGAAAAGAGACTCGGAGGGTCCTAAACAAACTGATCATTTTGAGCTAGAGGGCAGGCTGCGGGAAGTTGACGAGGATCTGGCATTTATTAGAAGGATCAACAGGGCCAAGAACCTGACCTCTGAGGAAATCCGGCGAGTTCGCGAACTCCAGGGAAAGACTTTCCGCAATGCCCGGAGTGAGGTGAGAGCCTACCTCAGTGAGGAGGAGGCCCACCATTTGAGCCTGCCAACGGGTAATCTCTCCGGCATGGAATTTCAGGAGGTCCAGGGCCATGTGCTCCAGACATTGAATATCATCAACAAGATTCCTTTCACCAAAGACCTGGAGCGCATTCCAATGATTGCTGCCGCCCATCATGAAAAACTGGATGGTTCAGGTTACCCCCTCGGCCTAACCGGAGCAGACATCATGATCCAAGCGCGCATTCTGGGCATAGCGGATGTCTATGATGCCCTCACCGCCACCGACCGCCCTTATCGAGGGGCAATGCCCGTGGATGAGGCTCTAGGACACTTGATCGAAGAGGCCGATGCCGGAAAACTGGATGGTGACCTGGTAGAATTATTTGTGCGCAAAAAACTCTATGAAGGAGTAACCTAAATCCAGCAAGCAGCAGGAGGGGGCAAAAAACTTGGAGTAATGGAGCAGTGGAGTACTGGAGTAATGCAGCCACTCTGCGAAGTCACATTTTTAGGGTATTTAGTTTTTATCAACACTCCAATACTCCAATACCCCAAGGATCGTAAAGTAGGGTAGGCAGGGCGCAAGGGTAGATATATAATGTAGCCTTTAGATGGTCACTCAATAGTAGGTTTTCATCATGTCGAGCCTGAGTGTTTTTGCAGCCTTGCACCGTTTAGCCGAAGAAAGAATTAGTGATGCCATCCGGCGCGGTGAATTCGATAATCTTCCCGGCCGTGGAAAGCCGCTCAATTTGGAAGACGACCGACATATCCCGGAAGATCTTCGGTTGGCCTACAAAGTCTTGAAGAACGCTTCCTGCCTGCCTCCAGAGCTGGAGCTAAAAAAAGAAATCAGTAAGGCCGAGGAATTGCTGAGTTCCATGGAAGATGAGGGTCAGAAGTATCGCCAGCTGCAAAAGCTGAACTTTCTCATAATGAAGCTGAATGAAATGCGCAGAGGCTCGGTACAGTGGGAGGAAAAGCAACTGTATTATGAAAAGATGGTAGAGAAGGTGGGTAGTGGCAAGGAAGATAAGAAGTGAAGATGGTGCGGCAGAACCAGACATCCGCAGCACTTCTCCAGGAGTAATGGAGCGACCCGATTTTGGACCTGCCCTGTGGAATTCCGCCCTGCGGACTCGCCGAAGGCGAGATTCCACAGGGTAAAGGAATGCGGAATGCGGATTTTGGCCTTCAGATTGAGTTTCTGGTCGCAATTTATTCTTTTCAATCCGAAATCCGAAATTTCCCTTACTCCAACACTCCCAAAGACTTGGCTCTGGCAAAGGCCAGGGTAATCTGACACCTTCATAGAATCTGACTTGACTAACTGCAGTGACTTATGCACGAAATGTCCATAGCTCAGTCTGTATTGGATATCATTCTCCAGGAAAGCCGGAATCACAAGGTCGACCGGGTGCTGTCCGTGGCAGTCAAGGTGGGTGAACTCAGCGCGGGTGCGACGGAGTCGCTTCGGTTCTGCTTCGACTTGCTCGCCAAAGGCACCCTTGCCGAAGGGGCGAGGCTGGAAATTGAGCGGATACAGGTGACTTGCCGTTGCCAGGAATGTGGCTCAAATTTTACGGTGCAGGAGTTGATTTTCGCTTGTCCTGCCTGCAACAGCCCTGAGGTGAAAATGTTGAGTGGCCGGGAGTTGAGCGTCGCAAGTTTTGAGGCCGAGTAGGAGACAGCAGGCAGTGGGCAGCTAGCAGACGACAGATGATAAATTGCAGATGTGAAATGGGAAATGACAGATGACGGTGAAGGTACCTGTAGTACGAGATATTTTGGAAGCCAATGAACGGTTGGCCGAGGATAACCGACGGGTTTTTCGAGAGGCCGGTCTTTTTGTCATCAACTTGATGAGCGGCCCAGGTGCGGGAAAAACCTCTTTGCTTGAAAGAACCATCGACGCCCTCCGCCAGGAGATTCGCATTGGCGTAATCGAGGGAGACATCCAGTCTTCATACGACGCCGAGCGCATCGGCCAGAAAGGCGTCCAGGTTGTCCAGCTTAACACTGGTGGCTCTTGTCATTTGAACGGCAGCATGATCAAATCCAGTTTAGAGGCTTTGGACTTGAAACAACTGGATCTACTGATGGTTGAAAACGTGGGAAATCTTGTGTGTCCGGCGGAATTCAACTTGGGCGAAGACATGAAGGCCATGATCCTCAGTGTTGCGGAAGGGGATGATAAACCCCTCAAATACCCTCTCATGTTTCAGGAATCCCGAGTTTTAATCATCAACAAGATTGACTTACTACCTTATGTAGACTGTCAAGTGGGGAAAATGAGAGAGCGGGCCTTGCAGCTAAACGGTAATTTGGAGATCTTCGAGGTTTCTTGCCGCACAGGTAAAGGGTTGGAACCTTGGTTCGACTGGCTCAGGAGGCAGGTGGGTGACTGCAAAGCTGAAGTAGATGGCAGTAAGACTTAGAGTTCACATTCAAGGAATTGTCCAGGGTGTAGGTTTCCGTCCCTTCGTTTATCAACTGGCTCACCAACACCGCCTAAACGGCTATGTAGCCAACACGCCAAAGGGGGTTGAAATAGAGGTAGAAGGGGGCCATCTGGCCCTACAACGTTTTCTTCAAGAGCTTCCCAAAACGGCCCCACCCCTGTCAATCATTACTCAGATAGACAGCAAGGAACTACCTGCCGCTAATTATTCCAATTTCGAAATCAAATCCAGCGAAGAGGGAGATGGGCGAGCAGCCCTCATATCCCCAGACACGGCAACCTGCGGTGACTGCCTTAGAGAACTCTTCGACCGGCAAGACAGACGGTACCTTTACCCTTTTATCAACTGCACCAATTGCGGGCCACGCTATACCATAATTAACGACGTGCCCTACGACCGACCAAAAACCTCCATGGCCGCCTTTACCATGTGTGAAGAATGCTCCCGGGAATATCATGATCCCATGGACCGACGGTTTCACGCTCAACCCAACGGTTGTTGGGCCTGTGGTCCCAGGGTGTGGTTGGCTGATGACCAGGGGAAAGACCTGTCCATAGAAGCGCCCATATCCGAAGCAGCTGGGTTGCTCAGCCAGGGTGCTATTCTGGCAGTGAAGGGGTTAGGCGGTTTTCACTTGGCGGTAGATGCTACCCAGAGAGAGGCAGTAACAAGACTCCGTTGGAGAAAAGGCAGAGAAGAAAAACCTCTAGCCGTGATGTCAGCCAGCCTGAAGGAGATCGAAACTTATGCGCTCATAGGAGAAGATGAACGGCAACTACTCAATGCTGCGAAACGCCCCATCGTTATAGTTCCAAAGCGGCCGGGGAATGTCATAGCCCCAGAGGTAGCTCCAAGAAATGGTTATCTAGGGGTAATGCTCCCTTACACCCCCCTTCACCATCTGCTTTTTTCTCATCCCTTTGTAGCCCTGGTCATGACCAGTGGCAACATTAGTGAGGAGCCAATCGCGATTGATAATCTGGAGGCGGTAAAACGGTTGGGTAATATTGCAGACTATTTTCTATTTCACGACAGAGATATCCTTTTACGCAGTGATGACTCGGTGATGAGAGTGGCAAGAAGTAGGCCAAGACAAATACGGCGATCGAGAGGGTACGTGCCAGTGCCCATTTTCTTGAGAAAATCTGTTCCCGAAATCTTGGCTCTGGGAGGAGAATTAAAAGCAACCATCTGTCTGACCAAAGAAAACAGGGCCTTTGTTGGACAACACATTGGCGACCTCGAAAATCTCGAGACTCTCGAGTTTCTCGAGCAGACGGTAGATCATTTGCAGAGAATACTTGAGGTGAGGCCCGCTCTGCTAGTACACGATCTCCACCCGGATTATCTGACAACTCAATTGGCCGAGGCCCAAAACCAACTCCCCACCCTGGCGGTCCAGCATCATCATGCCCACGTGGTCAGTTGCATGGCAGAGCATGGATTGGCAGGAAAAGTCCTGGGTCTAGCCCTCGACGGCACCGGTTATGGGGAGGATGGCACCGTCTGGGGCGGAGAAATTCTGCTGGCGGATGAGAAAAGCTATGAAAGAGTGGCCCATTTCGAATATGTACCCATGCCCGGCGGTGCCAAAGCCATAAAGGAGCCTTGGCGGATGGCGACGGCTTACTTATGGGCCACCTTTGGCCAAGAAATTTTCCAGGAGGAACTCCCCAATCCTGGAAAGTGGGATCGAGGTCGGATAGGAGTCCTTGTGCAAATGATGGAACGGAGGGTAAACAGCCCTCTCACTTCAAGTTGCGGGAGGCTTTTTGACGGTGTAGCCGCTCTCATAGGGCTGAGGGACCGTATTGCTTACGAGGGACAGGCGGCCATCGAATTGGAACAGTGTTTGGAGCCGACCACAGAACGATACCAGTATGAATTCATGGAGGTGGGGGGAAAACTGCTACTGAGTCCAACGGCAATCTTCAGGCAGGTTTACGAGGACGCACTCTCAGGAGTGGGGCCACCGTCGATTAGCGGCAAGTTTCATCGAACCCTGGTAGAGATGTTTGCCGAAGTATCTGCGAATCTCTGTGAGCTTCACGGGATCAACAGGGTTGTCTGTTCCGGGGGAGTGTTCCAGAATATCTATCTTCTAGAAAACCTGGAGGAGAGGCTGGCAGGGTCGGGATTGGAGGTTTATACGCCCGAGCTTATTCCGGCCAACGACGCTTGTATATCCTTGGGGCAGGCGGTGATTGGGGCTATGTCACTGGAAGAGTAAGGACAGCACCTCAGCGATGTGAGATGAGGGATTGCGGATTTGGGTACGCACGGCAAGAGATACCTTTGAATTTGAAGAGCCAGGCTTCAGCTAAGGAGATTCTCACAGATGAAATACCAAGAGGAATACAGAGACCCGGCACTGGCGGAAAAGATCGTCTCGGCCATTAGGCAAAAATCTCGCACCCAGGTGCGCTTTATGGAAGTTTGCGGCACCCACACTGTGGCTATTTTCCGCTCCGGCCTGAAAGAGCTACTTCCCGAAAGCATCACACTAATTTCCGGACCTGGCTGTCCGGTTTGTGTAACTGCCCCCGAGGATATTGACAGAGCCATTTTGCTTTGTCGGCAGCCTGAGCTAATCGTGGCTACCTTTGGAGATCTCATGCGGGTACCTGGTTCTGACTCCTCGTTGCAACGAGAAAAAGCCTCAGGGGCTGATGTCCGCATGGTGTACGCCAGTTTCGATGCCTTGGAGTTAGCTCGACAACATCGGGATCGACGTGTGGTCATGCTTGCCATCGGTTTCGAGACCACGATTCCGACAATTGCCGCTGCGGTTCACCAGGCGCACAAAGAGGGACTCGACAACTTTCTGATATTCTCGGCGCACAAGTTACTGCCTCCGGCCATGGACGGACTCTTGTCAGCCGAGGAGGTGCACATAGACGGCTTCCTCTGTCCGGGGCATGTGACCACCATCATTGGCACCAGACCCTACCAAACCGTGGTGGATCGGTACGGTAAATCCTGCGTGGTTAGTGGTTTTGAGCCGGTGGACGTCCTGCAGTCCATTCAAATGCTGGTGAGCCAGAGAGAGGAGGCCCGTTGTGAAGTAGAAATCCAGTACACTCGAGGTGTGAGCCCGGAGGGGAACCTCAAGGCAAGGCAAATCATAGAGGAAGTATTTGAGCCGACCAATGCCACGTGGCGAGGACTGGGTTCCATACCTGGAAGCGGCCTGAAACTGAGGGATAAATATCTTGCCCATGGGGCGGAGAACCATTATGACCTCAAGGTATCCCCTGGGCAGGAGATGCCAGGATGTCGCTGTGGCGAGGTACTTCGAGGGGTGTGCACCCCGCCAGAATGTGCACTCTTTCGAAAGAGCTGCAATCCGGCAAATCCCTATGGCCCTTGCATGGTCTCCAGCGAAGGTACCTGTGCAGCATATTATAAGTACCACCGGGACTAAAGGATTTTAGATTGCAAATTGCAGATTTGTGAAGATATAGGGCATGGAGTGAGAGGCCAGAGTCTAGGTTTCAGGTTTCAGTGTTCAGGTATCAGCTTTTGTCTTTCTCTTCCCTGACACCTGACAGCCGAAACCTGACACCCTGAGATTTGTTGCTGGGGATTTGGGATTTCAGTTTTTAGGCACTTTAGACATTTTAGACATTCTGAAAATTCAGCTAACTTGAGTTCACTTCTAGACCCCTGAGGAAATAACCCATGAAGATCGATCGAATTCAGATGGACCACGGTGCCGGGGGTAGAGCCTCCCATGAGCTTGTGGCCAAAACTTTCATGCCCGCCTTGGCTAACCCCATACTCAAAGAACTTAACGACAGTGCTCTCCTAAATTTCCAAGATGTGCGCTTGGCCATCAGCACCGACTCCTATGTGGTGGATCCGATCTTTTTCCCGGGAGGGGATATAGGCAGTCTTGCAGTGCACGGCACCGTAAATGACTTAGCCATGCGCGGCGCCCAGCCTCGCTATCTCAGCGTCGGTTTTATATTGGAGGAGGGACTGGAAATAGTCGATTTGGAAAAACTCTTAGGTTCCATGGGCGAAGCGGCTAGGCAGGCAGGCGTACAGGTGGTGGCAGCAGACACTAAGGTGGTGGAGCGAGGGAAAGCGGATCGCATCTTCATCAATACTGCCGGGGTGGGTATTATTGCACCCGGAGTGGACATTGCCGGTCAAAACGCGAAGCCAGGAGATTTCGTCTTAATTAATGGACCAATGGGAGACCATGGCGTCGCGGTACTCTCTACCAGAGAAGGTCTTTCTTTCCACACAGATATACAGAGCGATTCAGCCCCGCTCAACGGGCTGGTGAGTGAAATCTTGGAGGTAAGCCGCAATATTCACGTACTTCGAGATCCTACCAGGGGTGGGGTAGCCACCACCCTAAATGAAGTGGCCAGCCAGTCGGCGGTCGGCATAGAGCTGGAAGAATCACACCTGCCGGTGAGGCCAGGGGTAAAGGCAGCTTGTGAAATGCTGGGACTAGATCCTTTGTATGTGGCCAATGAGGGAAGGGTAATCGTCATGGTGGCACCGGAGGATGCCAATCTGGTCCTGAATAGAATGCGGCAGCATCCCTTGGGGAGAGAGAGTTATATCATAGGGCGGGTTGTCTCTGGGCATCCGGGGAGGGTGGTCCTGCAGACGGGTGTCGGTGGCCGCCGAATCGTGGATATGCTCAGCGGCGAACAATTGCCGCGAATCTGCTAGATGAGTAGGCTCAATTTCTGGCGGGCAGTAGCCACCCTTACCGAAAGTGCTGCGAGACGGGAGGTCGGGCGAGACGAGAGGTCGCGTATTTAAGTAACTTGACGAATTTCCCTTCACCCGTCTCGCTCGTCTCGCACGTCTCGCTTCTGATGGTTAATCTTTCTCCAGGGCCAGTTCGATTAGTCGATCCAGGAGATCTGCAAAACCAATACCTGCAGCGGCTGCCGCCTGGGGATAGAGGCTGGTGGCGGTCATGCCCGGAATGGTATTGGTTTCGAGAATATAGGCCTCATCGTTACTGACAATCATATCTGTTCGGCTGTAGCCCCGGCACTTCAGGGCCTGGTGGGCTCTAAGCGCGTAGTCTTGCGCTTTTTTGGTGAGTTGTTCACTAAGCCGGGCCGGGCAGATCTCTTCAGTGGCCCCTGGTTTGTATTTCGCCTCGTAATCAAAGAACGTATACTGATCACCGGGTATAATCTCAACCAAGGGGAGGGGCTCGGGATTGAGATTGCCTAGAACCGCACCGGTTATCTCGGTACCCTCCAGATATTTCTCCACCAGGACAAGGTGGTCATACTTGGCGGCCAGTTCCAAAGCCGCCTTGAGTTTGCCAGCTTCACCCACAATACTGAGGCCTATACTGGAGCCCTCATGCTCAGGTTTGACCACCACCGGGAACCCTAAAACTTCCCGAACTTTGGCTTGGGCCTTTGGGTCGTCACGATCAAGGATAAGGTAGGGAGAAACCGGCAGGCCAGCGTGTTCGTAAAGTCGTTTGGAAAGGATTTTGTTTATACACAGAGCACTGCCGAGAACGCCGCTGCCGTGATAGGGAATGTCCAGCAGCTCCAGAAGTCCCTGGATTGTCCCGTCTTCACCGTAGCGGCCGTGGAGTATTATGAGGGCCACGTCGATATCTGCAGCTTCGGCTACCAGGCGAGCCAAGTCATCCTTGGGATCGTAGCGGCGGATATTGTATTTTTCTTTGTTCAGGGCTTGGTAAACTTGTTCTCCACTTTTCAGTGATACCTCGCGCTCGGCTGAGCGCCCGCCACTAAGCAATGCCACAGTGAGTTTTTCCATGGTGGCTCTCCTATTCTTGCAGGCTGGCCTGCGGTTGCGAGACGGTAATAAGTATCAACGCATTGGTGAGACAAGTCCCCGCGGGCCAGTCGACAATGGTGTTGATATTTCGTCAATCTCAATGGTGGAAGCAAATTTATTAAGTATATTGGCAAAATCTGATTTTGAATTCAACGGGCAAATTAAGGTTTGTCAGGAACAAAAATGATGGCAAAAAAAGGGAGAAAATCGCCGAAATCAGAAGATCATGAATGTTGATAAAGGGAAAATGAGAAAAAATACCCTCGTAAGCCCTTGAATATCAGATAGATTTCGCGAAAGAAAGAAAAAATGACTGTTGCCGCACCCTTATCTGAATATACTTCAACAAGGCTCGGAAATCTGGATAAAATTTAATTGTTAACAATTGAGGCATGATTAGAGTAAAATACGGCCATATTGAGTTTGACAGCAGAATTCGAATGGATTACAAAGCTAGCCCATGTGACGAAACGTCTCCGCGCTTTAACCAGGATAAAGCATCGTCCATTTGACTACCGCCTTGCGCCCAAGAAAAAGTCGACAAGTCAACAAGTCCGGAGACTGATTTGGATTAGGGCCATGCAATTCTCTGGTGTCCCGCTCCCGAGTAGGCCAACCAAGCGGAACTCAAGCGAGAAAAAGAGTTACCGTGTAACTGCATGGATTTTTATTGCAGTTTGAACGCGAGTGAAATTCTCTTTCCGTGGTTTTGCCCTCGTTATTCAAATCCAGATTCTTGTGCACTTACTGATCGGGCTAAGCTTCAGAGGGCTCAAACACATCTGTAAAGGATGCTTTATGGAAGATATCTGGAGGCGTACCAAGGATGACCTGCAAAGTCGCATCTCCAGCAACTGCTATAAAATGTGGATTGATCCCCTGGAATTGGTCGTATCTGATGAAGACAAGGTGTCCCTTGCTTGCCCCAACCGCTTTTTCCTGAACTGGGTCCGGGAAAACTATCTGAATGAAATTAAACGTAGTTGGCAAAAACATAGCGGCACTTCCCAAGAAATACATCTGCGATTGGCAGCAACCCCCCGAAGGCTTCCTGCCGGCGATGATGATTCCAGCCAGTTGCCACTCCCCCTGCCCCAGCGAGACAACGGAAGTCTTTACCGCTTAAATCGCAGATTCACCTTTGACCAATTCGTGGTGGGTTCGAGCAATAGCTTTGCCTTCCAAGCTTCTTATGCTATCGCCAACGGCGACCGTGGCCTTAGCAGTTCTCTTTATCTGTTGGCCGATACCGGGCTGGGGAAAAGCCACCTCTCCCATGCTATTGGCAACTATATCCTATCCCACAATAGCAACACTCGGGTTCTCTACCTCACTGCGGAGGAATTCACCAATGAGATGGTGGTAGCTATTAAGCAACGGCGCATGGAAGGATTCAAGGCAAAATACCGCAACGGTTGTGACGTACTTCTTTTGGAGGAAGTGCAATTTCTCAGCGGCAAAGAGAAGACCCAAGCTGAACTGGCCTATACCCTTGATGCCCTGAGCAGGGGCGATAAGCGGGTCATATTCACCGGGACCCATTTCCCCAGGGATATCCCCAAACTAAAGAGCAAGCTGCAATCACGCTTGACCGCGGGAATGGTGACTCACATCGAGCCACCCGATTTTCACACAAGGCTGAAGATTCTCGAAAAGAAAGCAGACAACGAGGGAATCCGACTTCCTTCGGAGGTGGCAGAGTTGCTGGCCACACACATCACCCGGGATGTACGACAGTTGGAAAGTTGCATAATTGGTATCGTAGCCAAGTCCTCACTATTGGAAAAGCCTATTGATCTGAGACTCGCCCACGAGGTTCTGGAATCGGTCTGCGACAGCCGCGAGGCAGTAAGCATAGAAAGGGTACAACAAATTATCTGTCAGTACTTCAAGGTCTCGGTTGAAGCACTCAAGTCGAATTCCCGCAAAAAAGGCGTTGTCTACCCACGCAACTTGGGAATGTACTTCTGTCGTAAGTATACTGATGAGACCCTAGAGTCCATTGGTCGGTCCTTCAATCGTTCCCACGCCACGGTCATCCACGCCGTAGATAATATCCTAAGGCAAATACAACAGAAAAGCGGTGTGCGTAACCAAGTAGAATTTTTGGGGCAACAGCTGGAAAATCCCTCCTCTGGTAGCTCCCCCTTTTCCATCTAAGTGAGCCTAGAGATTTAGAAATGATTGTTCACTTAGCTCCGCAAGAATGCCCCCATCCTTCGAGCCAACCTTGGCAACACAAGTGACGCCAGAGGCAGTGTAACTATTAGGACCTAAAGAAATTCTTGTAAACCGCAGAATATCGAACAGGGAATGTCGAATGTCGAAGTGAACACTTCATCATTCTGCGGTTCCTTGTTCTGCTGTTCGATATTCAATGGTCTCAATCAGTTACATAGATCTCCGAAATTTACCTTTGTCTCAAGTATACCTAGAGAACAAAGCGGGGGAGAGAATACTAGCAGTTACTCTCTGCCACTTGGCTGAGTTTCTGACGGATAGATTAACAGGGTAATTCCGTTGGTGTCCCCTGGGGTGTAGATTTTTCCAGCCGGCAGTTTAAGGCCGGAAGCTATGGCAAAAGCTCCCTCCGGCTCCATCCTGGGATAACAGAGGCACTCGAGCCTCAGGTTGCGGCTGGGCTTCTCAGAGGCTGGCCAGAGCTGGAAAAACCCCTGGGCCTGTTCTTGCAGATGGTGGTTTATTTCTTGCCACCTTTCCTCTTCTAGTGACTCTCTCTTCAGCAGGTCAAAGGCGGCAGCGAGGGACTCCCGCCAGTTTGCTAGAGTTGACTCCCGGCTCAACAACTGTCTGAATTCCAGGACTTCTTCCATTGAAAGAGAGTTCGTATCGGGAAGAATTGACAGAAGATGCACTGCCGGTGTCCTTGATGGTAGTTCTCCTGCAGGACCGACAAAATTGGCTGGCAACCTTTCGGCAATCTCGGACAAGACCTCTTGACTGGTAGTGAGGGTGGGAAAGGAGGTCGTCTTCTCCTGAAGACAATAAAGGTTGGTCCAGGTCTTCAGACGTTGGAAAGGATATTGAGTTCGAGGTGGATCAGACTCTTGCAACAATACGGGTGTGGCCTCCGTGTTCTCACCCTCTTCGTCGGTAAGAATGCCCACTTCCCTCTGAAACTTGGCCTCCAGACCGCGGATACCCTCCAGTTGCAGATCTAAATCAAGATGCTCATAATCGAACTGATGAGCGAGAAGGATAAAGAGAGCATGGCTAAGCAATTCCAGCTCTTCCTCGCTCAACCGCGGGTAAGCCTGCCTAATCCTCGCGACCAGACCAGTGCGAGAGTCCTCGAAATCCTCTTGTAAGCTAAAGGCTTGGTGCAAATGGGCCAGTCCGCCATCCTGGTAAACTTTTGCCAATTGACTATATGTTTTGTGTGCTTTGCCAAGAGTTTCTAATAGGGCGGTGTCCGAGATAGGAGCGTAGAGTTGCACCAGTTCAGAGGTCCGGACCAATTCCGGTAGACCGGGATCGGAATCAGGGAAAACTTGAAGTACCCGAATGGTATCAAAGTAAGGGATCAGCCGTTTCAGGTCATTCTCATCCAAAAAGGTGTAAGGGAAGTAAGTTACGGTCAATTTGTCTTTCTTGGCGGGCATTGTCGCTCTTTCGTAAAAGTTAGTCGGTTAGAAAAAGATCGGCAGCCACAGGGGGCAGAAGGTCACGTTTGAAGGCCAGTTCTAAAAGCCTTTTAATGGCAAGGCTACCTTCCTCGCCCAAATCAAAAGAGTATTCATTGACGTAAAGATCTATATGCTGCCTTATTACTTTGTCGTCCATTTCCTGGGCGTGTGCCTTGATATAGGACCAAATTTTTTCCGAGTCTTGCCGGGCGAATTTTGCGCTCTGGCGAATAGCATCCTCGATTACCTCGGCAATATCACGACCAAGCTCACGGCGAACAAGAATTCCTCCCAGCGCAACAGGAAGACCTTGAGTTTCTTCCCACCAGCCTCCCAGATCCAGCACCGGATGTAGCCCGTAGTTGCCATAAGTAAATCTTCCTTCATGGATGATCACACCAGCAGAAAACTCGCCCTGTTGTAAGCGGGGCATAATAGTCTCATAGGACATTGGGTGCACATGGGAAAAACCTTCTCCGTAAAGCTGGAGAAGTAGATTCGCCGTAGTTAGCTCTCCCGGAATAGCTATGACCTCGCCACGCAGACTGTCCATGTCCCTTGGTTCCCTCGCTACCACCAAGGGCCCGCAGCCCCTACCCAGGGCAGCACCGGAGCGAAGCAGCGCGTAACGTTTTGCCACCAGGGCGAAGGCGTGAAATGATATTTTGGTAAAGTCCAGCAGGGCTTCCCTGGCAAGTTTATTCAGGGTTTCCACATCTTCGTGGATTATCTCGAGCCGGAAGCCGGGAACCTCAAGTTCGCCGGTAGCAAGTGCTCCAAAAATAAAGGTATCGTTGGGGCAAGGGGAAAAACCGAGAGTCAAGGTTTTCATACTACTGTACCCTTGGTTGTAAGTCGAGATTCCTGTAATGACGGCACCACTTGTAGCAGACCGACTCGGCTAAAGGGAGAAACGGAGACGGGGAGAAAGATGCTCGCCTCTCCGTGTCACCGCGTCGCCGTATCTCCATGTCGTTCGCTAATGTGGCAGCCGTATTCTTATTTAACCAACCTTAAATAATAGCACAATGGTCGTGGAACTACTCACTCCTTGTCCCAATTTTCAAGCAAATAGACAAGGGCTCGCTGACAGTTGCTCAAAGCTTTGCTCAGCTGCCATCTCTTTTTTCTCCGATCGCCAGCCCGGTTGCTCAATCCCCTGATTTCCAGAAAAGGCACTTGATAGCGGAGGCATACTTGGGCAACTGCGCCACCTTCCATGTTTTCGCAAAGAGCCCCGTAGCGGCCCGATAAAAGACGGGCCCTAGCGGGGCTACCGCTGACGGCTGAGACTGTGACAAAGGGGCCGAGGTGTATCTGGGGTGCGCCAGGAATACGTTGCCACTCACTGAGTAATCGTCTGCTGCGCTTCAACTCCAGAGGATCCACCTCCATGCGGTTAAAGACGGGTTTCAGCGTGGATTCAATCAAGGGGATACCTATGGCATCAAGAGGTCGCCAGCTGCTCATGGTGGCAACCCCCTCGTCCCCCAGAATTTCCTCGCTGGCCAAGGCTAGGTCGCAGATATCAACTCCCGCGAGATCATATGCCCCGGCCGAGCCCCACATCCAAAGACGTGAAACTGAGTAGCAGGACAGGATGGCGGCTGTCGCAGCAGCACCGTTTACTTTGCCCAAGCCAGAGAATGCCACCAATACCTCCCTGTCGGCGCAAATGGCCCAACGTATCTTCAGGTCCCCCTTGGTGTCAGTCCGAACAATTCTGCATTGATCGAGGATAAGCTCACCCTCGCTGGGGAGAGCGGCGAGCAAGGCTATTGGCGCGGAACGGTTCCTTTTTTTCATGGGTTTTCTTCTTTGATATCTCAAGGTGTCAGAGTTCAGGTATCTGGTGTCAGGAGCCAGCTTGCAGCTGACAGCGGGCGGCAGTCAGCTCGCGGCATGCAGCGATGATTCTGTATTCAGGATATCTTTTTCCTGCCAGTCGCCCGCTGCCTGCTGCAAGATGGCCTCCGACCTCTAACTCCATGCCCTATGCCAAAACCCCCATCACCTTAGCTTTCCCAGATAGTTGAAAGTGCTGTGCGCTTGCGGACATTTTTGTTGTTCCACTCCCTTGACGATTTTATTTAGACCATGACTCTGGAGCTTTTGTCCTCTCAGGTCAACGACAAAATCCCGCACCCCCAATTTAAGCAGATCCTGTAAGTGGTCGAAGAGGCAGAGGGGACGATCGGAACGGACCTCGGTGAGCTCCGCCTGCCGGCTGGGATGCAGCCTATTTTTATTCGAGCTCCAAATGACAGAGCCCTCCCTTGGCTTGACCCCAAGACGGCTGGTAAACAGAGCAGGCCAGCCGAAGACTGTTGCCAGGGGAGTTAGTCCCTGAACTGCCGGTGCCAACCTTATTAGATTGTCCCGGTCGTTTTCCAAAGAGAGAATCACCCTCTGGCAACCAATCTCATTTAACAAAAAGGCAGCGTGTGAGTTGAGTACATTGAAGGTGTAGTCTGCAATGATGGTCTCTGGCGGCTTAGAAAACAAGCGGAAATGTGCCCAGTTGGCCACCAGCCATCGGTTATGCCCCCTTTGCTGCAGTAGACGTACCTGTTCCCGATAAAACTCCAAATCTTTTTGGGGAATTATTGCCGGCAGACCCCAGAAGAGGCGATTTCTTTTGCCCGGAGACATTTTTCGTCTGGACAGAGAATTGAGATTGGACTTGGTTGCCTGCAGAATGATCCAGTTGGCACCTGAATCAAGGACAGCCTTCAGCAAGGCCAAATGAGATAACCTCATGTAAAGGGTGGAGGTTTTTTTGTCTGATCTTCCTTTCCTTGATCTGGGGGGTATCTTTCTCTCCACCCCTACTCGAGAGTGTCTCAGTCTAGGTGTTGAGGTCTCTTCTCTGAGAAGACGGCGGAGCTTGGCTAGTGTAGGACTCTTCTCAGCCTTGGAACCGGTTTTGAACAGCCGATCTCCGCGGCGAGCATCACCCAGGCGGGGGACAACAACGAGGGTGCTGGTTGCGGCCTCGGTCGTCTGCTTATCTTTAACCAGCATATGTCTGATGGTAAAGGCAACTTTTTCCACTTCCTCATCTGACTCCAATCGCAATCGATCGCCAACCTTCAAGGGACAATGTAACCTCAGCCCCATACGGTTGCCCCGCAGCCATTCCACTTTGGCAGCAAGACGGCCACTGGCGCCGCTACGGTGGGGCGTAATGATCTCGTGGCGGTGATCGGCCGAGAGAAATCCCCGGGTGGGTTTCCGACCGTAGGCCTCTTTGAGGAAGCGTCGCGCTTTGGCAATTGCCTCTGTCTCATCACCTGGTGGAGAGTCCAACACCAGTCGATAGGCCCGGACAACCGCTGCAACGTATGAGGCTGGCTTCATGCGACCTTCAATTTTGAAAGCAGCAAGTCTAAGTCGGCGCAACCTGGGGATCAAATCGATGGCAGATAAATCATTGGGAGAGAAAAAGTATCCTTGGTCTCTGCCTGAGCGATACAAACGCCTGCAAGGTTGCACACACCTGCCTCGCACGCTGCTCCGGCCCCCATAGAAGGAACTGGCCAAACATAGACCTGAGTATGAATAGCACAGCGCACCGTGGATGAACACTTCCAGTTCCAAGGTAGTGCTGGCGGCAATCTCAGCAAGTTCTTCAAGTGTAAGCTCGCGGGCCAGCACTACCCGCTGAAAACCCATGCTCTGCAGTTGTTCCACCCCGGACGTGTTGTGAATGGTCATGAGAGTGCTGGCATGGAGCTTCAAGTGGGGGAAGTGAACCTGGCACAGACGGGCAATGGACCCATCCTGGATGATGAGCCCATCGGGCCCAATTTGCGAAAGCCCGGAAAGGGTATTGACTATTTCCTCGATTTCCTCTTCACGCACTGCAGCGTTCAGGGCTACATAAAGTTTAACCCCTTGGTTGCAGGCGTATTCGTGCAAACGGCCAATGTCTTCGAGGGTGAAGTTAGCTGCCAGGGCTCTGGCATTGAAATGGCGATAACCCACATACAGGGCGTCGGCACCACTTTCCAAGGCGGCGAAGAAACTTTCAATGTTGCCTGCCGGCGCCAGTAACTCGGGTGTGTTCATAGTGATTCGCCATTACCGTCGATATCCTTGATTAACCGGACAAGAGCCGCAACCGCAAGGTCAAATAGCCTTCTGCCCTTACCCTCTGAGGCATGGCTGGCGTCACCCCACACTCCACCTGGCCAGTAGCGCAATTTATCCCTGACCAGCAAATGTTCAGGAAAACGGGGCCACTCCCGCGGTCTGGCCTTGCCCACCAAATGGGGACGTAGATGAAGCATGATTGAGGTCTCGACCTCGCCCGCGTGGGAGTCGTCTTTGGTGGTAATGACCTCCTGCCAGGCAGGCATGCTCAATTCTAGAAGGGAAAGCACCGCAAGGCTTAGGTCTGGATAACTCTGGAGGTATTGCTCGCCGATCTCGATAAGGCAAGATAGGTGAAGACCGCTGGCGTGTCCGGAGATGATGATAAAATGGAACAGTCCTTGCCGGTAAAGATCAGAAATTAAATCAGCGGTGATTGCCCGTAAAGTGGATGGTCTGATACCTACGGTACCAGCGTGATTGCGCGTGCTTCGGCAAACACCATAAAACAGGGGAGGCGCCACGAATACCGGAATCTGCTTCGCCGCCTCTTTGCAGACCTCGTAAACAAGAATGGTATCCACGCCCAAAGGAAGGTGAGGTCCGTGTTCTTCTATGGAACCAAAAGGGATGATCACTGTCCTCGTTTTTTCCAGGCCCGAGGAAAAATCAACCATGGTCATTTCTTCTATTAGCACAAGCTCTCCCTCATTTGAGATTGCGGATTGCGGATTGCGGATTGCGGATTTGTCAATGGCGACGGATGGCGGAAAAAAGGTGCTCCCAGGCTCGGGCCTCAACCTGCTTCATTCAGGGGTTTCCAGGTTTCCCTTACGATGGTCCATTGGCCGCTATGCCAGAGAAGATGAAGAGTTTTAAGGCCAAAGTCCTGATGGATGTCGGATCGATATTCTTGCTTGCAGACCACCACCGCCCTGTTGCCATTCACTTCCCATTTGATGTCGCTCAACTGAATGACACGTTCCCGGGAGCGATGAAAAAGCTGCTTTTTATATCCTTTCCAGGCCGTCAAGTCCATATTCCTCGTTTTGAATTTGGGATGATAATAGGCTAAGTATTTGTCAAAAGGTCCATTTTCCCAGGCACGTCGCCACTCCTCGACAAAAAGGTGAATGGATCCCTCCTTGTTCTCTTTGGCAGCAGGAACCTTCTTAGACGCCAGTTTTATGGGAAAAACCTTTCGCCGACCTGATTTTCGCCACTTTTCAGCCAGAATACGCCACTCCACGGAATTCTGAACCAAATACAGATACTTGAGGCCGGCAGAGGCAAATCGATCGGAGCGATATGTTTCCTCAGCTGTGGCCAGAACCATCTTTCCTTGACGGAAGAAGCGAATGTTACTGAATTGGACAGAAATCATTTTATAGTGATTGTTGAGCCAGGCCTTTCTATTTCGCCAGCCCTGGAGGTCCAGATTTCTCCAAGTGAAGTCTGAGGCATAGTAGGAAAGATAGCGATCCAGATCTTTTTGTGACCAAGCCTGGCCCCAGCCCTCAACCCGGTCAAGTAGTAACCGGCCCTGGCGGAGAAGATTGTCTCGCTCTTCATACTTCAGTTCTCGCTCAATAATAATGGGGGTATCCCAGAGTTTGATGTACCTCTCTAGCTCCACCACGTCTTTGTTAGTGAGGACAATACAGCCATTGGTACTACGTTCTTTTAGCTCTTCGTTGGTGCCATGCACCCAGATGTTGTTACCCCCTTTGTTCATTTTTAGATCCAGGAGGTTGGGATAATTCATCGGAAAGGCCCTGGCGCCATAGGTGGGGGAGAGGTACCTCTCTCCCACGGCCTTAGTAAAGAAGTACACGCCCTCAGGAGTTTTCTGATCACCACTCACCTTTTTGTCCCCAGGGCTCTCACCTGTGGCGCATTTGAAGGTGGCCACAAGCTTATAGTCCCCGGTAAACTCATAAACGAAGAGTCGCTGAGAAGCCTTTTCTACCAGAATAACGTGATGGGGCTCGGCCTTGGGGGAGATGAGCAAATTGGCGGGTAATTTGGCACAATTGCTAGTGGCAGGTCTGCCCAAGAGAAGCAGAACTACAACCATCAAGGTAAGTTTTTTAGATCCCGGCGAATTTACCCGCCCCCTTATTGTGTCCATATCATTGCCGTCTAGTCGAATGAGATATCAATTCCAGAGTCTCTTCAATTCTCTGCCCCAAAAACCTGAGAGAATATGGTATCAACGTGTTTCAGGTAATAATCCAGGTCGAATAATTCTTCCAGTTGTTCCGGGCGCAGGTGCGCCATGACCTCTGGATCGGCTGCCAACCTGTCTTTGAAAGGGAAGCCTTCATTCCAAGCGGCCATGGCATTGCGCTGGGTGAGACGATAAGCTTCGTCCCGGTCTACCCCACTCTCTGTCAGAGCCAGCAGCACGCGCTGGGAAAAAAATAATCCCCCCGTGCTCTCCAGATTGGCTCTCATCCTGTCGCGATAAACAACTAACCGGTCCAGCATGTTGGTAAGTCGGTGGAGCATAAAGTCGAGCAAAATAGTGCTATCAGGGGCGATAACGCGCTCAACGGAGGAATGGCTGATGTCCCGCTCGTGCCAGAGAGGGACGTTTTCCATGGCCGCCATTGCATAGCCACGGACCAACCGCGCAAGTCCGGACAGATTTTCACTGCCAATTGGATTTCGTTTGTGTGGCATAGATGAAGAGCCCTTTTGACCTTCGGAAAAATACTCTTCTGCCTCACGAACCTCTGTGCGCTGCAGATGGCGGATCTCAATGGCTATTTTCTCGATGCTGCTGGCAATAACAGCCAGAGTAGAGAAATACTCGGCGTGACGATCTCGTTGGATAATCTGGGTGGAAATGGCTGATGGCTGCAATCCCAACTGGACACAGGCAAGTTTCTCTACCTCAGGGTCCACATTTGCATAGGTGCCAACTGCCCCCGACACCTTGCCGACACTAATGTTTTCCTGGGCCCGGAGCAACCTCTCTCTATTGCGGGTCATTTCCGAGTACCAGAGCGCCAATTTGAGTCCAAAGGTGATCGGCTCAGCGTGCACTCCGTGGGAGCGGCCCATCATTACAGTGTTACGATGTTCGTAAGCCTGTCGCTTCAGAATTGAGAGCAAGGCCTGAATATCATCGAGCAATATGTCCGCTGCTTGCCTGAGCAGCAGGGCAAGACTGGTATCCAAGACATCGGAGGAGGTCAGTCCTAGATGGATATAGCGGGCGGAGTCTCCCGCATATTCCGCCACACAGGTAAGAAAGGCAATAACGTCGTGTTTTGTCTCACCCTCAATTTCCGCGATGCGATCAACATCGAAGTCTGCCTTTTGAGCAATCTCTTGGGCTGCTTGAGCAGGTATCATCCCCAACTGGGCCATAGCGTCGACTACAGCAAGTTCCACCCTCAACCACTGGCGATAGAGGTTTTCCTGTTCCCAAATGCGGCCCATTATTGGACGGGTATAGCGTGGAATCATAATCTTTTTGCTTCGAAAAAACCTGCCGTTTTAGGCCAAGTAAAGTTTCATTGGCTCTATCGAGCCAAGAGGTCCAAGACATGAGGCGCAAGGCATAAGGAGAGGATTAATTTTCTTTGACTCTTCTTCCTTGTGCCCTGAGCCTTAAGCCTTAAGCCCTTCCCTCCAGAGACTGGCCGCTTATATCACAACAACAGTCATAGATTCAAGGAGTTATGCAATTTATGTGCAGAAAAGATAACTAATTGAGGAGTTAGGGGATTTGGGATTGAGGATTTGGCATAGGGCATGGAGAAAAGGACAGCTAGCAGCAGGCAACTGACAGCGGGCAGCAAGTAGAACTCAGAGGTCAGAGATCAGATGTCTGAGGTCAGGGTTAAAGCCGATCTCTGATCTCCGACTTCTGACCTCTGTGAGGAACGGCTTTAACGACTTTAAGGTTTGAACGACCCTTAATCCTCACTCTCGGCATTCATTAAGGGATCAGCGAACTAGTCTTCTGACTTGTCATGTTTCAAAAACTCATCCAACCGGATTACTTTAGCAGGAGAGGAGGGCCGGGGGGCGAAACTGCCGCGCCTCTCCCGTCTTTTCAACTCCTCCACATGTTGCTTCAGTTGCTCGTTTTTCTTGATCAACCCATCAATCTGCTCTTCCACCAACTTCCAAGATAAGTCCAATTCGGTGGGGTCCACCTCCAATTCGAGCAGGAGGTTAAGTCGTTTAATCAGCCCACTGCAGAGCCCGTAATTTGTGCCCTGCAAGTAAACGGCCGCGTGCGCCCAGAGGCTGATTGACTCCATTTTCTCCTCTTGCGCTCTGGCAAGGAATAAGGAGTGGACAGCGCTGGGACCAACATAATTTATGAGTTCCACAGGTTCGCTAAGTTGGCGAAGTCTCTGAAGGTCATCCATGGATGCCCCGGCAGCGGAGATCTTGGTCTCATTGTGAAGCACTTCGTCGTGCAGTCCTCCCAGGGTGATGAATTTCTTTACGCCGAAGCGCTGGCATAGCTCCATGAAGGCTTCCATATATTGATGCCAGCGTAACTGTGGCTCGGGACCGATAAAGAGAATCAAATCTCTACCTGGTGAATTTGTAGAAAAATAGAAGCGGCTTTTTGGGAGATCCAGACTTTTTAAATGCCCGTTGGCGATATTTGCCAAAGGTCGATTGACAGAGAAGAGATAAAAATCATCGGACTCCAGAATGGCCAACTGCTCTGCTTGCAAGCTGGTGACCATAAAGTCCACCGTGTGGGTAGCCACCTCGCCGGCATTGCCCCAACCGCCAAAAGCAGCTACCAATGCAGGGTCACGCAGAGAAGGCTCCGACGAATACTTAATAATTTCCATTTAGGCGAGATTCTCCCCTCGACCAAAACCACCTAAAATCCGAAATCCCAAATCCCAAGCAGCAAGTCTCAGGGACTTAGGTGTCGGGTGTCAGGTTTCAGGAAAAAGAAAAATAGAGGGTAAAAGCTGACACCTGAACACTGAAACCTCAGTTATTGGGTTTTGTGATTTGTAATTTCCATCAACTCCCGCCTAACCTTAGCGGGAACGATGATCGGTTAGTTCTGCAATCTACAATCCGCAATCTCACTTCGAGCAGTCTACTCCCTTTTCCTACACCAGGCAAGCAGTCGCTGGGAAAGAACTATTAATAAAAGGAATTTCAGCTTACTCCTGTGCCCTAGCCAGAAAGTGAGATGGGGCAGGGTGATGAGCCATGCTCCTGAAAGATTAAGAGCTGGCAAATTACAGCTCACTTGGGGCGGTCAACATTCATTGACAGGTAAAAGTGGCTGTGGCATATTAGTTGTCTAGGCAGGCATTTGGTGCCGTAGCCAAGAGACTGCCAACGACCTTCTTTTTGACACTTGCCGGTTCTAGTCGACAGCGGAATTCTAAAACAGTGAGGACCTCTGTCAATATTGTGGTTATCCCAAGAAAGTCCCTCTTTTTGATGAATAGCTGATCACTTACAAACTGTGGTGTGCTTTATCTGGACCACGACTCAAGGGAGGAGAAAAATGCCAGCAAAATCGGAAGCCTGGATCCTCTGGATCGAAGAGCTGCGCAAGGAGGACATTCCTCTGGTTGGGGGGAAGAATGCCAACTTAGGTGAGTTGCACGGAGCTATAGGTGCACCGGTCCCTCCAGGGTTCTGCATAACTGCGGAAGTCTATCGTGAATTCATGGAAGAGGCTGGTCTGGACAAAAGGGTGAACAAGATCCTCAAGGGGTTGGATGCGAGCAATCTTAGTGCCTTGTTGCAAGCGTCGGAAGACATTCGTGAATTGATCGAGAAAACTCCGACTCCAGAGAGTATAAGCAATAAAATTGTTGAAGCCTATGAAGAATTGGCTCGAAAGTGCGGCAAGCCCGATGTGTTGGTGGCGGTACGCTCGTCTGCCACAGCAGAAGACTTGCCGGACGCCAGTTTTGCCGGCCAACAGGATACCTTCCTCAATGTAGGTCCAGAGGACTTGGCGGAGAAAGTGAGGGCTTGCTGGAGTTCCCTTTTCACCTCCCGAGCCATCTCCTACCGTCAGGAAAAGGGCTTTCGCCACGAAGAAGTGCTCCTGAGCGTTGGGGTCATGGAGATGGTTCAGGCCAGGTCCTCCGGCGTGACCTTTACCATTGAACCGGTTTCTGGGGAGACCAACAAAGTCATCATCAATGCAGCCTGGGGGCTTGGTGAGGCGGTGGTGAGCGGTCGGGTGACGCCGGATGAATACGTGGTGGACAAAGATAGCCTGGAGATCCTGGAGCGCCATGTGGCAGCGAAAAAAGAGAAGTGCGTGCGGCGCCCGGAGGGGGACACTGACTACATTGAAGTCCCCGAAGACATGCAGTCGGTCCCGGCCCTTACAGATGAGGAAGTAATTCTTATCGCCGAGGAAGCGAAAAACATTGAGGCCCACTATGGCGGGCCTCAAGACATTGAGTGGGCCATTGACGATGAAGGCAAGCTTTTCATCCTCCAGGCAAGACCAGAGACGGTGCACAGTCAGGAGAGGCCCATGGAAAAAGTCGCGGTAGGGGAAACAGTTCGGGCAGACATCCTTTTAAAAGGTTTAGGAGTGAGCCCCGGCATTGCCAGTGGGCCGGCAAATGTGCTGTTGGATGCGACTGAGATGGGAAAGGTGAAAGCGGGTGATATTCTGATCACCAGAATGACAACTCCTGACTGGGTGCCGATAATGAAGATCTCCTCAGCGATTGTCACCGATTCGGGAGGAAAGACTTGCCATGCAGCTATTGTCAGCCGGGAACTCGGCATTCCATGCGTGGTGGGGACAAATAATGGCACAGAGGTTCTGGCCGACGCGGGTGACATAAGCGTTGACGGGTCCACCGGGGTAATTTATCAGGGGATCATCGCCCGAGCCAAAGAAGAGGCAGTGCAGCCGGTGGTGGCCGCTGCTGGTTCGGAGCCCACTGCCACTAAAGTTTATGTGAATATTTCCATCCCCGAAATCGCCCACAAGGTGGCGGCGGAAACTCAGGCGGACGGTGTGGGGTTGCTCCGGGCGGAGCACCTGATGCTGAGTGTGGGCAAACACCCCAGGCTTCTTCTCGAGGAGGGGGGAGCCGAAATCATGGTGGAAAAGTTTACCGATGGCATTCGGACCGTGGCCGAAGCCTTCTATCCACGCCCTGTTGTTTATCGTTTCCTTGATTTCAAGCCGGATGAGTTTCTGGAAATGCCCGGAGGTGAGAAATATGAAAGGGAAAATGTCGGGCCCAATCCGATGATCGGTTATCGGGGGCAACACCGCTACATGAAAGAAGATGACATCTTTCGCTTGGAACTGCAAGCAATCCGACGGGTGCGTCAAGATTATGGACTGAACAATGTCTGGGTAATGCTTCCCTTTGTCCGTACTTTATGGGTATTCCGCGAGGCAGTGCGGATAATGCGGGAGGAAGGGTTGGACAACCGAGCGGATAAAGACTTTCAACTATGGATTATGGTGGAAGTGCCCAGCAGCGTCTTCCTCATCGAGGAGTTCTGTAGGGAAGGCATCGAGGGCATAAGCTTCGGCACCAATGACCTGACTATGCTCATTTTAGGGGTTGATAGAAACGACGCCAAGGTGCAGGAATTGTATGACGAAAGAGATTTAGCGGTTCTACGTGCCCTAGCATACTGCATAACCATCTGCCGCAAACACGGCGTTACCACCTCCATATGCGGCCAAGCTCCAAGCGTCTATCCAGACTACCTCGAGTTTTTGTTGAGGTGTGGCTCCACCTCCATTTCAGTGCTTCCTGACAGCGTGGTTTCCGCCCGCAAAATGGTTGCCGCCCTGGAGCGTAAGATCCAGATGGAGCAGGTGGTGGGTGGAAAGATAAGCCCACGGGTGGCCAAGTTCCCTATGGAGGATGTTTTCTTCTGGCGCAAGATACAAGAGTAAGTCGCAAAACGCGTGGCCCATAACGCATAGCACAATAATTCATCACAGAGTACACAGAGATCACAGAGAAAATAAAGTAAAGAGAAGTTGCTGTTGGTGCTAACAGGTATTTAGCCTCACCCACCTCTGTGTTCTCCGTGCTCTCTGTGGTTCAAAATAAAAGAGCTGAGACCGTCCGCCTGGGTTTCAGGGTCTTAGCGCTTCTGGGGTTGAATAGTTGGAAGGGTTTATTGAATATCTGAGTTGCAACTATAAAATGGCTGTGGAGATAGGCATCGGGCTCTACCCTAGGGTGGCCCTGGCGCTCGAGGCTCGCGGTCTCCAGGTGACGGCCACCGATCTCCAGCCCGAGTTCATGGGAGTTCCCGTAGAGTTTGATGACGTGAGAGCCCCACGACTGGACCTCTATGAAGGCGCCCAGGTTATCTACGCAGTGCGCCCTCCTCTAGAACTGCTGCCATCCTTGAAAGTGCTGGCAAACACACTGGCCGTTGATTTGGTTATCAAACCTCTGGCTGATGAACCAGCTGATGGGCTTCTTATCAATCATGGAGGTAGCTTTTTCTATTTGTTTCCAGCCAAGAAAAGAATCTTTCCCAGGCCGAGCTGAACCCCTCGGCTTGCAGATTTCCCATGGACGTTTCAAGTATCCTGTAAATTCTAGAATGAATCTTCCATTTTCGTTCACCAGTGACCCAGGCACTTCCTTGGCCATCTTTTTGCAATTACCTTTCTAGCCACTTCCGGCAAAAGAGAAGCTGTGGTAAAGTT
>JARRNM010000013.1:0-71480 GCA_037384945.1 Deltaproteobacteria bacterium
CAATCCATCTTCGACTTTGTCCAGCGCGTCACCACGCCCGGGAGCAAGGATTTTGTGCCTGAGCCTGAGCGAGTTGCCGTGTTTGACAACGATGGCACCTTGTGGGTTGAACAGCCCATGTCCCCCCAGCTATTCTTTGCCCTCGACCGTGTCAAGGAGCTCGCGCCGCAGCATCCTGAATGGAAGGAAAAGGAGCCCTTTGCCTCACTGCTCAGGGGCGACGTGAAAACGGCTCTCAAAGGCGGCCACAAAGCGATACTCGAAATCATTATGGCTACCCATGCGGGCATGACCACTAACGACTTCGAGCAGATTGTCAGGGATTGGTTGGCTACGGCTAGACAGCCAAAATACAAGCGACCCTATACCGAGTGCGTGTATCAGCCGATGCTGGAATTGCTAATGTATCTGCGGGCAAAGGGCTTCAAGACGTGGATAGTGTCCGGCGGCGGCATCGAGTTCATGCGGCCTTGGACGGAACCTGTTTACGGCATCCCGCCCGAGCAGGTCGTTGGCAGCAGCATCAAAACGAAGTATGAAGTGCGCGATGGCGAACCGGTGCTCATGCGCTTGCCGGAGGTCAACTTCATCGATGATAAGGCCGGCAAACCCGTCGGCATCAACCAGCACATCGGCCGCCGCCCCATTGCCGCCTTTGGCAACTCGGACGGTGACTTCGAGATGCTCCAATGGACCACAACCGGGTCCGGGCGGCGTTTTGGCTTGATCGTCCACCACGACGACGCCAAACGCGAGTACGCTTACGACCGCGAATCATCCATCGGCAAACTCAACCGCGGCCTGGACGAAGCGCCCAAACGCGGTTGGGTAGTGGTGAGCATGAAGCGCGACTGGAAGTTCATCTTTCCTTTTGAAAAGTAATGAAACCCAGGTCTTCAACGGGCAATGATAAATGCGGAATGAGCAACGAGAAATGAATCTATGCCCTATGCTCCGCGAAATCTGACTCTTATGCTTCGTAGGCTGCCAGTTTGCTAATGCCATAGCGCATTGGCAGCCAGACAGCCGCAACATTCAGCAACGCCGTGAGCAAGACACAACCGCCCAGGTAAATCCATTGCAGCAAGCTGATGGAGTGGTGACGGACCTGGGCCATGAACAGAGTGTAGACCGGCCCTGCCTCCAATACAACCACCAGAGTTATAAATCCCATGGCCAGTATCATGTAGAGCAGCCCGCCAAAACCTGTGGCAACTTGGGTGAGATTCTCGGCCTTGAAATTTGCAAACGCGGCCCCCATTCCCACACCAAGGGAAGTGATACCAAAAACCATGGCAAAAATGGTCATGGGCGCCAGCCACCGCATCAAGGGAGTCACCTGAAGTAGTTCGTTGGTGGCAATAGTTAAGATAAGACCGAGAAGCAATAAAGGCGACAAGTAGAAGAGGAATTTGCTCCAAAGTAAGCGCTTAATGCTAAGGGGCGCACTCTGCATAATCCAGAAGGCCGAGCCTTCGGCGCTCACCGCCGTAAAGACAAAACGTACCCCAATTGATGCGAGGACAAAGCCGGCCAACCCCACATTCAAAAAGGCGATGAGGTTTTGTAGATAAAAGGTGGGCAAACGAGGCCTGTCTAAGGGCAGAACACTGTAGTTATAAAGATAAAGAACAATGAGGGCAAAGATCAGGAGCAACTGTGACCACTGGGTATTGTCTCGGAAAACACTGGCCATAGCAGTTGTCCAGAGAAATCCTTGATAAAAAATGCTCGAGACACTCGAGGCTTGCAGAAGAGGCCAGACCGCCTCGCTGGCCCAACTGCTGGGTAAATAAGGTGAGGTGGGAGCGCTCAACGCTCGGAAGTAGGTGATCACACCGGAAAAAGAGTCGGGATCTACCAACCGTTCCGGCCGGGTGAAGCGTAAGAGAAATAAGAGAAGTATAACTACCAGAATTGACAGGAGAAGAAGTATGTCCCGGGTACGCTGGGAAGGAAAGATCTGCACCAGAATCATTGTCAGGGTTATCCCCAGAGAGGCCGCCAGAATGAGGTAGGGCACAATTACGCTGATAAGACCAAAATAATAGGCAAGGGATGCCCTGTACACCAGGCCATAGGCGGTAAAGACCGGAATGCCAAAAAGGAGAACCATCCATGAACTCTCGAGCAAGGTCTCCAGAAAACGAGCTGCAAATATCTCTGCTATGGAAACCGGGGTCGCGTGAATTGTTTCCAGATCTTGTGACAGGAAGAAGGTGTTAAGAGCGACGAGCACGTTGCTGAAGACCAACAAGCCAAAAAAGGTGAGGAACACCATGGTAAGAAGCTTGTAGGCCAACAGGTCACCGAATTCTTCAACTGCCTGGAAGTAGCGCAGCACCCGGTGAAAGATCACATAGATCCCTGCCCAAAATCCGAGAGCCATGAGCAGCAAGGAGCCGGTCTTGACAAAAGATCGGCGGCCGCCAAAGAGGAGGCTGTTTCTGAAACCCCACCATCGTGGGGCAAGTAAAACAAGTACTTTCATACTAATACGTCCGTAGTCCGTGGTCCATTGCTCAAATAGTTCAAATCGTTGAAATCGTTAAGGTCGAAGAAATCGTCCAAACCGTAGAAACCGTAGAAGTCGTCAATTCGTCAAATGGTCAAATAGGTAATGCGTCATTGACTCCATTCATAACCCTTTGACTAGTCGACAAATTGACCATTTGACTTGCTGTCGTCTGTCGTCTGACCTCTGATCTCCGACTTCCGACCTCTGTCTCCTATCTCCTGTCTCCCGGATTCAGAATTCTGCCTCGGGGATACTCTCTCTATGCTCCATGCTCTGTGCCCTATGCCTTGTGCCCTGAGCCTTTCGCCACTTACCCTATGCTCTATGCGCCGCAAGGTTTTGAGCAACGGACAACTGACCGCGGACCACGGACATTTATTGGTGAATGAACTCGGTGTGCTCGGAACTATCCCCCTCTCCCCCAGTTAAGTGTAGAAATATGGACTCCAAGCGTGTATCTTCCTGCCCGGCCAGATCCTTGAGCTCGCCAACCGTTCCCTCTGCCAAAAGTTTTCCCCTTTGGATAATGCCGATGCGATCGCAAAGCTCCTCAGCGATTCCCAGGGTATGAGTGGACATGAAGACGGTGAGGCCGTCCCTTCGCATTTCATGGAAGATTCGTTTGATCAGTCGGGCGCCTTTGGGATCCAAGCCTACTAGAGGTTCATCCACCACGAATACCCGGGGCTGGTGGAGAAGAGCAGCACTCATGATCAGCCGCTGTTTCATCCCATGGGAATAGCTCCCTACCAACTCCCCGCCCCACTCTGCCAGTTCGAAGAGCTCGAGAAACTGCTGAATCCTTTTCTCTCTTCCCCCGGTGTTGAGTCCGTAGAGGTTGGCCATCAAGGTCATGAATTCCACCCCGGTGAGCTTGTCGTAAAGAAACGGACGGTCCGGAATGAATCCTACTCGTGCCTTCACTTCCAAAGGATTTTTCCTTAATTCCAGTCCATCAATAAATATACGACCGGAGGTGGGACGCATGATCCCTGCCAGCATCTTGATGGTCGTCGTCTTGCCCGCGCCGTTAGGCCCTAGAAAGCCATAGATCTCCCCAGCGGCCACCCTTATGCTGACGTTGTCAACTGCAGTGACCTGTTTAAAATGTTTTGTCAGTTTCTCCAGACGGATCATGGACCATCCCTCACCAGGCCCTATTCATAACCCAGCACCTTTATGGACACTCGTCCCAATGTTCTAACTAACTCAACCTGACGGTCCAACTCTCCTCTAGGAACTTGATTCATCAGAGAATCCACAGCGATCCACTCTCCAAGAAAGACTTCGTTCCAAGCGTGGTAATAGAAGCGACCCTCGGTGTAGAGCAGACCCGTAACGATCCTGGTAGGGATGCCCGCTGCCCGGGCGAGGGCAGCAAAAAGCACACTGTGCTCATTACAGTCTCCCGCTCGTGATTCATAGACCGCCAAGGCATTAGGAATGGATAAGGTGGGCCGTTTTTCAAGGTTTTGGTAGACCCAAAAACTTATCATTTTTACGGCTTGCAAACCATTCCTCTCCTGCCCAACGATTTCAGATGCCTGCTCTTTCATTTCTGCCGCGTCGCTTTGAACCAGCAAGCTTGGCTGTAAATCCCGAGCCAGCGGCGGACTGTTCACCGGGATTTTAGCAGAGGAGATTTCTTGCAGAGATTCTTTCACCACAACGAGTTCTCCGTTGCTCCACTTTTGCCTTCCTCCTGCCAAATCCCAACCGTCACCAGTAATACCCGTTAGTTGCAAGCGCAGACGTTTAAGCTGCCTGGGTTTAGCAATAGTCCGGTCTGGAACCACGGCAGCCTCTCGCACCAGTTCAGCACCCTTGCCTTCCCTAAACCCCTTGAGGGCATCCTCGCGATCACTCCTGACCATGGTCAACCCGAGGAATCCCTCTTCCTTGAGCAATTCCCCATAGGGGCTAATCCATGATCTGACTTGGACGCCGCGAAAGTCCATTAGCAGTCGGTAAGCCTCCAGGTCTCGCGAACGGACTCGGACAGTCTCCTTCCCTGCAACTCGTAACGGCACCATGGTTTGACTCATAGTGGCCGGATCGAAAAGGGCAAATCTATAGGTTTTCCCCACCTCCAAAGGCTGCTGAGAAATGAAAAACTTCATCCCGCTGCTCAGGTAAATGGGATGAGAGAGGGGTAATTGCTGGCTCTGTTCTTGACCGGCCATTTGGCTTACGAGTATCAAGTTGCCTTCCCTCACTCCGCCCCGCAGCCGGTAGTTTACCGGGCCGGCTTGAAGCCTAAAAATGAATGATTTCACGGAGAAATCTTCTTCAAGGTTTGCTTGAACCAAGGAGGATATATCCTGAACTTCCCCCAGGAAATTGAGACGCAGGAAGAGCTCCTCATTTACCATGTAGCCGACCGCCCGGGGCCGAAGCTCATTATGAGCGTATCCTACCCTGTCTCCGTGTTGATATATGGCAAACCACTCCTGTTGAATTTCTTCTTTGGCAAGCTTTTGTACTTCTGGCGTGAGAACCTCTCCCCCGCCCCGGTTTAGTCGAGTGTAAAAAACCCCAGCATAGACCAGCCAAGCAACCAGAATGGCAATGCCAATGGAGATGGCAAACCTTCTTTTCCACAGGCTCTTACTGTCTGCGCTCATTCTGTCTGCGCCTCACCAGATTCTCGCCGTTCCGCACCGTCTGTTGGAAGATTCTCTGGTCCAGGCCAGCCCCAAGGGCGATTTTCTCCCTCATATCCCTAGACAACAGGTCTCCCGGCCCATGGGCGTCCGAGTTCAGTATGAGCCTGGCTCCGGCTGCCTGAGCCACTCGGGCCACGTGTCCATTGGTGAAGGAATGTCCTTTGCGCCCTGAGATCTCCAAGAGTATGCCGCGACGAGCGGCCAGGGCTGCCTCCTCCTCCGTCAGCAGTCCGGGATGGGCCAGAATGTCTATGTCAGCCTCCAGACCAGCCCGGTTTGTACCGGTCAGAACCGGCTCCACAATTGTTTCGCCGTGAACCACCACCAACTTTGCCCCCAACTTCCTGGCCTCAGATGCAAGAGTTCCTATGGTTGCAGGCGGCACGTGGGTGAGTTCAATACCAGGAATCGCCTGGATTCGATTGTAACGGTTAATCTCTTCCGTGGCCCTCACCACCCGGGGAATGATTAAATCCAGATTGCTGCGGTCAGCGTGATCGGTGATACCAATGTACTGGTACCCCATATGTTCAGCTCGTCGCACCAGCTCGCTTACCACTAATACGCCATCACTAAAGAGGGAGTGAGTATGGAGATCAATCAAAATGTGTCTCCTTTCGTTTCTCCTGTTCCGCGACTTCACTTAACTGTACAGGCCCGGCTCGTGCGTTTTCTGTCTTACACACCACAGACTATGCACGAACCGTTCCGTGTCGAGCATTATAATCTGGACTCTGATCTTAATGGGTGCTAAAGGGGTTGACAAGGGTATTCAGAGATTTTTGATTTGGGATTGCGGATTGCGGATTTGGGAAGGCATAGGGCATGGGGTACCAAAATTTCGAATTTCGAAATCAATAGAGCCGGCTCCCGCATTCTTTGATTGCCACAGCTTTCACATCTTGTACTTGCCGAAGTCCTCCGGGGAGAGATTTTCCAGAATATCAGTCCATTTTTTGGCCTCCTCATCCTTGATCTCGGCCTTGGGTTCGGCTTCCAGTCTTCCAGACTTTTCTATTACTTTTTCGTCTACATAAATTTTTGCCTCGGTTCTCAGTGCTATAGCAAGGGCGTCACTGGGTCGGGCGTCTATCTTGCTCTCCTCGCCATTAATAGATAAATAGATCCAGGCATAAAAAGTGTTGTCTTTCAGGTCGCAGACCTCTACCTTGTTTACCTTGACCCCCAAGTGGCTCATTAAATTTCTGATTAGATCATGAGTCATGGGACGGGAAAATTGTACCTTTTCAAGCTCGGTGGCAATGGCGGTAGCCTCTAATAAGCCAATCCAAATAGGCAGTGAGACCTCGCTCTGCGGATCCTTCAACACAACGATGGGCGTATTGGTCTGCGGATCCATGGTAAGACCCGATATCTTCATCTCCCGCACCATGATCTCTCCTTCGCGACTTTCAGATTCACCTTTTCTTCCAGACAAACCACACCCTCTAAAGAGTGGGCATGGGCTGTGGTAATCAAGATGGGTATTTCCTCACCAACCATGTGGGGCGCACCCTCAAAATTTACCACCCTGTTCTGCGGAGTCCGCCCGCTCAGCTGATATCCGCCCATCTGACTCGGTCCTTCAACCAGTACCAGGGATGTCTGCCCCACCTGGGCTTCGTTCTTCTCCAAAGTTATCCGTTCTTGCAGTTCCTGTAATCTCTGCAAGCGCTCCAGCTTGATCTCTTCTTCAACCTTGCCGTCCAGCAACCTGGCGGCGGCTTTGGCTCGAT
Organism: Deltaproteobacteria bacterium; assembly: GCA_037384945.1. Taxonomy (GTDB): domain Bacteria; phylum Desulfobacterota; class Syntrophobacteria; order BM002; family BM002; genus BM002. Next base: position 6,921 of record JARRNM010000013.1, read on the forward strand.
CCGAGTATTTGAAAGAGAAAAGTCCATCAAAGCGAACTTCTTCGAGCAGACTCAGGCTCAGTCGGAAATCCTCCTCTTTCTCACCTGGAAAACCTACTATCATGTCTGAGGAGACCGCCACGTCCTTCCGGATTTCTCTTAAGTCCTTGATCAATTCCAGATAGTGACTTCTAGTGTAGCCGCGATTCATCCGCTGGAGAATATCGTCAGAGCCCGACTGCACCGGGAGATGAATGTGAGGACAGAGCGGCGGCAGTTCAGAAAAACAGCGCATAAGCGTTGGCGACAGGTCTTTCGGATGGGAGGTAGTAAAGCGAATACGCCACAACCCTTTCACTCTTGCCACTCGCTGAAGCAGGCCGGCAAAATCCACTTCCCCGGAAACACCCCGACCGTAGGAGTTCACATTCTGGCCGAGTAGAGTAACCTCCCGTACGCCGCATTCAATCAGGCTTTCCACCTCCCTGACAATCTCATGGCTTGGCCGACTGCACTCCCTGCCCCGGACCATGGGCACAATGCAGTAGCTACAAAAATTATCGCAACCTCTCATGATGGTCACGAAGGCCGAGACTTCAGGCTTACGAGGTTGCGTCCTGCCATCCGCTGCGTCGCCAAACTCGTAAGAGAAACTTACCCAGGCCTGCCTTTCTCCGGTGGCTTCAAAGCGGGCGAGCATGGCCGGAACTTTGCTTATAGAATGAGTTCCCACCACCAGGTCCAAATGGGGCCATCGGACCAATAATTCCTCTCCATATTGCTGAGCCACGCAACCGCCCAAGGCCACCACCAGTTCCGGGCGATTACGTTTGAGAGTCTTGAGCCGTCCCAAATAGCTGAAGGCCTTTTGCTCTGCCTTGTCGCGCACAGAACAGGTGTTGATGAATATCAGATCTGCCCTCCGATAATCCTCCACAGCTATAAATTGCTCTCCTGCAAGGATCTCCACCAACCGTTCACTGTCGTAACGGTTCATCTGGCAACCGAAGGTTCGGACAAATACTCCCTTTCCTTCATTCTTGCCGGATCGGCTCACCATCAGAGCTCCCTTCCAGTTCTTTCTGAAGCTTGCTTATCTTCTTTGTGGCCTGCGACAGTCGTCTGGCTAAATTGGCGATAATTTTCTTGGCAATCTCAGGATGTTCTTCAATCATATCTTGAATGTCATCGCCCGAATATACCTGAACCACGCTATTTCCTTTGGATATTATGGTTGCAGAGCGTGCTTCCTTCAGTACGCTCGCCATCTCCCCGAAAAACTCGCCAGGATTACTAATATAGCCGACCTCCTTGCCACCCTTCAATACCACCAGCCCCTGTTCTGCGGATACAAGTTTGAAAATATCAGTCTCTCTCGCCCCCTCGTGAATAATCACTTCGTTGTCTCCATAAAAACGCATGTCTATGTTCTGCGTTTTGCTCTCAGAGTTCTCCAGCCCTACGGCTTGAATTGTCTGGGTCAGCTGACTCAGAAGAGAGGCCAAGATCCCTCTGCTCATCTGCGGCCGCTCGTACAGGATGAACTCTATGGCATCTCGGTCATACAGGGCTATTCTGGTACTATCTAGTGAGCGCGCACTTACGCTGGAAGGCCGATTCAAGAAACAGCTCTCCAACCCGAATACATCCCTTTCCCCGAGGATGGCCAGTTGGCGGTTGTGGCGGAGGATCTTCACATTTCCGCTGAGAACTACGTAAAAGTGATTGCTGTGCTCTCCCTCGGAAACAATCTCCTTGTCTTCGCCGTAGGTGCGAATTTCTAAAGCGGTTGCCCCGTCTTCTAGGTCTAAGTCTTTCTGCCCTTCTCCATCCACCACAGCTGCACCTCGCAGGCCTCCCCCCTAGAGGCCATGTAGTGCGGCGGCGTTCAAGGATAACCCCGATGGAGGTTAACCTTTATCCCAGCCGTCCGCAATTTTCAAGGGCAAATTATTTCTGACTATGGAGCAGTGAGCCGCTCGAGCCCCAGTTCTCCACTCAGGGCCTGCAAGAGAGACTCCAGGCTGTCCTGGCGTCCCGGTGGCACTGCCAGTTGGATTAAACCTGTCTTAGAATTCAAAGTCGTCAGTGTTGCTAGCCCTTCGTAGGCTTCCAGAATAAACTTAAGATAGTGAATCTCATAAGGATCGATCCGGTAGAACAGCAGGTCTGATCGCTTTAGAACAATGGCCATTGTTTACCTCACGCATCCTGTGTCGTCACGTTACCATTTTTGACCAGTGGTTACAAGGGTCATGCCCAATGTCTCGAGGCGCTACGCTGTTCATCCAGAGCCATCGAGCTTTTCTCTAACAATGTTCAGTCCGGTGATGGCCAGTCCGTTGTCGGTAGTCCGTGGTCCGTTGCTTAAAAAAAGAGATCCGAGTTTCACTTTGCAAGGGACAACCGACTACGGACAACGGACCTACCCAGCTCTTTCCCCTTGACTATGATGGAGAGTTGCGATTTATTCTGCCAAACCACCCCAAGATGAATCGGAGACAGAGAAACGCGGACAAACGGAGACCGGGAGGATTGACCACAAGGCCTATACTTGTCTGATTTGATCAAAATCGATATCTTACAGAAATTCGCCTCTCCATCTCACCACCTCGCGGTCTCACCCTGTCAGCTCCATCAGAAATTATTCTTTGTCCGCCCTTTGTGAGCAGGAAAGGATGAACGCTAAAAGTACGCTCGAAACCATTAGGGGAAATCGTTTCCTTTGGCACCTCAGGGCGGCCAACCACGCTCTCGCTTATGAAATAGAGAAGGCTCTGGCAATCCCTCCATTGATCTGTCTAATCCTCACCACTCGGAATATTACTTGCCAGGTGCAGGCTAAGAATTTCCTCTACTCGCGACTCAAAGACATGCACTCTCCATACCAATTGCCAGGTATCGACAAAGCAGTTACCCGCATTGCGGGCGCTATAGCTGAAGGAGAGCAAATGGCAATTTATGGGGACTACGATGTGGATGGGATTACCGGCACCGCTCTCCTTGTCCATTTCCTGTCCTCACTGGGGGGGAGAGTCCATTGGCACATATCCCACCGTATTAAAGAAGGTTACGGTCTCAACAGCGAACCGCTTCAAAGGTTCCACGGCAAGGGAGTCACCCTGGTGGTTACGGTGGACTGCGGCAGCACAGACCATCAACCCATTCAGTTGGCACGCGAGCTCGGCATGGACATAATCGTTACCGACCATCATAAGCTGCCCGATGTCCTTCCGGATGCAAATGCTATTTTGAATCCCCAAGGAATTGAAGAAAAGGGAGAACTAGCAGATCTGGCCGGAGTCGGGGTGGCCTTCTATCTCGTAACCGCTGTCCGCGCCTATTTCCGTAGTCAGGGTCGATGGACCAGCTCCGAACAACCCAACCTCAAGAAATATCTCGAGCTGGTAGCCTTGGGCACATTAGCGGACATGATGCCACTCACCGGTACTAATAGAGTTCTGGCCTCGGTTGGCCTATCAGAGCTTTCTAAAACACCCAGCCTCGGCCTGCAGGCCCTCAAAGAAGTCTGTGGTATTCGGGGCAAGAAAGTAAGTGACTGGGATGTATTGTTTCGTTTGGGACCCCGCCTCAATGCTCCCGGACGTCTGGGCGACGGCGAGCCGGCTCTCCGCCTTCTTTTGACTTCCGACTCTGCAGAAGCGCAAAAACTAGCCCAGCAACTTGAACAGCTCAATCGTCAACGGCAAACATTGGAAAAACAACTTTTGGCCGAGGCCTTAAGTCTCATCGACTCAAACAAAGCCCATCAGGAAAACAGCTCGCTTGTCCTCGCCTCGCCGGGCTGGCATAAAGGTGTTTTGGGGCTCGTAGCCTCGCGCTTGACTGAGCGCTTCGGCAAACCAACCATTCTCCTCACTCAGGTAGACGAGATCTGGGAGGGATCCGGGCGCAGTGTCGCCAACTTCGATCTTTATCGGGCACTAGCTCGGTGTAAGAAGTACCTGGCTCGATTCGGCGGTCATCGGTTAGCTGCGGGGGTAGGTCTTGCTCAGAGCCAACTCGGTGAGTTCCGCCGCGCCTTTGAACAAGTGGTAAAGGAGGAGATTACTCCAGAAGACAGCCAGCAGCCAAGGAAATTCGATGCTATGGTTCGTCTGGAGGAAATCACCCCAGAGTTGATGACCTATCTCGAACGAATGCAACCTTACGGTGTGGGCAATCCGGAGCCTGTTTTTTGCTGTCGAGATTTCCAGGTGGAAGACCCTCAGATACTGCAGGGGAGTCATTGGCGTCTGAGGCTGCGGCAGGGCAGAGTTCGTTTGCCAGGCATAGGTTTCAATCTCTTGGAGTTCGATCAATCGTTACCCTTGCCTCAGTTTTTACTGTTCAGCCCCAGATGGAACCACTGGCGCGGCGAGCGACAAATCCAGCTGCATATCATTGACTACAAATAAGCAAGAGCATGGGGCATAGGGATGGAGGTTGGAGGAGCGCTCCGCTTCAGGTTGGAGGCAGGGATCAAGGCTTTTCAGCCGGAATGTTGGAATACTGCAAGGATGGAATGATGGATCGTACAACCCTGTACCCAACATTCCAATATTCCATCATTCCTCCTAGGTGACTTCCGCCCTCTGTCTTCTTACCGGCCGACCCTTTGGTAAATATGGGTGAGCGGGGTAGCGTGAAAATCCTTGCTATTGCCTGAACCCTATGCTAGTAAGATGAAGCCTTGCCAATCCCTCTTTTTAAGCAACAATGGCAGGACCAGCTACATGGTCTGTTCTAAAGACAAAATTGTACCTCTCCGAGTAAGGTTCACAGGTATTGGGGCGAGAAATATCTGGGTCGTGGTGGTTCTTTGCCTCTTGCTCTCTCTAGGTTCTCTCCCTGCCTCAGGGCAAGATAAGACTCTCAATAAACCGCTGGTTGCCTCCGGCCTAAGTCCAATGATGGGAAAGGACTCGGCAGATGCACGAAGCCTTGCCCTGCGGGAAGCTCTGCGCGCCGCGGTGGAACAGGCTCTCGGTTATCTCTTGCCTGCTCAAAACATTGTCCACTACTACCCTCTTTTGTCGAACCGTATACTCAAAGAGCCCATGAGTTATGTGAAGGATTACCAAATAGTCCAAGAAGGCGAGGTATCTGGGCTCTATCGGGTTACGGTGCAAACTACTCTCTATTCTGAAAATCTAACCCGCGACTTGCGTCGACTTGGCATGTTTCTCGCTGCCAGTGAGCGCCCTAGGATAGCTATTTTGGTTGCTGAGCGCACCAGTCCCGACGAACCCTGGACATGGTGGTGGCAGACTGGGGTTGTCCATGAGAAGCCACCTCTTTTTCTGCCGGCTCTTTCGAAGCTCATGGCTGAACGGGGGCTAGTTCCGCTAACTCCTTCCTCACTGTCAGAGAGAATACCGCCAGACCCAAATTTCCAAGTACCCCTGCTGGACGACGCCCAGGGTGCCGCACTGGCAAAGGCTCTGGCGGCAGATGTAGCAGTACTGGGTCAGGTAAGTTACCGTGCTACCGGCATGGGCCAAACAGGAATGACCAGTGGTTCCCTCCGGGCTGTGCGGGCAGACAATGGCGAGACCCTTGCCAGGGTCTCCGCCACAGTACAGGTCCAGCCCTCCATCGAGCAGTCAATGATCGACTACGGTTTTACTGCTCTGGCAGAACGTCTGGCCCCACACCTGGAGGATGGAATATTGGCCCCCTATGCGGCAGTATCCAAAGCTCCCATGGATGTTTCTCTCCAGGTGGAAGGGGTGCGTTCCTATGGAGATCTAATTCTCATTAAGGAGTACCTCCAACGCTCACCAGTAATAAAAGAAATAAGGCAGATTAAGCTGAAAGGTGACCTGGGGATTTTTTCTCTGATTCTCGCGGGAAGGGCCGATGCCCTAGAGCAGTCATTGGAGGGTAAAGACTTTGGTGGTTTTGTTACCAGCGCGGAACTGGTGGGCGAAAACCTTGTAAAAGTTACCATCCTCAGTAAGAGGTAAGCCCCTGCTTAAATGACCATTCCCAATCTACTCACCATTTTACGTGTCCTGCTGACACCCCTGTTGGTAATTTTTCTCCTGGAAGAAAGGCTCAACGAAGCTCTTGTCGTCTTCATAGTAGCAGGCATCACTGACGGGCTGGACGGCTTGATCGCCCGTTTATACAGGCAAAAATCCAAGTTGGGAGCCTTCCTGGACCCCTTAGCGGACAAGCTGCTCCTGGCTACCACCTACGTGCTTCTAGCCGTAAAGAACCTGGTTCCTAGTTGGCTCACTGTAATTATATTGAGTCGAGACGTGCTCATCCTTGTGGGCATTTTTGTCTTATTTATGCAAGATCTGCCATTTGAAATCAGGCCAACTATCGCCAGCAAACTCACCACCTGTTCCCAGATCTTCACTGCCATAGTCACCATGGCATCGGCCATCGCCACCCCCCACCCTCTTCTCAAGAGCATTCTCTTTAACATCACCGCCGGATTCACTATTGTTTCCTGGACTCAATACATGGTCAAGGGGATACGCCTGATGCAGGGAGCAGGGGACAATCAAGAGAACAGACGGCAGTGAGCAGCTGGCAACCGGCAACTGGATGGGCGGAAATTTTTCTTGACAGTGAACAACTGTCCTGATACTTAGTAAAAGCTCTAGATATAGGCACGTAGCTCAGGGGGAGAGCACTACCTTGACGCGGTAGGGGTCTGGGGTTCAAATCCCCACGTGCCTACCAGAAATTGTTGATAAAGGTGTTAATAACGACCTACATGTGCTGTAAAAACTAGTGGTAAGCAAGAGGCATCGGAGAACCTAGCGTTCGGATGCCTTTTCTTATTTTTTGACCAAGGAGCATTATGGAAGAGATAAATGTGGTCAAGCGAGCTGGCGAGCGCCAGAGATTGCCAAAGGGCACAACCGCAGGGGAAGCCCTAAAAATAATGGAAGAGCAAAAGGGCAACCCGGCGGTGGCCGCCAAATTAGACGGCAAACTTGTTGATCTCAGCCGCACTCTGGAGCATGACTGTGTTCTCGAACCACTCGGGCAGGAAAGTGAGGAGGCTCTGGAGATCCTTCGCCACACTGCCTCGCACGTGATGGCCCAAGCGGTGCAAATCCTCTATCCGCAAGCGAAGATTACCATCGGACCTGCCATAGAAAACGGTTTCTATTATGACTTTGATTGCCCTGACACTTTTAGTGCGGAAGACCTCCCTCGGATCGAAGCCAAGATGGATGAGATAATTAAGCGGGCCACACCCATCCAGCGCAGAGTACTGGATAGACAGAAAGCAATCCAGCTCTTCAGGGAGAAAAATGAGACTTACAAGGTCGAAATGTTAGAGGAGATGGAAGATCCCACGGTGTCGGTCTACGGACAGGACGACTGGCTTGATCTTTGTCGTGGTCCCCACCTGATCAATACAAGTGAGGTTAAGGCCTTCAAGCTCACCGGGGTTGCCGGGGCATATTGGCGTGGCGACGAGCGCAATCCCATGCTCCAGAGAATTTACGGTACGGCCTTTTTTTCCAAAAAGGATTTGAAGAGACATCTTCACCTCCTCGAGGAGGCCCGCAAGCGAGATCACCGCAAGTTAGGCCGAGAACTCGATCTCTTTCAGGTCAGCGATGAGGCGGGGCCCGGGTTGATCATCTATCATCCCAAAGGTGCCTTGCTTCGCCATGTCCTTGAGACCTTTGAGAAAGAAGCGCACCTTCGCCGTGGTTACCAAATGGTTATCGGACCGCAATTACTCAAGACCGAGATGTGGAAGAGGTCCGGCCACTTTGAAAACTACCGGGAAAACATGTATTTCACCGAGGTGGAAGGGCAATCATACGGCATCAAGCCCATGAACTGCCTGGCCCACATGCTGATTTACAAGTCTACCATTCGTTCTTACCGTGATCTGCCCATTCGCTATTTCGAGATGGGTTTGGTGCATCGCCATGAAAAGTCCGGTGTACTTCATGGTCTGACCCGAGTGCGACAGTTCACCCAGGATGACGCTCATTTGCTTTGCACCCCTGAGCAACTCAACGACGAGATCAAGGGAATTATTGATTTTGCCCTTGATATGCTCCAGCTCTTTGGCTTCGAGTACGAGATCGAACTCAGCACCCGGCCGGAAAAACGTATCGGCACAGACGAGGATTGGGAGAGGGCCACCACCGCCTTAGAAGAAGCCCTTCGGGACAAGGAGATTTCCTATAAGATTCGTGCCGGCGAGGGTGCCTTCTATGGCCCCAAGATTGACATACTGCTCAAAGATGCCCTGAACCGGCGGTGGCAGTGCTCAACCATTCAGTGCGATTTCACTTTGCCGGAGCGTTTCGATCTAACTTATATCGGAACCGACGGCGAAAAGCATCGTCCGGTAATGCTTCACCGTACCCTACTCGGCAGTATGGAAAGATTTCTAGGGATTCTCATAGAACATTACGCCGGGGCCTTTCCTACTTGGCTGGCACCTGTACAGGCTATTATTCTCACGGTTACCGACCGGCAACTGGCCTACGGTGAAGGGTTGTACCAGCGTCTCCTGAGTGCAGGGGTCAGAGTCGAGAAGGACCTGCGCAATGAAAAATTGGGTTACAAGATCCGCGAAGCCCAGCTTCAGAAGATTCCATACATGCTGGTTGTGGGAGACCGGGAGGTAGAAACAGGTGGAGTCTCTCCCCGCCGGAGAGATGGAAAGGATTTGAAGCTCATGGAGACGGACGCTTTTGTCCGCTTGATAATGGAAGAAAACGGTGTCACCGATATGGTCCTTAAGGCGAAGTGATCAATCTCATACTTGGGATGTGGGCTATAAGATTGGGCGTGTGAGATTCAGTCTCTTAGAGAAGATCTGCCTATGGCGTATCTCACATCTCAGATTTCACATCCTTTGCAATGAAAGGAGGGAAGCAAAATAATCAAGCAAGTTAATGTCAACCAAAAGATTAGGGCTCCCCAAATCCGTCTCATTAGTGAAGACGGTACCCAATTGGGGATCGTGCCGCTGGAAGAGGCATTGGCTCGGGCCGCGGAAGAAAAACTTGATCTGGTGGAGGTGGCTCCCAAAGCATCCCCCCCTGTATGTAGAATAATGGACTATGGCAAGTATAAGTACATGCAGGCCAAGAAACTACAGGAAGCCAAAAAGAAGCAGACCACCATTCAGATAAAGGAAGTGAAAATCCGCCCCAAAACAGAAGAGCACGACTATCAATTCAAACTACGTCACATCAAACGTTTTCTCAGCGAGAAAAACAAAGCCAAGGTAACTATAATGTTCCGCGGCCGGGAGATTGCCCATTCCGAGCTAGGGCTGAAGGTTCTCGAGCGTATTATTGCCGATATTGAGGAAGAAGGGATTGTGGAACAAGCGCCTAAGCTAGAGGGAAGAAACATGATCATGATCCTAGCTCCTCGGCAATAGATCTGCACCTACTCCTATAGACCAAAAGGTTCTTGGCTCGCTGTTTTGGCGGCAGTGAAGATTTGCGCCTCACTATCCGGGCTGGTTGCTTGGTCAGCAAGAATGCCATTACGGATTGAGCGATTTTAGATTTGAGATGTAAGATTGAAGATTTATCTCTACCAATGTTTTTTAATCTGCAATCTAAATTCTACAATCTGCAATGTGAGTGGTTTCCCCTCTTTTCCACGAGAAATGACTTGACAATCAACAGGCGACAGAATATTTTACAGGATTGCTTTGGGTCCATTTGAGATTGTGGAGTAATTATGCCTAAAATCAAGACTAATCGTGCTGCTGCCAAGCGTTTTAAGGTTACCGGTACCGGCAAAGTGCGCCGGTCGAAGGCCTACAAGAGTCACCTCCTTTCTAAGAAGTCACCCAAGAGAAAGAGAAACCTGCGTAGCGCCGGATTTGTCGATTCCACCAATATGCGGGGAATTCGCCGATTACTTCCGTACGCGTAAAGGTGGAGTGATGGACTAATGGAGTAATTCGATTGCGGATTGGGGAATGGGGATTGCGGAATTTAATCCTTTCCATGGTCGTCTTAGTTAGTGTTTTCAATCCGAAATCCGCAATCCGAAATCCAAAATTTTTAGCGTCCTTAATCTGTATTTACCTTTTTGACAAGAGATAGTTTGAAACTCGCATAGGGGTATATCATGGCCCGGGTCACCAACGCGGTCTCTTCCAGAAAACGACGCAAGAAAATACTTAAACAGGCTAAAGGATATCGTGGCGCACGGGGCAAAGCGCTGCGTGCAGCCCGTTTGAATGTTGAGAGAGCACTCCAGTATGCTTATCGCGACCGTCGTGTCCGCAAGCGCCAATTCCGCTCTCTTTGGATTACCCGAATCAATGCGGCCAGCCGAATGCACGGCCTTTCTTACAGCAGGTTAATGGATGGTCTGCAGAAAGCCGGAATCGACCTGGATCGAAAAGTGTTGGCCGATCTCGCCCTGAACGATCCCCACGGCTTTGCTCAGATTGTGGAGTTAGCACGGCGCGGTACCTAGTTCTTCACCTCCCGGAACGATGAAACAAGAAATCAATACCCTCCTCCAAGAAACCCTCAACCAATTGGCTCGTCTAGAAGGCGCTGAGGAACTGGAGCGCTTGAGAATCGAGGTGCTGGGGCGGAAGGGGAAACTTTCCGATCTTTTCAAGCAGTTGGGGGCCAGCCCGGCTGAAGAGCGTCCTACTCTGGGCAAACTGTTAAACGAGACTCGCTCTCGCCTCGAAAGTGCTTTTGAGGAGACCAAGTCGCAGACAGCCGGGGTATCGAGGCGAGAGCATGTCCTGGATGTTTCTTTGCCAGGCAGACTGCCTTATCTTGGGCATCTCCACCCTATAACTAAAGTCGGCGTGGAGATCACCGAGATCTTCCAACGTCTGGGTTTTGAGGTGGTAGAGGGACCAGATGTGGAATTGGATTATTATAATTTCGAGGCTCTTAATATCCCTAAAGACCATCCTGCCCGAGACATGCAAGATACTTTCTACGTCACCGACAACGTAGTGCTCCGTACCCACACCTCTCCCATTCAAGTACGGGTCATGGAAAAGCAGCCTCCACCTGTGCGGATAATTGCACCGGGTAAAGCTTACCGCTGTGATTCTGACATGACTCACACCCCCATGTTCCATCAGGTTGAAGGCCTGGTGGTGGACAAGGACGTTTCCTTTGGTGATCTGAAAGGTGTGCTTACCATTTTCGTGCATCAGATGTTCGGACCTGAGGTGGATCTGCGGTTCCGCCCCAGCTTCTTCCCTTTCACTGAGCCTAGTGCGGAAGTGGATATTCAATGCGTCATGTGCGGGGGTGAGGGTTGTCGGGTGTGTTCTGAAACCGGTTGGCTGGAAATTCTAGGCTCGGGAATGGTGGATCCAGAAGTTTTCAAAATGGTCGGCTATGACCCGGAAAAGGTTAGCGGGTACGCTTTCGGCATGGGCATTGAGCGCATTGCCATGCTCAAGTATGGGATAAACGACCTGCGTTTGTTTTTCGATAACGACCTGCGCTTCTTGCAGCAGTTCTAGCTTTTCATGCTAAGAGTCTATGCTGGAGTATTGGAGTATCTCGATTGCGGATTTGGGAATGCGGAATGCGGATTGTGGACTTTAGATTGAGTTTGAGGATTTAATTTGTTTTTTCAATCCGAAATCCGAGATCCGAAATAGCCATATTCCATTACTCCATCAACCCCGGTACTGGAACCCTAACGACCGAGTGATCGGATTGGGACCCTTAATAATATATCTTCGAGGACTCCATCATGCAGATTAGCTTCAAATGGCTTCAGTCTATGGTGCCCTGCAATGCTACACCCGATGAAATCGCCCATCGACTGACCATGGCGGGGCTGGAAGTTGAAGCCATTGAACCTTTTCAATTCGGCCTTGAAGGAATCGTAGTGGGCCGCATCCAGGGCATAGAAAAACATCCTAGTGCTGCGCACCTCCAGGTGTGTAAGGTACAAATTCCTGATAATATTCTCGACGTGGTTTGCGGAGCTCCGAATGCAGCAGTGGGACAGCTTGTCCCTCTTGCGCTGGATGGGGCTTCTCTGGTCGACGGTACCGAGATTCGCTCAGCTGAGATTCACGGCGTTCTCTCCCAAGGTATGATCTGTTCTGAAAGCGAGCTGGGCCTGGCAGAGGACGCCAGTGGAATTATGGTGCTTGAGGCCGACTTGCAGCTGGGCTCACCCCTGGCCGAGGCTCTCCAACTCAACGACCTCATCTACCATATCGGTATAACTCCTAATCGGGCCGACTGCCTCAGCGTCGTTGGCATTGCCCGCGAGATAGCTGCTCTTTTCGGAGAGACATGGTCTCTACCTAGGGTCAACCTGAAGGAGACCGGTCCCCCGGTAGAATCCCTATCTTCAGTAACAATCGAGGACGCCGACCTTTGTCCCCGCTATGCTGCTCGCATCGTCAGAAATATCAAGATCAAACCCTCTCCTTTATGGATGCGGCAGCGTTTGGAGGCTCAGGGACTTAGAGCGATTAATAATATTGTCGACGTCACCAACTACGTTATGATGGAGTTGGGCCAGCCCCTGCACGCCTTCGACTATCACCGTTTGGACGAACAGCGCATTGTCGTACGCCGGGCCACGCCAAATGAGACCTTTGTTACCCTAGACGGGCAGAAGCACCGACTGACAGGAGACATGCTGCTCATTTGTGACGCCACTCGCGGCGTGGCCTTGGCCGGCATTATGGGGGGGCTCAACTCGGAGATTACTCCTGAGACCAATACGGTTTTAATTGAAAGCGCTTATTTCCAGCCCACCGGTACGAGGCGTACCGCCAAAGGCCTCGGATTAAGTACTGAATCCTCCTACCGCTTCGAGCGAGGAGTGGATCCTGAAGGAGTAATCACTGCCTTGGATCGGGCTGCTCAATTAATGGTTGAATTGGCTGAGGGGGAACTTGCCAGTGGCCGCCTGGATGTTTATCCCCTTCCAGTAAAACTTCAACCTATAAAGCTTCGAGTTGCCAAAACCAACCGTTTTCTTGGGACAAATCTCTCTCGGGAAGAGATCTCAAAGCACTTGCAGTCAATCCAGTTGAAAATCAGCTCCGGTGGAGAAGACCTCTTGGTAGTGGAGCCACCTTCCTTTCGTGGTGATCTAACTCGGGAAGTGGACCTCATGGAAGAGGTGGCTCGGCTGGCCGGATATGACCTCATCCCCAGTGCGGAGCCTGTGGCTCGATTGGCTTCGACGAAACGGTCAGAAGATCAGGTTATCAGACAGTACACCAAGGAGACCCTCAGAAGCTTGGGCTTTTGTGAGATTGTCACCTATTCCTTCATCAACCCACAAACTATTGACTTGCTCCGCTTTAAAGACGGCGACCGACGGCGACGGCTGCTGCCCCTGCGCAACCCTTTGAGCGAAGAACAGTCAGTAATGCGGACCTCTCTTGTGCCAAACATCTTAGAAACTGCTGCGAGAAACCAGCGTCAAAACAACTTCGATCTCAGACTTGTCGAACTGAGCAAGGTCTTTTTCTCCAAAGAAGGTGATGAGCTGCCCGAAGAGCGGTTCAACCTCTGTGGTTTGCTTTCCGGCTTGCGACGTCCTCCAGGGTGGAACGAGCCGAGTCAAGGTATTGATTTTTTTGACGTTAAAGGGGCGGTAGAAGCCCTTTTTATGCATTTAGGAATTAGAGATCTTCGCTGGTCCGCCAAGTCTCCCGCTCCCTACCTGAACCCTGAGGCTGCTGCCCAAATTCAGGCTGCCGATCTATATCTTGGGGACCTGGGTGAGGTGCATCCCGCTGTATTGGAAGGCTTTGATCTAAAGGGCCCAGTTTATCTCTTCGATCTCGACTTCGATCTTCTCATCGAAAGAACGGTATCAGTGAAAAAATTCCAAGCTCTACCAAGATTCCCCGCAGTGAATCGCGATCTCGCCATAGTGGTTGCTGATTCGGTGGCTGTTCAGGATCTGCTGGACTATCTGGAAGAACATCGACCTCAATACGCTGAAAGTATGAGCTTATTCGATCAATACCGTGGCACCCAGGTGGGGACAGACAGGAAGAGCTTGGCCTTCCGCATCACCTACAGGTCTGCAGAACGCAGTCTCACCGATCTAGAGGTAAACGAGATCCACCAGGACCTGAGTCAAAAAATCGTTGATGCCTTCGAGGCTCAGCTGCGTTCCTAGCCTTTGTTGTAGTCGGTGTTGCAAAATAGACACCGGAAAAAGCACTAGGCACCTTTTTTGGCGGGACATAAGGTCGGGCGAGACGAGGCTTCAGCATGCAGCGGACAACTGGCAGCAGGCAGGAAAAATATCATGTAGATAGAATCATTTCTCCGTGGCACGAGCTGTCTGCTGTCCGCTGTCAGCTGCATGCTGACTCTATGCCCCATGCGCCATGCTCTACGCTCAGGGCTCCTGGCTCCTATGTTTAAAAGTTGTCTTGAACCTTGCGGTTAATGGCCAATTTGTTTACTATTGCATCTTGGATCTTGGTCTTCGACCTGCTTGTCTTTATTAACCCCCTCGGCGATTAGATTATGGCTACCATTCCCAACAAACGTTTTTTCAAAATTGGAGAGGTCAGTCGAATTGTCGGCGTTCCAACCCATGTTCTCCGCTATTGGGAAAGGGAGTTTTCCCTGGTCAGACCTCGAAGGGCTCCATCAAAGCAGCGGATGTACAAACGAAAAGATGTTGAGATGCTCCTTTACATAAAGAAGCTGCTGCATCAGGAAAAATTCACCATTGCTGGTGCCCGCAAAAAGCTGCAACCAGCCTCCGCCCCATCTTCACCCCACCAGACTTTAGAGGAAATCAGGCAAGAACTGATTGATCTCCGCCGCATGTTGGATTGATCTTCCATCCACCTCTTCAACGCGGCATGATTCCTGCAGGCATGCGACATTACTGGAAAAAAGTATTTGCATTTTTAAAGTAATGCTGTTATAGAATGCGTGACCTATTTTAGTAGGGAAATTGAAAGCATACGTCTCAAATCCCCTATTCGATCTGAGACCATGCTGGTGAAAGCGGGGGAGGTATGGATCTCGTCTTATCCAAAGAAGCAATAGACAACATCATCAATGTTCTCGATGAAGATCTTCTCCGGGGTGGAGCTGACTGCGTTCTTTTGGTTGACCGCTCAGGCAACCTCATTGTCAACCGAGGCGATCCTGCTAATCTCGACGTTGTGGCCCTAGCTGCGCTTTCCGCCGCCAATTTTGGCGCCACCGCCGAAATTGCTAAGCTAATTGGAGAAGATGACTTCGCCCTTCTCTTCCATAAAGGCAAGAATGAGAACATCCATTTCACCAAAGTGGGGAAAGGCTTCATCCTCATCACTCTATTTGGCAAGGAAGTCTCCCTGGGACTGATTAGATTGAACACCGCGAAAGTCACCGAGACTCTGATACCTATTCTGGGCGGAGAGCAGTAACTGTGTCATTCATTGATCTGAGTAAAAATGAAGTACAGTGCAAGATTGTCTTTTATGGACCTGGCCGGGGGGGTAAGACTACCAATCTACTCTACCTGCATCAGGCTATGACCGAGGCTGTTCGTGGCAAGATGGTTACCATCGATACCAAGGGTGACCGTACTCTGTTTTTTGACTTCCTACCCTTGGCACTCGGTAAAATTCAGGGACTGAGCATCAAGATCCAGCTCTATACAGTTCCCGGACAGGTCATGTACAATGCCACCCGTAAACTAGTTCTCAAGGGCGTAGACGGCATTGTTTTCGTGGCCGATTCTCTAAAAGTTCAAAAAGAGAAGAACATGGAGAGCCTCGAAAACCTGAGACAGAATCTTGCTGAGGACAACTTAGACATCAAAGAAGTCCCTCTTGTTCTTCAGTTCAATAAGAGGGACCTTGGCGGTTCCAACATTCCCATCCTCACCCTTGATGAGATGGAACAAGACCTGAATGGGGAACTCCAAGTACCTTGGTTCAGCGGCAGTGCATTAAAAGGCGACGGTGTGTTTGAAACGCTTAGAGAGATCAGCAAGCGCACGGTCAAATACGTAAGCCGTAAGCT
Source organism: Deltaproteobacteria bacterium (assembly GCA_037384945.1). Taxonomy (GTDB): domain Bacteria; phylum Desulfobacterota; class Syntrophobacteria; order BM002; family BM002; genus BM002. The sequence goes on from JARRNM010000013.1 coordinate 22,871, forward strand.
TTTATCTCGTTAAAAACCCTCAGTTGCCAGAAGGAGGGGCACATGGATTTTACCGACGACCCCTTGGCTGGAGTCGATGCAAGCGAACTTGAGGCAGATATCGATAAGGCGATCGATGAGCTCTTCGTAAAAAAGGGTGAAGTTAAAGAGTCAGTGGTTGCCAAACCGGAAGAACCCGCTGAAGAACCGACACAAGAGCCCAAGGATGAGCCAGCGGAAGAACCCGACTTAGGGGAGCCATCCGATCTCGTAGATGATCCCCTGGCTGACCTGAAAGAGAGCCTTCTTACCTTAGACTGGGAAATCACCCCAGAGTCCATCAAGACCTTTGAAAAGGAGCTTAATCTTGTAAGCGACAAGCTGGGTGACGACCGTCACTGTATGGCGGTCATCAAGATGACTTTGGGAGTCATCCAATACCTGCGCGCTGCAAAGGAATCAGCCGCGCCCATTTCCATTCAATTCTTGCACGGAGCCACACGAGGTCTTGACATTTTTGTGCGGGAGCCAGCACCCTCAGACTCTGAACGCAGTGAGGTAATGGATAAATTACTCGGCCAGTTCAGGCGAGTGAAGGCAGAAATCCAGCGGGTGAAACCCCAGGAAACACCTGAAGGCGTGGAGGAACCCCCGGCAGTCGAACCGACCTTCGAGCCAGAGCCTGCCGAGGAGCTGATTTTAGAGGAAATTACAGCGGAGGAACCGGAGCTGGAAGAGTTGGCTGAGGAAGCACCGGTCTCTGAAGAGATAATAGAAGACGAGCCTATCTTGGAGGAGGTCATACCAGAGATGGAGATAGGGGGTGCTCCATCCGAAAAAGAACCACTAATGGAAGAATTGGTGGGCGAGGAAGCAGTCGTAGAAGATGTATCCCCGGAAGAACTGGACTTCATGGCGGACCTCGAAGAGGAACCCATTCTGGAAGAACCGGCTGAAAAAGAGCCAACCCTGGAGGCAACAACTGCCGAAGAATTGACCTTGGATGAAGAGGAGCCAGTAGAACCCGGCCTGGTGGCGGATCTCGTGGAAGAGCCCATTCTGGAAGAGCCGACTGAAAAAGAGCCAACCCTGGAAGCAACAACTGCCGAAGAATTGACCTTGGAGGAAGAGGAGCCAGCAGAACCCACCCTGGCGGCGGACCTGGAAGAAGAACCGTATCTGCCACTAGATCTCGATGAAGAACCCTCTTTCGAGGAGTTGTTCGAGGAGGAAGAGGTTTCCGCGGAAGTGGCCGAAGAAGAGCCACTTTCTGCCCCCCTTCTGGAGGAAGAACCGGAGGTAGAAGAAGTACTTGGAAAAGAATTGGAGCTGGAAGGACTTTCAGAGGAGGAGCCAGCTCTGGAGCCCATGCTGGAGGCCGAAGAGATTGCTCCCCCACCCGGGATACCGGCGGGAGAAATACCTCCATCTTTGCAAAATCTCATCCAGGAAGCAAAAGACCAGAGTGGCATGCTTGCAGAAGCCGTGTCCAGCCTCACTCAGGAGACTGAAGACTTCTTTGGCCGCATTTTAAAAGCCATGTCTGGCAAGCCTTCACTGGCGAAGTTAGAAAAATATTTTGGTTCCGCCCACAATAAGTTGGAAGCCGAAACTTTACAGGCCCGAGAGTTATCTGGAAATCTGGTTAGAACCTTGGCCAAACTTGAGAAAAACCTTGGCCAGCAACAGCCGGAGAAGGCTACACCCCAGGCTCAGGCTGAAATAAGCTCTCAGGTCAAGACCATACAGCATGCCATTGACGACATAAGCCAGGCTGCCTCCAAATTGCAGCGAAGCCTTACCGGCGTGGCTGGAGCCCCAGTAGCCAGCTACGAGGCCACAACCTCGAAGGATGCTCGCGTGGAAACAGAAGAGTTTTCTTTGGATTCCGATGACCTCGTAGAATCTCTGGACTCCGAACCGGTACTGGACCTGCTCGAGGAGATTCCTTCAGAACCCCTGAGCCCGAAATCTGGCGCACTGGCCACCAGATATCTAGCTGATGTGGCCAATAATACACTGGGAATACCCACGGAGGCAGTCGCCAATGTCTTCAAACTTTCCAAGGGCAAAGTCAAGGCTGTACGTAAGAGAGGTTACGTCAGACTGGCCGACTTCAAGGGAGCCTTTAGCAGTATCAAGCGGGGAGTTACCGGTCCCCTTGCGGATTTAAAGCCCAAAGAGCTTAAAAAGATACAATTCCCCCTTGTCAGTCTGCGTCCGGAGACTCTTGGCAGCGATGACACCGAGGCAGTAGCCCCCCCAGTCAGAGGTATCGTCCTTCTTAGCACCGGTCAGCGCCATGGTGCCTTGCTGACTGACGAATTTATGCAAAGGACGCCCTATGACGTCAAAGGCTATCAGAAAGCCGGACTACCAGGAGAGGTGAGTGGCACGGCCACTATCGAAGGAGACTTTGAGATCAACGTTATTGATCCGGACTACTTACTTTCTTAGGCCGCCGTCAGCTTCAACGAACAACCTCTTCTCGTCTTAGGAAATTTATTGCCCGGGGTCCTCTCTGACCATGCAAGCAAATATCAGTAACAACTCCAGCCTCAATGACTTTCCAGAAATTCAGGAGAAGATTGATGAGGCTGAACTATACCTTACCCAAGGTCTCTTCGACGAAGCCCGTCAGATCTACCAAGATCTCCTGAACGAGGTTGCATCCCTTGCAGGACAAGGAGTTGCCGATCCTGCCAAGCTTCAATTCACCAAGAACCGCCGCGCATTCATTCAGAAGCAGCTAACCACTATTGACCGTCTGGAGGCCGAATTCCACGGGCAGCCCCTAGAGGCCTCAGCAGAAGAACCGGTCGCTCCTCAAGAAGGTAAAGGCAACGCTGCTTTCAATCGGGGACAAGCCTTCTTGGACATAGGGATGTATGCCGATGCAATTCAGGAGTTTCACCGGGCTGTCGAATTAGGGTATCAACCTACTGAATGCTCTCTCCAGATTGGCAAGGCCTATATCCAACTGGGACAATATGGGGAAGGCATTCGAGTGCTCCAGGAGGCTTACAAGCGCAAGAATTTAAGCGAGCCTGAAAGAAATCTCGTCCTAGCTCAGTTGGCCTTAGGCTATGAAACGGCTGGCGACAAGGAAGAAGCACTACAGGTTTATCAGCAACTGGCTGAACGGGATCCCAAGCATTCAACCGCGGCCAATAAGGTCAAGACCCTGGCCCAGGAGGGTGATCGCTATTATTTCAATATGGTCAAGCTTCACCTGAAAAATAAGCAGTTTTCCAAAGCGATTAAAACTCTCAGGCAACTGGAGAAGGAGAAACAGACTTCTCTTGCTGAGATAAAGCCATTTTATGAGCAAATACTGGAGAAAGATCCGGGGAATAATGAGGCGGTTGAGCAGATCACCATTATTTACCGGCAAATGCTTGACAATGGCAGTGCCGGAGTTGACACCCGGCTTAAGCTCGCCCGCCTCCTTCTTCGGGCCGGTCAGTTCGACAAGGCTGCCAACGAGTATCTGGAAGTAATGCTCGAGGACAACCCTTATAAAATAACCGCGCTTAGCGAGCTGGGCGAGTCCCTGTTGGAACGCCAGGACTATGACCGCATATTGGAACTCCTTGAAGACGCTGCTCCCTGGGTAGAGTCCCTCGATCCAGGACCGGAAACCCTGAACTACTACATACTGCTCGGAAAGGCATGTGAAAAGAAAAACCTCTATGACCAGGCGCGCTCCTACTTCCAGCGAGCTGCAGCCATTGATCCCACCCATGAGGCTATTCGGGCCAAAGCTGACACCCAGAGCAAAGATCCTCTTGTCTCCCGAGGTAAGGCCCTACTCGCACTCAAAGTGGACGAAAACATCCATTATAAGATTCAAGAGAAAATCGGCGAGGATACGATTCATCAGTTTTTCAAGGTCGAGGAGGTTCCTAGCGGAACTCTGCGCGTTGCCAAGTGTCTTTCTCCCGCCCTATCAGGGGAAATCACCGCGAAGGACTTCATGGTCAAATGGGGCTACGAACAAGTGAATATGGAAAATCGCAACGTCACCCGGATTCTGGACGTGGCCGAGAGGAAGGGGCTTTATTACCTTATTACAGAGGATTTCGACACTACCTTGGAGGATTTGCTCAAAAAGAAAACCCACCTGTCTATAAAAGAGGCGGTCCGTTTGGCCAGAGCCCTGCTCAACGGTTTGGCTTATGCCCATTCGCATCGGGGCACCGACGATACCCTGAGAAAGATATTTCACCTCGGTTTAAATCCCAAAAGGGTCCTGATCCGAGGTGAGTTGATCAGGGCCAAGATTGCTGATTTTGGCCTCATCTCGAATTTGGCTAGCCAGTTGGGTTTTACCCTGGACTACAAAGAACTCTCTAACTACGAACTCACCTATCTGGCGCCCGAATTGTTCAGCCGGGCGCCCACGCGCATGCCGGAAAAAATGAAACAGGCCGCAGACCTCTATTCCTTCGGCCTGGTTTTTTACCGAGCCCTCACAGGCAAGGTGCCTTTCGAAGGGCCATCACCCGAGGATTTCAAAAAACAGCACAACGAGCAATACCCCGTACCGCCGCGGGTGCATATCTCCAGCATTCCTGCCAAACTGGATGAAGCCATTCTAAAATGTCTACACAAGGATCCCAAGAAGCGCTGGCGCACGCCTACCGAGCTGGATCTCGCTTTGGAAAAGATTCAAACCTAGTTGGCATATCTTACAGCGTTTGAGGGGTAACCGCTCACTTCGATGATCAGGTTGCGGAACTGGAGAAGGAAGTGGCAAAGGGCGTTCTGACATTAATTTTCGAGAAAGGAGCTGTAACAGAAAATGGATCAGAATCCGACAGGTGAGATTACATCAACTGAGCTCGCCAGAGAACGCAGTCGGGAAGCTGCAGAGCGAACGCTCATGGCGTCGGTGCGCACCTCCCTTACGCTCATTGGCTTTGGCTTTGGTCTCGGCAAGTTACATGGGTACCTGCAAGCAGTTGGCTTGAGAGAAAAAATCGATCCCATCCACAGCACCCTGATTTTCGGACTGAGTTTTATCACCTTCGCTATCCTCGGCCTGTTCGCGGCGGTATTCCAGCATCGGCTAGTCTTGAGGCGACTTAAAGGGGGCCAGTTTGTCTATGTACCTTCCTGGCCCTTGGAGACAATAACGGCGGTTTTCCTGTTCTTCATGGGCTTGTTTGGCTTAATTGAACTTTTTATTTGAACTGGCAGCGGCACAGTTGATGCTCCACCGCTATATTTTCTTCCCAAGTGAATGAGCTATAAGCAAATGACGGCAGTTAGCAATCGCCCGTCACCCTGGTCCCGCATCACCGATGAATCGGGATCTCCGCTTCACTCCGGCAAGCTGCGGGATGGGCTCCGGCTGGGATGCAGGTAGGTCATGCCTTCAAGTCATCCGAAGACTGAATTATTGAACAGTCTGGATTTGCCAAGAGGAGGAATTCCACAATGAATGTCATGGCGGTTCTTACCCAAGTGGAGTCGGCAACGTTCCTGGTGCGCTGGGCAGCAAGATTTGCTCAAGGGCAGCCATCGGCTTCATCCGTCTCGAGAGTCTGGTAGGTAAGCCGTCATGGCTCGGTTTAATCGGAAGCCGTATCTTGGGCTGGCTGCCGGTTCTCGATGCTGAGGACCGGATCGACTTGTTTGATCGACTTCAGGTGGGTGCCCGGTGGAATGTTGATTTCATCATGATGATTTCTTTGTCAACGGCCATTGCCTCTCTTGGATTGATCCAGAATTCTACTGCAGTGGTGATTGGCGCCATGGTCGTGGCCCCCCTGATGACACCGCTCATTGGCTCAGGGCTCGCTCTTGTCCAGGGAAATACCTCACTTTTTCGTGATTCTCTCAAGGCAATGTGATTCGGGATCGGTGCGGCTTTGCTCATCTCAATCTTTTTCGGCTTAACTGCCCCCATGGAAGCTTTGACCCCGGAGCTACTTGCCCGGGGAGCGCCTACCCTCATTGATCTGGCAGTGGCCTTTCTTTCTGGGGTTGCCGCCGCTTATGCCGTGGCCCGACCCTCATTACTGGGGGCCCTCGCCGGGGTGGCAATAGCCGCAGCTCTTGTGCCTCCCCTGGCAACCGTTGGCATTGCCTTTGCCACGGGCGCCTGGAAAATCTCTCAAGGTGCAGCTATTCTTTTCCTCACCAACCTGGTTGCCATTATCCTCGGTGCGGCATTTATATATCGTCGCCTCGGTATCCAAGGCACCAGGTTAGGCATCAGGTCGCCTCTGTGGATGCGACGGACGGTTCTCTCTCTGATTCTCATCGCAGTGATGTTAACTGCGCCCCTGGGATTCAAGCTGGCCCGGCAACTGCGCGAAGGCCAGACCCGCCCATACACTTTGCCGGTAAGCCTTTCAGTTTACCAGGCTATCAAAGAACGCATCCATCAAGAATATGGGGTAACCCTAATCTCTGCCCTTCGTTTTGGGATCAAGAGCGACACTGATGCTGCCATCATCCTGAGTGCTCAAAAGCCCGTATCCGTGAATCTCTTATCGGATCTCAAACAACTGGTAAACGATAAAATAGGGGAAAATGTTCGCGTGGCGGTTCATGTGCTCTAGGAAGCAAGAGTTAAACGGACCAAATTTTGATGAGACCGGAGCGAGGGTAACTTATTCGTCAACCGTTATATCGTCTCCATCCGGAGACTTGCTTTTCCGTTGTCATTCTGAGGAGTCCCGCGAATGGCGGGACGACGAACAATCTCGTGGCTATGGGGATTGCGGGAGATTCTTCGCGGAGCTTGTCCTGAGGAAAACGAAGGGCTCAGAATAAAAATGTTGAGTTTCCGGATGGAGACTATATAGTTCTAATAGTTGATATTCATCAATATTTGACCAATGCTTATCAGGTGTACACTCGGATGTCTGACTTATCTAGGGTCTGTCTAAGGTCCCGGTGAGTGATTTAACCCGTCCAATCCACACTTTGCTTTGAATACCAAGGTATTATATTCTGGGTTAAGCTCAGACCATGCGGAGTTAAATGAATATCCCTTTTGATAAAATTTTAAGATGAACTTACAACTTAAATTAGGAATTCAAATGAGAGGAAAATTTAACAGCGGAATTTTTTCTTTGCAAGTCTTCTTATAATTCCTGCACTTGGTGAAGAAGTCAAAATGGATATGAATCTCGATTTGCAAGTAAGAAGATTTATAGAAAGCCATAGAGGCCAGTGGGTGGACTGGAATATTCCCGCAGTTGATGGTCAGGTTCTGTATGATCTTATCATACAGAATAAGTATAAAAAAGCAGTTGATATTGGCACTTCCACAGGGCACTCGGCGATTTGGATGGCATGGGCATTAAGCAAAACCGGTGGAGAACTTATTACGATCGAGATAGATGAAGGGCGCTATAGAGAGGCCCTGGCGAACTTTAAACAAGCCGGACTCGACGGTTACATCGATGCACGGCTTGCTGATGCCCATGGACTCGTTAAAAAATTGGCAGGTCCCTTTGATTTTGTTTTTTGTGATGCGGACAAAGAGTGGTATAAGAACTACTTCGTAGCCTTAGCTCCCAAACTCGAAGTTGGCGGCTGTTTTACTGCACATAATGTCTCTTGGAGGTCTGATAGAGGCATCAAAGAGTTTCTTGATTATGTACTAAGCTTACCTAATTTCGAGACCAAAATAGACAGGTCCAGCCAACAGAACATTTCGATTAGCTTTAAGAAGTGGTAGTTTTAGGGACAATGGGCCCGAAATTTCGCTAGGAGAGTCCTTGGTTTTGCTATAACTATTGGGTATCACCAGCCCATCCCCTTCACGGAAGCTCCACATGGTTATACCAAGCTACTATCTCACCAATGGAGCTATGCTATTTTAGCTTCAAGCTCTTCTTCTCGAGCATGGAGAAATAAAGACTCTGCCGCTGAGTCGCTCTGATCTATTTCCAAAAATCTGCTTCTGAGGGCCGGACATTCCAGGAATAGATTTAAGCGCTTCTCCAGGTCCCCTTTCCTGTATTCCTCCAAAATACTCTCGCTCCTGGTCATTTCTTTATCCTCCATTTACTTTATCTTATCCCCCAAGTAATCCAAGGCGCTATTTACTACCGAGCTTTCAGTCAGGATTTTTTTGTGACCCAAACGCTCGGTCGTGTGCAATTCAATGTTTGGAAACCTTTCTGAGATCTCTCTGGAATCATCATATGGGATAGTGGGGTCATTCTTGTCGTGAACTATCAGAATCTTTGAGTCGATTTTTCTCAATAGATTGATCGGGTTGTCTCGCTGCATATTGTAGCCGAACTCATCTTCATACTCTTTTATAAGGATTTCATAGATGGTCCGGGGGATACCGACATGATCGAAAAAACCATACAAGACTTCCTTGAGCCTCAAGGCCGGGGCGATGAGAACCACTTCCAGGGGATGATTTTCTTTTTCCATGCTGTTGACCACAGCCGAACCTCCCAGGGAGTGGGCAATTACACCCCGGATATTGTAACCATCACGAGACCTTATCAGGGCCCTGATGGTGTCGCTAAACTCGAAGTAACTTGATGTTCTCCCCTGAGACTCTCCATGGCCTGGAGCGTCATAGGTAAGTACCGAATATCCTCTTTGTATAAGTGGTTCAATAAAGCGATGTAATTGGATCCCCCTGCCGTTCCATCCGTGAGCCAGGAGAACGCCGGGGCCACTCCCCCACTTCCAACACTTTACAGCCTTGTCGCTTATAGAAATCTCAAATCTCTCGCCGTTGTCAAGATACTCTCTTTCCACAGGAGTGATTTTGTAGATAGCGGGGGTGAAGAGCATCCTCTTGATGATTCCTTTCGAAAGACTGGCTGTATGGTTCCAGAGTAAATTGAAAAAGGTGTGAGTAACTTTTTGTCTCAGCTTGTATAAACGAACGTTCGTGCTATTACATCCCAATGCTAAAATTTTAGTAGACATTGTTTCCCTCCTGAGAGCAGATTGCCAACCATAGTGCAGTAAGCAAAAAACGATAACAACTATTATTGATAGTTGGCCACGAGTTGATTCAGAGCTTGTTCTTGACGCTTTTTGGTTTCAGAGTCGTCAAGTAATTTGTCATAAAGGTGAAAACCAAGCAAAAGAGAATAAAGGTCAAAGGCAAATTGTTCACAGTCCGCATCCTTCCTGAATGCGCCGACCTTTATTGCCGATTGGGCAATACGGCGAAGGCAATCGATCCAATCGTTTTGTTGACGCAACAAACATTCCCTCACTCTTCCGGGCCTGTCGCTATAGTCTGCGCTGGCCGAAACAAAGATACATCCACCCGTCAATTGGGAAGTCCAGTCTATCCAATTATTGACCAACGCTTTTATTCTTGGAATACCGGGCTCGGTGTCCAAGGCCGGAACAATGACACTCTTGGCAAAAACACGGGCAGCGTACTCCAATATTTCAATCTGCAGGTTCTCCTTAGATTGGAAGTGAGCGAATAATCCACTTTTGGACATGTTCATGGCCTTCGCAAGGGAGCCAATGCTCACACCTTCGAGGCCCAGTTGACTGGCCATATCGAGCCCGGCTTCCAGGATGGCCATTTTTGTCTCTTTCCCCTTTTGCATGTCCAACAATATAGTACGAACGTTCGTTTTTGTCAAGTTTTTTAAAATCCATGAGTTTCCCCAAAAATCAGTGGATCATTCTTCTAAATTCTGTTTAAGAGCCAGTTTGCCTTGAGTTTGCAAGTGCAAGTTGCTGCTGAGCAACCGCTCCTCACTCTCTCAGCTTTGCGAGGGCCAGCATGAAGATATGGTGCTCACTAAGTAGGAATCCTGCCAATAGATGGAGCGAATCATGCCCGTTGTGGAGTAGCTTCCCCGGGGCCTATATCTCTAAAATATTTTTGGGGAAACTTCTGCATTCAAGTCCCCCGGGGTAATTTCTATGTGGAGGGTGGAGGGGAAAAAGGAGAGCTTATTTACGCTTGAGGAAAGACAGGATGCCCTTTCCCTTGCCTTTGCCGTCCTTATCAAACCCTTGTTGAAATTGTTCCACCGTTTGAATGATCGAACTAAGGATTGCCCCTTTGAGGTTGGATTTAACCGGGAACTGCTGCCAAGATGAGGCGGGATTGGTCAATGCTTGCAGGATCGCCCCCATTTGCTCCTCATTGAAAATCTCCTTCTGCTTGTGGAGGATGGCAAAAATCCAGGCATTGAAACCATTGAGCAGCTCTTGATTGCTCGGAGTGGATTTAGGTGAACTCCCGAGGATCAGTTTGAGATTCCTTTTGGCATCGCCCCGGCAATCGTAAACTCGAAGAAACTTCGAGTACTGGGCGGGCACTTGAGCTTTGGCCTCTTCCAGAAGATTTTGAGCCCGACTGCCCACAGTCTTTTCAGTGATCTCCAGTACATTGAGGAGCACTCGGTGATATATCTGGATAATAGCAGGGGCCTCACTTTTGTCTTCAGAAGTGACTGCCGCCACACTCATGCCTTGTTCAATTAGACCTGAGGAAATTAAGGAGTTAATCACCCGGTAGACGCTAAACTCATCGTTGCCGCTATCCTCTATTACCTGTTGCACCGTTCGCTTGCCATTGATAAGAGAAATGATGCGCCACTCATTGGCGGTCAAGTTCACAGTGTCGCGCTGTTCCTCCACGGACCTGTTGATCTTGAAAACCATTTGTTTATCTGGAATGTTCTTCTTTAGAATACCCCATTCATCCACCCGCCGAGTGCCTTCAAGAATGACCTCCATATGGTTCAGCTCTGTGACAAACTCTTGATCCAGATTGAAATCCTGGTCTACATATTCGAAGTCTCCTTGTTTCCATAGGAACAAGTCGTAGAGAATATCGCGCACCTGTTGATGAATAAACTTCTTGAGTGTTTCAACCGAGATGAAGCCCTTTTCCACCAAGATCTTCCCCAGTTTTTCATTTCTTTGTTTGGCGAGAGCAAGGGCTTTCTGGAGCTCTTCGGCTGAGATAATACCTTTGGTGCGAAGGAGATAACCAAGCCTTACCTCTTTTTGGGTGCCCACTGCATAAACGATATTGCCATTCTTGATGTAAACCCGCACAAGGCGGTCTTGTTCGGCAATGGTGAGGATACCGGTCTTTTTATCCTGAGCAAGAAGCTGGAGGATACTGGATAAATATAATGTCCCGATATTACCCTTTAGTGCCATAAAGAAAAGCCGCCTATTATTTCCTAGTGTTTTCTTGCAGCTGCGTCGTGCTTCCCGTCAACAAGCAAGTTTGTATAGATCCTTCAAGGTTTTGTCAACTCTTTTGTCTCAGCCCTTCCTCTCTCCCCCAGGAGCAATAAACTCTTTCACCAATCCGGCGATCTCTTCCGTCTCCTCAGGGTGGAACCACCTGATCTCCTGGTCGCCCCTGAACCACGTCAGCTGCCTCTTGGCATAGCGGCGCGTATCTCTTTTCATTGTCCTTACTGCCTCAGCAATTTTCATTCCGTTTATGAGATGTTGCACCATATGGCGATAACCTAAGGCCTGCATACTCTTGAGATTAGGTCCGTAGCCCCGGTCTAAAAGCCCTCTTACCTCGGCAAGAAGCCCCAGTTCCATCATCTCTTCAACTCTTCTGTTGATTCTCTTATAGAGTTCGGACCGGGGAAGTTTTAACCCGATCTTCAAGGTAAAGAACGGGTTTTCCTTGAAACCGTGCTCCTTTTGAAGCACGGACAGGGGCTTACCTGTCAATTCCCATACTTCCAAGGCCCTGATGATTCGAAAAAGGTCATTTGGGTGAACTCTCCCTGCACTGCCGGGATCTATCTGTTTCAGTCGGTTATAAAGCTCCACTCCGCCGTCTTTTTCCCCTTGTCGACGCAGACGCTCTCTGATGCTCTCGTTGGAGTAATCGGCGGGGAACAGTCCATGGAACAAAGCTTTCAGGTAAAGCCCGGTTCCACCCGCCACAATGGCAACCTTACCCTCCTCCACCAGACTGTTTATGGCCTCCCGTGCCATCTGGCTGTAAAGGCTTGCATCGAAGTCCTGGTCGGGATCGACAATATCCAACAGATGGTGAGCCACTTCCGTTCTTTCCGCTGCTGTGGGCTTGGCCGTGCCAATGTCCATATAACGGTAGATCTGCATGGAGTCCGCATTTACAATCGCACCAATAAAATCCTTGGCCACTTGCAAAGCGAGCCCGGATTTCCCCACGGCAGTGGGACCCATCACTGCAATTACCTTGGACCTCTTTGCCTGCATTTGGCCTTGGTTTTTCGCCTCCATGGTCGTTGCCCTAAACAGCTGGCAGCAGCCAGCTGGCAGATTTATGAATCGATTGCCATGCCTCTGCCTGCTGCCCGCTGCATGCTGCCAGCTGGTCTCTGGCGCTTTGCTCAGGCTCTGCCGAACATCCGTTCTAGTTCCCCCAAAGTTAGCTTCCACCAGAGTGGTCGGCCATGAGGGCAGGTTGAAGAGAGCTCCAATCCGTCCAATTGGTGCAAGAGCGCCGCCATCTCATGGTTCCCCAGCTTCTGACCCGCTTTGATGGCCACCCGGCAAGCCATAGATTGAAGCAGTTTCTCCAGGAGAGCTTCGGTCCCCAAGGACCTCGCCCCCTCGCAACCCGAAGCGACAAGCTCCAAGAGAAGTCTTTGCGGTTCCTGTCTCAAGGCCGCCGCCGGCACTGCCCGTAGCACAAAGGTGTTTATCCCGAAGGGCTCCAACGCAAAGCCCAATCGTGAAAACAGGGGCAGGGAGTCTTTCAGCCAAGCGCCTTCTTCCCCGGTTACCTCTATGGTTTCAGGAATCATCAGAATCTGACTTGCTAACTCCCCTCCCATGGCCTCTCGTCGGAAAATTTCGAAGAACACCCGTTCGTGAGCCGCATGCTGATCTATGAGAATTAGACCATCTTCCGCCTCACAAAGAATGTAGCTGTGGTGTAGCTGACCAATTAAGCTCAGGTCGCCGAATAAACCCCTTGGTTTCTCTTCCTCCCCCGCTGCCAGATCCTCGTCTACTGGAGACCGAACCGGCAGGAAGTCCTGTGCTGCATAACCTGCACCTCCAGGCTCGGCTACGCTCATATTTTCCAGCGGTACCTGCCTCCATTCTTTCCGAGACGGAATCCCCGCAGATCGCTGCCAACCTTTGGCGGCAAGGGGCCGAGTCCATCGTCGTCTTTCCATGCCGCTCAGAGCGGTACGCACCGCCGTTGTCACCATTTTTGCGACAGCGCCGGGATCTTGGAAGCGCACTTCCGCCTTGGTCGGATGAACATTGACATCCACCTGCTGGTAAGGCAGATTCAGGAGAAGCACGCCCAGAGGGAATTGTCCTTTGGGGAGTAAGGTCCTATAAGCTTCTAAAATGGCAATTCTTAAAAGCTGATCTCTAACCGCCCTACCATTCACATAAAGAAAAAGCATACTGCCACTGGATCTGTGGAGTTCAGGCGGACTGAAATGACCCTCGATCTTCACAGGTCCTTGCTGCTGAGACAGGGATAGCCAGGATCGTGAAAAATCCTTGGAAAAGACCTGGGCTAACCGCTGCTGCAGATTTACGGTTCCAGGCCAGTCATGCACCTGGCGATTCCTCAAACGGAGAGAGAAATGCACCTCGGGCCTGCTTAAGGCCAGTCTGGTCAGTAGATCCGCTACATGGCCAAACTCGGTCTTTTCCCTTTTCAAAAATTTGCGCCGTGCTGGTTGGTTGAAAAAGAGATCGCGCACCCACACTTGTGTGCCCGGCGGACAACCACATTGGCCGACCTTTTTGACAACCCCGCCGGAAACAAAAATCTTAGTGCCTGCTGCGGAAGCCCTCGTTCTGCTGATTAGCTCGAACTTCGATACCGCTGCAAGACTCGGCAGGGCTTCGCCGCGAAAACCCAGGGTTTGAATTGCCGCCAAGTCCTCATCCTTTTCGAGCTTGCTGGTTGCATGCCTCTCAAGGGCCAGAATAACATCATCTTCTTCCATCCCGGAACCATCGTCTACAACTCTAATCGTCCGGCATCCATTTCCTTGAATCTCAATGGAAATTCGGCGAGATTCCGCGTCCATGGCATTCTCAACCAGCTCCTTGACTACTGAAGCAGGCCTTTCCACCACCTCGCCAGCCGCAATTTTGTTGGTCAGCCCTTCTGGCAACACCCTAATCCTGGCCATAAAATCCTCCTTGGGTCACAATTCCCTTATCCTAATCTTATTTAGTGGAATTTGACAACCGCAACAAAGCTCAAATTGGAGTGTAGGAGTGGAAGGGTTGCTTATTGCGCATTATGAATTGTGGATTTGATAAGGCATGGGGAGCGGAGGGGGAAGTGAGACGGGCGAGACGGGGTCAGCGGTCGGAGCTCGGAGGTCAGAGGTCGGAAGTCAGAAGACAGATGGCACTGTGTCAGTTGTCAGTGGTCCGTTATTAAAGAAGCATGGCGCAGGGCGCAGGGCGTGAGGCAGAGTGCACAAGGCCAAGGGCAAAGGGCAGAGGACAGTAGTTACATTAGGGAATTAGAGAATTGGGAGGGTATTCCTTGCTTCTCACGGTTTATACTTTACGCGTTGACGAATTGGCTAATTGTCTAATCGACTAATTTTCTAATTGACGGTTTCTACGATTTGGACGATTTCTTCGACTTGAACGATTGGAACGTCTTGAACGGTTTGAGCAACGGACTACTGACGACGGACAATGGACAAAGATGCGGTTAGTGGTTGACAGAGCTCTTTAAATAGGCTATTCATGGACCCGAAATCTGACGAGATAACATCCGGTAACAATTACTATTCTCGGTCAGCTCGAGTCAGACAACCATGATAATTGTCGTGGCTGCCGAGGGTGCTTCCTTTATATCCTTCTTTGTCCCGCCTATGGGTCGATATGTCAGTTGATCGCCAACTCGACGACATCACAGTTTTGTTGAGTAACTGTTTGGATGCATACACGGCAGCCGTCTTTATCTGGGACGACCCTAGCAAGCTCCTTACCCTCCGGGCCTTTCACACTCTGAGCAAGCACATTATCTCCAAGCTACGATTTCCCCCTGAAGATGGAGGCCTTATAGGCTGGGTAGCCAAAAACAAGCAGCCACTAACCGTCGATCACTTCGACCGTGACTCCAGAATTCTCCCCTACTACGGAAGTGACGAGAACATCAAATCTTTCCTGGCTGTCCCGTTGCCTGGTCCTAGAGGCGTTATTTGCGTGGACAGTAAACGGCAGTATGTCTTCACCAATAAAGACCAAAAACTCCTCTCAGGCTTTGCAACCGTCGCAGCAAACGCCCTCAGTGCTGAGCGCGAAAGTATGCGCCACCTGCGTCAGCGCCAGCTCTTGACCTTGTGGCGTCGGGCAGATGCACTGCCCGCTGATACGGACGATCCCGCTCCATATCTAACCCGGTTACTGGATTCTGTCTGTCCATATTTGCAAGCCAACGCTGGCCTGGTTGCCGTCCCAATCAAAGATGGAGAATTCTTGCAACCGGTGGCCGCATCCGGCACCTTGCCAGCAACACTCCTGAAAAATGCTTATCCAGTCGATCAGGGAATCATGGGTTGGATCTATCAGAATCGCAAATCCCTCACTATCCCTAAATTTCGCTCCCCTACTCGTATTCCCTTTCTTTTTGGCCCCCGAGACGGTATCGGCAGTATAGGTGGCCTGATTGGTATGCCCCTTGCCTGGGAAGCAGAAGAGGTTGGCGGCGTTATGGCCTTTATCTGTCGCACCGAAGCCAAGTGGGGCAAAGAAGAAATTGGTGCGGTTACCTCGGTGGTGAGGAGAGCTTCCCTGGTTTTACAGAACTTTACCCTCAAACGGGAATTAGCCCTGGTCCGGAATTTGGATCCCATCACCGAAGTCTGCAACACTGAGGCATTTGATCGTGTACTCCAGAAAAGATTACAACGCTGTCGGGAAAAGGGCACTAGCCTTGCTCTGGGCATAATTGCGATCCGTGAGTTCGAGGCATTAAGCACTCGAGTTGCTTTACCAGCCCTGGCGGCTCTTCGCCAACGGGTTGCCTCAACTCTGCTCCAGCGACTCAAGCGAGGACAGCTCATGGGATGTCTCGATCAAGCTCGTTTCGCCCTGTTATTTGAAGATGACGAGGAGAAAGAAATTCGTGAGCAACTCCTGGCGATTTCCGTTGCTCTGGATCAGGAGGTGCTGGCACCCTTGGGCGACGCCCCCCGCTTGCAAGCGTCGTTCGGTTTTGCCATCTTTCCTCGAGATGCGGCCTCTGCAAATGAACTCTGGACTATGGGCTTCAGAGCCCTGACGGATCAAACACCTAGTATGCCGGTTAGCAGGACCAAGATGAGATCTGCTTGATTATACAAATTTAGCCTATGCGAGATTAGGGCAGTACTGAAGTGATCCCACCTTATTCCTCCCCTCGATCGGGGAGGAAAGTCTTTTACCTTTAGATGGAAAAGAGCCAATAGGAGAACAGAGCCACTTATGAGATTGCTGGACGGAATTGCGGGACTTTTTGCTAAGGATATGGCAATGGACCTTGGCACTGCCAATACCCTAATTTATGTGAAAGGTGAGGGTATCGTGCTTAACGAACCATCGGTGGTAGCCTTGAGTCGAGATACGGGTAAGGTAGTCGCAGTGGGCCGCGAGGCCAAGGAGTATCTTGGTCGCACGCCTCAAAAAATAGTTGCCATTCGCCCCATGAAAGACGGGGTAATCGCCGATTTCGAAGTTACCAGTGTGATGATTAAATATTTTCTCAAAAAGGTCAGGAAAAGAGCCACTCTCTTTCGCCCACGATTGATAGTCGCAGTACCCACAGGCATTACCCAGGTGGAAAAACGGGCGGTTATTGACTCGGCAGAGGAATCAGGAGCGCGTCAGGTCAATCTTATTGAGGAACCTATGGCGGCTGCCGTCGGCACTGGTCTGCCCATCCACAAGCCTGTGGGCAACATGATTGTGGATATAGGTGGCGGCACAACAGAGGTGGCAGTTATTTCACTTTCTGCCGTGGCCTACTCAGAATCAGTGCGGGTTGCCGGCGACGAGGCCAACGAGGCCATAATTCGCTACGTTCAGAACCACCACCAGATTGCCATTGGAGAAAATGAGGCGGAAAGAATCAAGCTGAAAATCGGCTCTGCCTGCCCACTTCCTCAGACCTTGACCGCCAAGGTGGCTGGCAAGGAGATACTTACAGGTATACCGAGATCTTTCGAGATGAGCGACGAGGAAATCAGAAGGGCCTTGACTGAACCGGTGAACGTCATCATAGAGAGTATCAAGCGGACTTTCGAGAAGACACCGCCAGAACTGGCGTCGGACATCAGTAACAGCGGTGTGTGGTTGGCGGGAGGCGGTGCTCTTCTGAGAGGGTTGGACACCTTGCTTGCTGATATTCTTCAGCTTGCAGTGAATGTGGAACAAGATCCTCTGACCACGGTAACCCGCGGCGCCGGCAAGGTGATGGAATCAATTAATGAATATCAGCAGGTTTTTATAAACTAGCCTCCATCCGGCAGTCGGGGATTTTCGGATGGAGGTTTCAGTGTTCAGTGTTCAGGTTTCAGCTTCTATGCCGCTTTTCCCTGAAACCTGACATCTGACACCTCAATTCTCCATTACTCTCACTAGAGGATTTGACTGAGGAATAGCTTGGTGCGGTCGTGGGTGGGATTGTGAAAGAAATGCTCTGGCGTGCCCACCTCAACAATTTTGCCCTCGTCCATAAAAATTACCCGATCCGCAACCTCCCGGGCAAAACCCATCTCATGGGTTACCACCACCATAGTCATCCCTTCCCCGGCCAGTGCTTTCATGACATCAAGCACCTCTCCGATCATCTCAGGATCGAGAGCCGAGGTCGGCTCGTCAAAGAGCATCACCTTGGGGTCCATTGCCAAGGCCCTGGCGATGGCAACCCTTTGCTGCTGACCACCGGAGAGGTTGTCCGGGTAGGAGTCGGCCTTCTCAGGGATGCCCACCTTTTTCAAGAGGGCCATGGCTTTTTCTGCCGCCTCTTTTTTGGAGCGTTTTCGCACTACTGTCTGGGCCAGAGTCAGATTTCCCATAACCGTCTTGTGGCCAAAAAGATTGAAGGACTGAAAGACCATACCCATTTCCTCTCTGACCTTGTTGATGTTGGTCTTGTGATCGAGAATATCAATCCCGTCTATGTAAATATGGCCTTTGTCAGCTTTCTCCAGCATATTCAGACAACGCAGCAATGTGCTCTTGCCCGATCCCGAGGGGCCGATGATCACCACCACCTCCCCTTTATCAATTTGGCATGAAACATCGACCAGTGCCTCGACCTTGTGGGTGGTATAGAAGGTTTTATGAACGTGTTCCGCCCTAACCACCGATTGCAGTCCTCCTTTCCAGATATTGAACGAACATGGACAGGGTAAAGGTCAGCATTAGATAAAGAATAGCACAGATGAACCAAAGTTCGAAAGGCTGCAAGCTGCTGGTGACCACTGAACTGACCTGCCAACGGCGGCAGAATCCGGCGGAAGGCCTGTGGCAGGATAATGTAGCCCATGGATTGCGGATAGGTCATCCCAAGAGAACGAGCCGCTTCCATCTGCCCCCGGTGAATAGACTGGATGCCGGCTCGAACAATCTCGGCCACATAAGCCCCGGCGAACACTGCCAGGGCAGCCACACCGTACCACAGGGCTGAGAGTTGGCCTATGCCCTGTTTGGCCAGCAAGGTATTGAACACGGTCCCCAGGACGAAATACCAGATAAAAATCTGCACAAGAAGAGGTGAACCCCTTATGAGTTCGATGTAGGTAATCGCTGTCCACCTGAGGGCAGGATTCTTGGAGATCCTGGCCAGACCGGCAAAGAGGCCTATTATAATTCCCAGGAACACGGCAATGATACTGACTTTCAGGGTAATCCACAGCCCTATAAGCAGTATGCCAACTTTCCATTTCTGGTAGACGCCAAGGATGTCACCGGGATAAATGTAGGCCCCCTTGCTCACCTGCAGCGAACGGGCAGGGACTGGATAAACCTCCTCCACATCACCTCCCCGGACGGCGACCTCCACTTGATCCCCTTTGGGTACCAGAGAGACCACTTTGCCGCCTATCTGCGAGCGGACTTCAATGGTGTCTTTGTAGAAGAAGTACTGGGGTATCCGGTACCAGCGCCAGACATAATCCACCTTCTTAGTGGCTATCAAAAGCAAGAGGATGACTGTGGCCATCATCAAGAAAAAGAAAATTATTGAGATGTGACGCCAGCCACGGGTTCGTAGATAGTCAGTGAGTGAAAAGCTGCCTGTGGTCACAACTTCTTTCCTATTCCATCTTTCTGCCTACCCAGGGAGAATCACCCAGCCTTCAGCTCTAGCAGTTTTATGCCTACAAGGGGCTCAACGGTCAGATAGTAACCAGAGAGCCCCTGGCTCCAGTCGTCTAAGGTATTGGGGACGAATGATCTTTGTTCCCTGAAATTCTAGGCTTGGACCTCACTCAGCCATTCGTTACTCTTGATCCACTTGTTGTAGATCTGCTCGTAACGGCCGTCGTTTTTCACCTGTCTGAGAAAGTTATTCAGCCAGTTCAGTAAGTCCGGGTCTCCCTTGTTGATCGCCCAAGCCAGCGGCTCAAAGGTGAAGGGTTTGTCGAGAAATACCAGCTTGCCTTTGCCTTGCTGGGCGTTGAATACCGCACAGTAAGGTAGGTCGTAGACGAAGGCGTCCGCCTTGCCGTTGACCACCTCTAGGGCCGCTTCAGGCTCGGTCTCGAAAGACTTGTAGGTGGCCTTGGGTATCAGCCGTTTCACCGCCATCTCGCCAGTGGTTCCGAGCTTGGAGGTTACAATGTACTTGGGGTTGTTCAAATCTTTGTAGGAATTCACCTTGCCAGCGAGTTTCTTGTTCAGCAATATGGTCTGACCCACTATGATGTAGGGGTCGGCGAAGTTGATCTTGAGGTTGCGTTCCTGGGTAATGGTCATGCCGCTCATAATAATGTCAAACTTTTTGGTGGTCAGAGCAGGAATGATCCCGTCCCAGGCAGTGTTTACCGGGACAAACTTGACACCCATGGCTTTGGCCATCGCTTTCGCCATGTCAATGTCGAATCCGACAAAGCCACCCTTTTTGTCTGTCATCTCAAAGGGCATATAACCCGATTCAAACCCAACCCTTAGCTCACCCCGCTGGAGAATTCCCTCAAGGGTAGATTGCTCAACCAGATCCATTCGGACATTTGTACTTGCCGGGGCCGCTTTTTCGGTCTGCTGTGGTTGTTGCGCACAGCCAACCAAATAGAATACAGTGAGGAGAGCGAAAAGCAATCCGGATAACTTAAGCGACTTCTTCATACTGCACCTCCCATATGGTTGTAATTGCCTTCCCTCAACCTATGGCCTTCCACCTCAGGCAGGGAGTCGTCAATAAGACTTACCTTCGTCAAGAAGCTCTTCGATGTTCATCTGGATCTTGCACTCTGGACATTTGGGAATATCTTCTTCCGGGATGTAGACTATTTGTGTTCTTTTACATTTGGGGCACTTGACCTGGACGGCTTCCCTTTTGTCTCGCATGGTTGGATTCTCCTGCTCCTGGACCTATTACCATAACCACAGGAGTAGAACAAGAGAGAAAAACTCTTTGAACCGTATCTTAACCTTGATGCTGGAAGGGTTTTTCATTTACTTTACTTGGAGACGCTCCCGCACTCGAGCTCCTGAAATGGACCGGACGGCGATGGACTTGTTCTTGGATGTGGCACCCGATTTGATTGATAGCTGCCCCTGAGGGACCTTCAGTTTCTTGGCGAGAAATTTGAGTAAATGCTTGTTCGCCCCGCCCGCCACAGGAGCTGCAGTTATTCGTACCTTGAGAACGCCGCCGTGGAGGCCCACCACCTCGTCCCGAGATGCCCGGGTTTGAACCTGCACTCTGATGGTTACTCCAGCTTGGTTCTCAGTCAGATAGCTATGCACTTTGGTCACTGCGAATTTCGGATTTCGCCTGCCCGCCATCGCGAGAATGAGCTCGCCTCAGGCGAGGCGGGCGGGGATTGTGGATTTGACAAGGCATAGGGCCTACGGCACAGTTTCATTTCTCATTGCTCATTTCGCATTTATCATTGCCCATTTAAGACGAGGGACTCTGCAGTGGTTCACACAAATTAGAAATGAAAAATGCTAAATGTGAAGCGAGAGATTTCCTGCCCTCTGTCTTCCGTCGTCTGACCTCTGCCCGCTGCTCCCTGCCAGCTGCTAGCTGTCTTTAATGGGGCCACAACCGCATATTGTCAATCAATCTTGCCTTGCCGACAAAAACCGCCATAGCCATTAGCGCCTTGGGAGTCACTTCGGCTATATCGGTCATAGTATCCTCGTCAACCACTTGCACATACTGAATTGTACAGTGGGGCTCAGCGCGTATAATTGCCTCGGTCTTGTCTATCAACACCTCCACTCGACGCTCGCCCCCCTGCACCATTTCGCGGGCAGCGAGGAGAGAGCGGTACAGGGAGAGAGCCGATTGCCTTTCCTCTGTGGAAAGGTAGGTGTTGCGGCTGCTCATGGCCAGGCCATCGGACTCACGCACAGTGGGGTGAGGGATAATTTCCACTCCCAAATTAAGGTCTTTACTCAGCCTTCTGACCACGACAAATTGTTGGAAGTCCTTTTCTCCCATGACGGCGATATGGGGGCGAACTGCACAAAACAGCTTGGTGACAATCAGGGTGACACCTGGGAAAAAATCTGGTCGGTAGAGGCCGCAGAGGTTCTGGGTAAGATCGTCCACCAACACACGCGTTTGAAAGCCGACCGGATACATCTCTTCAACTTCCGGGGCAAAGATGGCGTGCGCCCCCAATTCAGCGCAGAGATCAACGTCCCGTTTAAAATCGCGGGGATACTGGTCGAGATCTTCACCCGGGCTAAACTGGCTGGGGTTGACAAATATGCTTACAACTACCTGGTCCGCCCTGCGCAAGGCCTCTTTCACCAAGGCGAGGTGTCCCTGATGCAGGTACCCCATGGTAGGGACGAAGGCGACGGTTTGGCTTTTGCGGCAGCATTCATCTCGCCACCTGGCCATCTCAGCAGTGGTTCGCAGTATTTCCATGAGACGGGGCTCCTCGCAGGCGAAGTCAGACATTTGAAAGTGGGGGCAAAGGCAAAGTCTGAACAGACAGGCACACTTCTAAAGATGGGAAGAAAACTATGACCTTCTTGGTTTAGAGGGAAGACAACCTACTTTATGGTTTGGTAAAAAACTTCAACTTGCTTTCCAAATCTTCCGCCTCGGCCTCCTCCTGTTTCTGCATGTCGAGCATTTTCTGGTATGTCTCGATGGTGGCGCGCAGCTTTAATTCAAACTGAATCCGCTGCCTCTTGAGTTCAGCTATATCTTCGTGAATTTGGGCTAAGCGGTTATGGGCATTGTTCAGTATGCGTTCTGCCTTAACCTCAGCTTCGGAGACCAGGAGTTTTGACTCTTTCTGGGCGTTAACCTTCATTTGCTCCACGGTCTTCTGCGCACTAATTAGAGTGTTTTTTAAGGTTTGCTCCCGCTCACGGTGCTCGCCGAGTTGCCTCTGCTTTTCTCCTAGATCCTGCTTCAATTCGTCTATCTCTTTGAGCAGGCCACTCATTTGATCTGCAACTTTTTGCAGAAAGGATTCAACCTCTTTGGCATCCAATCCCCTAAAGAACCTGAGGCGAAACTGTTTTTGCTGAATCTCGAGAGGGCTCATTATCATTGCTGTCTCCTGTTTTCGAGAAATCTATGGCAACCTTGTCCAACCCTCTTGTCAGTGGACAAATTGTCTAGCCAGATCATGAAGCGAAGCGACCAGAAATCTCTGCAAAAATATAATGGCCAAAATTACCAGGACGGGCGAAAAATCAATACCTCCAAAAGACAGGGGTAAACGCCTTCTTATGGCCAGTAGAACCGGATCGGTAATACTGTAAAGAAACCGGACAATCGGATTGTATGGATCCGGGTTGACCCACGATAAAACTGCTCTGGCAATAATAATCCACATGTAGAGATTGAGAACGAGGCCAATAATAGTCGCCAAGGCTACTAACAGATTGCCCAGAACAAACATTCATCTTTCCTTTCAACCTACCTTTTAGCCAAGGAAACATTATCTTTATTTCCTCACCCTGTCAAGAAAGATCCCAAATTTTCAAGAAGATAAACGGTTAACCCTTGTTTAGCCAATCCGGACGCATTGACATTTCTGAGACCTTCTCTGATAATAGCCAGCGTGTCTTTATGGGGTTAATCGCCGCTCAAAGTATAGCCAAATGGCACAATTTGCTCTTGGATAGTAACTAGTTAGTGCTCATCCGGAAACGGGTCCTTTTGGATGTCATTCTGAGGAGTCCCGCCGGGGCGGGACGACGAAGAATCTCCAAATTATCGGCTTTCGGGGAGATTCTTCGCGTAGTTTATCCTGAATTAACCGAAGGGCTCAGAATGACAATGCCGACTTTCCGGATAGACACTACCTATAGAGGGGGAACCTCCGCCTAAGTTAATTAGCAATTCTCGTACCCAAAACTTAGATGATTTTAACTTTGGCTCTTATTTTACTGCTAAACGAGGGAGATGATTATGGTTGGTTCCAAGAAAATAGGACTTATCGGCGGAGGAAATATGGGTGAGGCCCTCATCAAAGGGTTATTGCAATCCGGTCATTTTGACACCAGCCAGGTGACCGTAAGTGACATAAGCCGGGATCGACTTAACTATCTCCAGGACAATTACCAGGTGTCGACTCTCAGCGACAATGGCAAGGTGGCCTGGGCGTCTGAGGTAATCATCCTCGCAGTCAAACCACAGCAGATGGGGGATGTCCTAAGTGAAATAAATGGACAGGTCGAACACCTGCCCTTAGTAATCTCCATTGCCGCCGGAGTGACCATTGCCGCTATTGAGCAGAGACTGATTAAGGGTGTACCTGTGGTCAGAGTTATGCCCAATACTCCTGCCCTGGTCTTGACCGGCGCTGCTGCCATCGCCGGGGGATCTCAGGCAACCAGAGATCATCTTGCCACCACCAGAGTGCTCTTTGAATCAGTTGGCTTGGTAGTCGAGGTGGACGAAGCCCATATGGATGCGGTCACCGGTTTGAGTGGTAGCGGACCCGCCTATGTTTACCTGTTCATGGAGGCCCTCACTGATGCCGGTGTTTTTATGGGTCTGTCTCGGCCGGTTGCCCGGGATTTGGCGGTCCAAACCACACTGGGTGCTGCGAGACTAGCAGCCAATAGTGCCAGCCACCTCGCTGCCCTCAAAGACCAGATTACCTCTCCTGGCGGCACAACCATGCATGGTCTGGCCGTCTTAGAAAGCGGTGGGATGCGTGGGTTGCTCATGGAAGCCGTGGAGGCAGCAACTAGACGATCCGCTGAACTCGGCAAGAAGTAAGTCCGCCGGCAAGCGCTGAGCGCCATGCGAACTAGACACTATGCGCCAGAGATAAAAATGCGGAATTCGGAACGCGGAATTCGGAATATTTCTGTAAAGCGTATCCCAATCAGTTTTGTCTTAATTTCTGTGATTCCCCGTTCCCCATTCCCCGTTCCGAGTTATAGTGCCTAGTGCTTACTGCCTAGTGCCAAGTTTTCCAAGCTCTATGCTCGCTGCGCCATACGGTTTTATGCAACGGACCACTGACGACTGACCACTGACAACCGACCACCTAGGTCGGTACTATCTCCATACTCATATCAACTGCGCGGGCTGAGTGGGTTAGAGCTCCAATTGATATCAAATCAACCCCTGTAGCAGCAATCTCTCTGACATTTGCCAGGGTAATTCCACCGGAGGCCTCAAGGGGGATTTTGCCTTTGGTTCGCCGCACTGCCTCAGCCATGGTTTGTAAGTCCATGTTGTCCAACATTATTACGTGAGCACCTGCAGCAATTGCTTCGGCCAACTGGTCGAGGGTTTCCACCTCCACTTCCACCCTCAGAGTATGAGCCTTGCTATCCAGTGCCGCCTTAACCGCCATAGCCATCGAGCCCGCTGCCGCAATGTGGGGGTCTTAGATTAACACCCCATCCTCAACTCCGAGGCGAAGGTTGTTAACCCCCCCGGCGCGCACTGCAGCCTTTTCCAATAAACGGTATCCCGGGGTGGTCTTACGGGTGTCCAGAATGTGTGCTCTGGTTCCCCCTATCTTGTCCACAAAAGCCCTAGTGAGCGTGGCGATACCGGAAAGCCTCTGAAAAAAATTGAGGGCCGTCCGTTCCGCCGTGAGGATGGCTGCCAGATCGCCCGCTACCTCCAAAAGCGTATCCCCCTCATTAGCACGGCTCCCGTCTTTTAGGGGAAGATGAATCTGCAACTCGCTATTAATAGCCCAGAAAACTTGTCTCGCCACGTCAACGCCTGCAAGCACCAGCGGCTCTTTGGCTGTGATCCGCCCCTTTCCCTGAATCCCTGGCTTCACTGTGCAAGAAGTGGTTATATCGCCACTTCCTACGTCCTCCTCCAGGGC
Source organism: Deltaproteobacteria bacterium (assembly GCA_037384945.1). Lineage (GTDB taxonomy): Bacteria > Desulfobacterota > Syntrophobacteria > BM002 > BM002 > BM002. The sequence continues at coordinate 48,271 of JARRNM010000013.1, forward strand.
TGTGCGAATTAACATTTCCAGGTTTGGAGATAGCAAGTTTCAGCCCTCTTTGCTGATCTTCGTGAGCCTTTCAAGCTGTTTTTGGAGCTTATTCAATTTGTCAGCCAACCGATCAAATTTCTCTCGCTCCTTTGCCACCACCTCATCGGGTGCTCGGTCGAGGAATTCCTGGTTGGCCAGTTTTTTCTTGGATCGGGCCAATTCGGGCTCAAGTTTACTGATTTCCTTCTGCAACCGCTGACTCTCCTCTCTGAAGTCAAGGACACCCTCGAGGGGCACAAACAACTCAAGCTCTCCCACCACCGCGGACGCCGCCACCTTAGGCCGTTTTCCATCCCTCTGCAATTTCAAACTCGATAGCCTGGCAAGGTCTTCTATGTAATGGCCATAAGCCTGGACAGTACTGGTGAGGCTATCTGGGCCAAAAACCACTGCATCTACCTGGGCTGCCGGAGCGATATTCATCTCTCCCCGGATATTGCGGATGGCCGTGGTAACCTCCATTACAACTGCCATTTGTTCCTCCGCCTCGCGGTCAATTATGGACTCATTCGGCTTGGGAAAATCTGCTACCATAATGCTACCTTGGCTATTGGGCAGATGGTGCCACAACTCCTCAGTAACATATGGCATAAAGGGATGAAGCAGCCTGAGAACGGAAGAAAGTCCATAAAGGAGCAATTGCTGAGTTTCCTCACGTTCCTTGTCGTTTTCGCCGTAGAGAACCGGCTTGACCATCTCAAGGTACCAGTCACAGAACTCGTGCCAGGTAAACTGGTAGATTAAGCTGGCAGCATCATTGAAATGATAGGATTCCAGCGCCTCATTGACCTTGGCGAATATTTCCTGAAGCCGACTAAGCATCCAGCGATCCGCCAACCTTTGCGGCTCGGGCAAGGGTGCCGCGGCCATCACTCCCTCTAGATTCATCAGGGTGAAACGGCTGGCATTCCAGATTTTATTGACAAAATGCCGGTAGCCCCCAATCCTTTCTTCTGAAAGTCGTATATCTCTTCCCTGGGCTGCAAAGGCGGCCAGGGTAAAGCGAAAGGCATCTGTGCCATAGCGGTCCATAATAATCAGTGGATCGATGACATTGCCCTTGGACTTGCTCATTTTCATGCCCTCGGCATCGCGGACCAGGGCGTGGATGTATACGTCCCGAAATGGTACGTCTTTCATGAAATGCAAGCCCATCATCATCATCCTTGCCACCCAGAAAAAGAGAATGTCGAAAGCGGTCACCAGCACTGAGGTGGGGTAAAAGGTTTCAAGTTCCGGAGTCTTTTCTGGCCACCCCAAGGTGGAAAAGGGCCAAAGGGCTGAACTGAACCAGGTATCCAGTACATCGCTATCTTGCACCAGGTTGTTGCTATTACAACGACTGCATTCTTGCGGCTCCTCCAGGGCAACAATGACTTCGCCGCAATCCTTACAATACCAGGCAGGAATACGATGTCCCCACCAAATCTGTCTTGATATGCACCAGTCTTCGATGTTTTCCAGCCAGTCGAAGTAGTTTTTCTCCCACATTTCAGGAATTATACGGGTTTTTCCTTCCCGCACCGCTGCCATGGAAGCCTCGGCAATTTGCTTCACCGAGACAAACCATTGCTCGGACAGGGTCGGCTCGATGATTGTTTTGCAGCGATAACAGTGTCCCACCCGATGTTGGTAGTCCTCGGTCTTAACAAGAAATCCCTGTTCTCTGAGGTCCGCAACTATCTTCTCACGACATTCATAGCGCCCCAGGCCCATATAGGGACCAGCCTCCTTGTTCATGACACCCTGATCATCCATTACCTTAATTGGCGGCAGTTCGTGTCTCTGACCGATTTCAAAATCGTGAGGGTCATGGGCTGGAGTTACTTTGAGGGTGCCGGAGCCGAAATTCATCTCAACATATTCGTCAGCAATCACAGGCAGCTCCCGGTTCAGCAGGGGCAGCATTACTGTCTTGCCGACAAACTCCCGGTAGCGTTCATCTTCCGGGTGAACTGCCACGCCGGTATCACCTAGCATGGTCTCTGGCCGGGTGGTAACCACTACCAAACCACCACTCCCATCCGGAAAAGGGTAGCGGATATGATAAAGTTGGCCGGGTATTTCTTCAGCCTCCACCTCCAGGTTGGCCAGGGCGGTTATACAGCGAGGACACCAGCTGATAATCCGTTGACCTCGATAAATTAGACCTTCATGGTAGAGGGTGACGAAAACCAAGCGCACCGCCTTGGAAAGGCCTTCGTCCATGGTGAAACGCTCTCTACTCCAATCACAGCTGGCTCCCAGCCTCTTGAGTTGGTTGATTATTTTGCCTCCATATAATTCACGCCATTGCCAGACTCTTTCGATGAACTTTTCTCTTCCCAAGTCGTGTCTATCCAATCCTTCTTCGGTCAGTCGGCGCTCCACTACATTCTGGGTGGCGATGCCGGCGTGGTCGGTTCCCGGCATCCAGAGGACGTTGTCTCCTTGCATCCGCCTGTAGCGGCAGAGAATATCCTGGAGTGTGTTATTGAGGGCATGACCCATATGCAAGTCGCCAGTGACGTTGGGTGGGGGGATAACAATGGAATAGGCCGAGGCATCACTTGTTTCCTCAGCCCGAAACAGACCCTGTTCCTCCCAAAATCGGTACCACTTTTCCTCCACTTCTGCAGGTTCGTATGCTTTGGGTAGCATGAGATTCTTCATAACCTTAATTCCTTCCGGAACGTCCGTTGTCCGTGGTCCGCAGTCTGTGGGGAGTTATCATTGCCTGGCAATAGTATTGCTTATTCTGAGCATTACTTTTTACCACGGACCGGTGACAACCGGCAACTGGCGGCTGGGGCAAAAGAAAATGGGGATTATGCAAATAACCCCCATTCGCGACCCGCCAATAATTGCGGGATGTGATCACTCCCCTGATTCCAGAGAACTCTTTATCTTTTCAATCTCCTGAGCTAGTAAGCGTTCAACAATATCAGGCAATCGCTCTTCAACCAGACGGGTCAACACTTCTTCAACCTGACCACTCACCAGGGATGCCAACTCCTCGGCTACATTCGGGGCGATTTCCTCAGAAATATTCATCTGCTTTTCCTCTTCTGTCTCCCCTTCCAAGTCGGCAACCAACCCTTCGGACTCTTCCTCTACGGCCAGAGCCGACGCCGCCGCTACTGTCTCGTCGATAAGGCTGTCCAATTCCCCTTCAAAATCGCTAGCCACGTCTTCAGAACCTTCTTCTCCAGCAGAAGCTGAGGCTTCGGCTACCTTCTCGTCGAAAGCGCTATCTAATTCCCTGTCAAAATCGGTCACGACTTCAGCTGGAACTTCTTCTTCAATAGCAGGTCTTGTCTCGGAAGTGTCCCCTTCCTCGCCTACACCTTCAGCCTCCATCTCCAAGTCTGCAAAAATATCTTCGGGCAGCTCTTCCTCCGACACTGGGGCCGCCTCAAAAGCCTCCCCTTCCTCGCTTACACCTTCAGCCTCCGCCTCCAGATCTGCAAAAAGATCTTCAGGCAGCTCTTCCTCCGACACTGGAGCCGCCTCGGAAGTGTCCCCTTCCTCGCCTACACCTTCAGCCTCCATCTCCAAGTCTGCAAAAAGATCTCCGCCCGGTTCTCCCTCTGATACTGGGGCCGCCTCAAAAGCCTCCCCTTCCTCGCTTACACCTTCAGCCTCCGCCTCCAGATCTGCAAAAAGATCTTCGGGCAGCTCTTCCTCCGATACCGGAGCCGCCTCACCAGAAGGACCACTTTCAATTTCCCCGGGAGAACCAGCGGCCTCCTCTAAGAGCTTAGCAACTTCACTTTCGTGGGAGGCAAAGAGTTCGGCGAGAGCCTCGTCGCTGAAAAGCTCGTCTTCGGCGATTTCCTCGTCTGCTTCTCCCGCAGCGGCTTCGCTTGTCTCATCCTCATCCCTGAGTGATCCTCCAAGCTCGCTTTCCCTCTCACTCCAAGAATCGCTCTGGCTATCTCCCTCATCTTCACGAGGTTCCATCATAGAGTCTTGCGAAGGTTCATCCTCCCCAAGCTCCAGTTCCACATCAAAATCTTCCAAGGAAAGATCCCTGTCCTCGTTCAATATTTCATCATGGGCAAGGGAATCATCGGATTCCGCACCTTCCCCCTCCAACGGATCAACCAGATCGATGATCTCATCGTCAAAGTCATCCAATTGGAAATCAAGATCATCTCGTTTGAATTCCGGCTCATGGCTCCGATTTCCAAGTTAATTAGGGATGTTAGCGACTTATAAAACCGTCCTACGAATAGCACATGCCTTCCAACGCTGTCAAGCGATTTTCCCTCGTGGCTAAATCTCCGTTTACAAACCTACCACCATTGGTTAGACTCAATTGCGACTCAGCCTGGATGTCTTGGAGGCAAAGAATCCGGGCCCCAGGAGCGGCTTGAAGTCGCATCCAAAGGTCTTTTCTTTATCTGTAAGTCTCCTGGAGTGATGGAGCAGTGGAGCAAGGAGTAATGAAAGAACTGGTTCAAGTTGCATGTGGGTTTTCGGCTTTTCCCAGTACTCCATCGCTCTAACTCATAACATTCAGCACAAGGACGCATCGAGATACTTATGCCATGCGGATCGTTAGCCGCTACATTAGCCTGGAGCTCGCCAAGATAATTGCAATTTGTCTGGGTGCGTTTATCGCCATATATTTGGTTATTGATTTCTTTGAACGCATAGATGATTTCCTAGAGGCTAAACTCCCCCTTTCCCTTGCCTTACATTTCTTTATGTTGAAACTCCCACTCGTCATTCAGCAAGGCATCCCTATGTCAGTTTTGATGGGTACCCTTATTACCCTCGGATTGATGGTTTGGAGCAACGAACTCCTGGTATTGAAGGCCAGTGGAATCGGCCCTGTTCTTGTCGTGGGACCGATAGTTGCTCTCGCCCTGCTGGCGAGTACTTTAGACTTCGCTCTATCCGAATATCTAGTTCCTCTAACCAGCACCCGGGCAAACTACATCTGGAATGTTCGGGTAATGAATCGGCCGTCACCAACTAGCTTTGCAGAAGAGAAAGTCTGGTACAAAAGCGGGCGGACAATCTATAACATTCGTGTGCTAAACGCCAATCGTGGACTGCTCGAGGGAGTTACCATACACATCCTCGATGGTAATTTTCGATTGACCGAGAGACTTGACGCAAGAAGGGGCGAGTGGGATGGAAAGTCCTGGATATTCTCGGACGGTATTTTCATCCACCGGACAGCCGATGGCAATTTCGCCGCAGAACATTTTCAAAGTCGACGCTTAGCTTTAAAGGAGCGTCCCCAGGACTTCCAACACCTTGAAAAGTCCTCTGAAGAGATGACTCTGGCCGAACTTGCCCGTTATGTTACCGAAATAGAAAGTGAGGGTTACGACGCCACCCGCTATCGAGTGGATTTTCACGGTCGAATCGCTTTCCCCTTCACTTCCTTAATTATGGCGCTTTTGGGAATTGGCGTTGCTCTCTATCAAGGGAAAAGGGGTGGCATCGCAGTGGGAGTTGCCGCCAGCGTTGCTCTGGCTTTCGTATACTTTCTCATGTTTCAGTTCATGCTGTCCGTTGGTTACACCGGTAACCTGCAGCCCGTGCTGGCCGCCTGGATGCCCAATATCTTATTCGGCATTGCGAGCGTGTATATATTTTCCCAGGCTATGCATTAGATGGGACGGCATGGATCATAGAGCATAGGGCAAAGAGCATGGAGCAAGAGGTTTCAGCTGGAAGCAGGCAACGGGCAGCTGGCAGAAAACAGTGTAGAGACGACAGACGACAGAGGACAGATGACGGAGGACAGGGGGATGGGCAAGTTTTCTCCATGAAATACATGGATCTCATGGTGTTACTTCCGATTTTTCTGTTTCTAAGTTGTGCCAGTCACCAGATTTCTACACGAGAGTATAATGATATTAAGGCAACTAAGACCTGGTATCTTTGTTTGTCGGGTGAAATGGAAATATTCGAAAAGGCCTTGGATAGTGAAGAAGTGGGTGAGATAAAATCGAGAAAGTCTGTACTATTAAGGTGCGATGTTCAATTACTTGACGCCATAGCTAGTAGTCTGGTTAATAAACACAAAATTGAAATTGTAAAAAAGCCAAATTCTACTTCTGGTTATATTCGTATCGAGTCTTTATGCCGATGGGAACAATACATAAGTGCCGATATTAATATTTATGGGCCGAAACAAAATCTCTTAGCTAAAGTAAAGGTTAAGAACGGAGAAGATTTTTTTGTAAAAAATGATGAAGAATTTGCTGAATATTGCGCTGACATCATTGCGGGAATTGTCTTAGGTCCATGGAGAAAGGAATAGAGGCAACCACGGTTCTTTTAGGAGGCACCGCTCGCCTCTAGAGCCATTTGAATCTTCTTTTTTAGTTCAGTCAGATCGAAAGATTTCACCACATAAAAATCGGCGGCAATGGATTTCATGTCCTCCTTAAAGGTGTCGTAGGCAGTGGAGAGTATAACCGGCAAATCGTAGAACTTGTTACGGATATCCTGCAATAAATCCAAACCGTTGTAGTCCACCATCTTTATATCAAGGACGACCAAATCAGGCTTTTCCTGTTCAATCCGTTCCAGTAATCGATGCCCCCCTTCTGCCGTTATAACGTCGTACCCTTCTTCTTTAAGCTCCTCGGAGTAGAGCAACCTGATGTGCTCTTCATCATCAACAACTAGTATCTTGGCCATAATTTAATCCTCCAAACTGCCTGAGCAGTTCTTGAATCGAGCGGTTAATCTATTTATTGAGCGTTTAGCCACTGATTGAGCAAATAAGGCTTGGCCTCCTCGAATATCATACATTCGTTTTCGATGTATTCCTCTGCCTGCTGGATGGACATTCTTTCGGTTTTCTTGATCAACGACAGCGTCTTACCAACAAAGAGAGGCAATAGTGATTTCAGCAGCACATCCCTTCCCACCACTTCATTCTTATAGGCCACCGAGCAACTATAAAGTAGGCGAGCCCAGATTTCCGAAGGAAAGCTAAAATGCGCCTGAGGCAGCTCCTTGATTTCCCCCAGCTTATTATTGATGTTGTTTGGCAAAAAGGTTTCCCATAAGTCTTTATATTGGCTAAAGCCCTCAACAAAAGCTCGGTGAAGTTCGTCCTGCAAGATCTCAATTGGTGGGGGCGTTTCTACTTCACCCATGCCGAAACCGTATATTGCCGTGGGCTTACTCCACTTTACTCTTTCCCAGACATCCTGAAAACGGATCATCAGATCAAGAACGGTACCCACCACTTGAGAGAAAGTCGGCTCAGAGGCAACACCATTTCCGTTATTCTGGGAGACTCTCGGTTTACCTACAAAGGCCTGACAGATTGGGACGCCTTGACACATGGCTAGAGTGGTCATCCAGATATCAACCCCATATTGAGCCACTCGATCATTCCAGCTGGGATGGTTGAGATAAGTCTCAGCCATCACTGCATCAAAGGCAAAATCGCCACCGATGGGCTGCCGCACCCGGCGACCATAGAGAGCTCGTGTCATCGGATAAACTATGCCGTTTGCCATGGCATCATTGTACTTGTGCCTCACGTACAATGGGGCTACAAAACCGAATCCGGCGAAAATGGGCTCTCCGAGGTTTTTGATCCACATGGGAGTAATACTCTCCACCCCTGCGTCCACTGCTATCACCGCTTGCGCCTGTAGTTCAACTGCCTTGGCTGTAAGATTTCTTAGGTTATAGCCTCGCCCGACCACTCCCGGGGGTGTTGACAGGTATATTAGAAATGCTTCTTTGGTTCCATCCTCGGAGTGATTATCGCAATTGATAATCACCGAACTTTTCTCACCAAAATGATCTACGAGACCTTTGGCAGCTTGCTCAGTTGACAGGGCGATGTTCCCTGCATTGGTATGAGAGGATAAGCCGACAACCAGGTCAGCCCGTTCCACTTTTCCGGGATTTTCCTCGTATGCTAGCATATTTGTACTTTCCCCAGGCATCGTATTTAATCCAAAAATATAGTAATTACAGATTATTGCCTTGGCTTTGACTATTTACACTATCAGAGATAAAAAGTAAACTGTTTTTCCCTGCGACTTGACCACCCAACCGGCAAAATCGACCTCAGCTTTTCCAGCAGCGCATATTCTGCTTATCCTTCACCATGTTTTCACTCTTCCCACTCCCCACACAACCACTCGAGGTTTCCTAGGAGTTCAGCATATTCCTCGGGGTTCTCCCGGCAAATCTTAAGTATGTCCCTGCATTCCTCCTGAACTCTGTGGAAGTCCTCGATCAATTTCGCTGCCCCTTCCGTCATTTGGTCTTTGCAGTCCCTCTTCATCTCTTTAACATAGTTACTTTCAAGGGGTTAAACTAGCCCGGATGTTTCATGAATTCACACCCTGGCGTGACTGCGACCGTGGGTTTGGCCGCCCTTCCGGGCATACTTCTTGCCTAGTATATCTTTAGAATCGCCCAGATCGACCTAAAAAAGCAACACAATTCCAATTAGTTGTATAAGTTTGTCCAATGTTGGTTTTTTGTTACCCACAAGGGGACACTAGGAGAGTAGTTTGATGATACCCTCGCCAACACCGAAAGATATGACTGTGATGATTTTCCTGGCTATTGCCTGGTGGCTATTTTTGGTGGGGATGGTCTTTTGAATTTGCCATTCCCTATCATGATCGTGGTTTTTTAACTTGACAGAGGGAACCTTGTTTATGTTAAGCTGCATTCACTGCGCTGTTTGGTTTTTCTCTTCCTGGGGCTTGCCTTTTGCCTCAACAATAGCCCTATTTGTCTAACCCACCTGCATAACCATAAGTTGTGTTACCCCAGAGAAAAACATGGCATTGGTAAAATTATTACGCCCTGTACTTTGGGCAAGGAGGGATCCATCAATGAGTGCAAAAAGAATTGTAATCATCGATGATGATCCGGAAATTTGTGATGCCTTGAGCCAAATTCTCTCCCAGTATGGCTATGAGGTTTTCACCGCTCTGGATACAAGCAAAGGCTACCAGCTTTTTGTCGACACTCGACCGGATCTGCTCATCCTAGACATCATGATGGAAACCATGGATGAGGGGCTAAACTTTGCCACCGAAATCAAAAAGAACGATGGTGTTTTCGGAGTGCCCATACTCATTGTTTCTGCCAGGCCACCGGCGGAAAAGGGATACGGCCGATCCCTGGATGAGGATTTGGACTGGATTCATGCGGATATCTTCATGGAAAAGCCCATCGAGCCTGAAGAACTTATCCACAATGTGAAACTTCTAGTTAAAGACTAGTGTCGCCGGATCGGTCTGCCCTCACTTCCAACCGACTTCCATCTGTTTGTCGTCCTGTCGCCCTTGGGGGTATTGAGTCGCAAAAGAACCCTTCCCCCTTTATCTCTACTCCCTGAACTTACTTACGCTATGGCAAGATAGTCGGGTTGACTTTTCAGCTCCAACCCGTATATTTCCCCGAGTAAAGCATCCCTCCCGACGCCGGGAGGGCTTTGATCCATGAGCCGACCCGAAACCGTGGCGCCCCATAGGGGGCTCACAGCAGCAAAGGTCAGTGCAATGTCCGTTTCAAAATCCCCCCACCTTCCCTTTAGTAAAGGGGGATAAAGGAGGATTTATGTCTCAGCCAGACATTCCTCAAATCCATTCAGATATTATCAATTGATAAGCAAAGCTAAACTATACCACCTGCATAGCAGGTGGGTTTTGAAACTACTAAGCTCTTTGTAGGAAGCAGCAAAGGTGGCATAAATGACTAGCGAAGAAAGAGAAAAAATTGGAGCCGAACTGGAAGAAAGACACGGCGAGGCCATAAGGGTGTTTAGCAAAGAAGTTTACCAAATAGAACCCAGGGCAATCGGCATGGCCGTTACCTATTTTGATTGTGGCTGTGTTTTGTTGCGCGCCTTCGATGAGAGCGCGGACATTACTGGTGACCCTGGGGTTATCGAGAGTGCGGGATCCTGCAAGATCGACCATGGCGAGGCCTTAAAACATGGTTCTGAGGCTGGAGCCTACCAGGCCATTTTTTGGAAAGACGGCCATGAGGAATTCGACCGTAAATACGGTAACCAACAAAGGGTAATTATTGCCAGGAAACTATTCCCTCCCCAAGAAGAGGAATAAACAAACCAGGCCCAGAGGATTTAGCTCTGAGCTGACACCACTGTGGGCTTTGGGTCTCAGGTTTCAGGTGTCAGGTTTCAGAAATGAAAGACCTGAACACTGAAACCTCGCTCTCTAGTATTTGAAATTCGTTCTGGAGGATCACCTTGAACGCCCAGCACTTTGGCCCTCACCTTTGTCAGCCAGAGAAACGAAAGTCATGTGCCTGGTGTTGCGGACTATATAATAGCTACCACAGGAGTAGAGCTGAACTGGTCCGTGGACTAAAAGCCAGAACCGAGGAGTTCGCCAGAACTGAGAGAACTGTGGAGGCTATTCTCCATTTCTCCGATAGGAACAGAGTCAAAAAAGAATCCCAGCTCTTCGATCCCGATTTCTACTCTTGTGAGTTCGTCGGCTTCTTAAATCAAGAAGAAACCCTGGTGGGCTGCATGCTCCACCCCCTTGCCCGCGGAAATGGTGGCGCAGACTGGCGTGGCCTCTCTTTTCACGGAGCTATGGCGTGCCAGGGCTTCTACTGCCGCTCTTACCGGGAGCTGAGCCCATTTTCAAAAGAAATCATCCTCTCTACTGTGAATGACTGGTATCTTTACGGATTGCTGATCGGCAACGTTGACTATATTCATAGCTTCTTCCGGCTGGTCGAAGAAAATTCCCTCGATCCTGCCACACTTTTAACGGCCCCCGCTTTAAAGTTACTGGAGGAATTCTTTATTTCTCTCGACCCCTTGGATCAAAAGTTCGTGAGTCCGTCCGCCAAAATTCGCTCTCTCTCCGAGGGTAAGAGAGCTGAAGAGAAGCTTAAGCTGCTCTTCTCCCGTTTGAGAAAAGTTTTTTCGTAGCAGGAAGAATTCCATCGTTGGTTGCGGCTGGTCGGGAAGTTAGTGAAGCCTTGCGAACCCCGAAACAGTGCTTATTTTGCATATATGATTGCTGATTATCTCCTCACTCTTCCTCGGAAAACGATATGAAAAAAAGCGTACTCTTTATCTGTTATGGTAACGCCTGCCGAAGCATCATGGGTGAAGCTCTGACCAGGTACCACTGGAATGACGCCCTGGAGGCGGCTTCCGCCGGATTGAGTGCTTTGGGCTATGTGCCTGAAGAAACAACATCCGTTCTTGAGGAGATGGGGGTCTCCACCCATGATCTTTATTCCAAAGGATTGTCCGAGGTGGAGCTCGACAGTTTTGACCTGATTGTGGATTTCCTGGGGTATCCCTTGGAAAACCTTATGCCTCCAGGTTTCAAGGGCAAAATAGTTCATTGGCAGGTAATGGATCCTTTTTCGGAAAGTTTGGAGTCCTTCAGGCAGACAAGGGACACCATTCAGTGGCTGGTGACTGAGCAGCTTCCTAAGTGGGTTGACGGGGAATGAGCTGGATTTGCGCTCAGCCCCATCTCACATTTCACCATAGTCTTCTCTCATTACTCGTTGTACATTTGAAGATCAAACAATTACTTGAAAATTTACTGCAATGAAAAAATGATAAATGCGCGATGAGAAATGATAAATGACGCTGTGCGCTATGCACCAAGCTCTAGGCTAGTGGAAAATCATGAAAGACTATTATAAACTTCTTGAAGTGGACCGCCATGCTTCTGATGAGCAGATTCGCAAGTCTTATCGAAAATTAGCCCTTAAGTACCACCCGGACCGTAACCCAGGTAATCCAAGAGCAGAGGAACATTTCAAGGAGATTGCTGAAGCCTATGGCGTTCTCATTGACCCTGCCAAGCGCTCCGAGTACGATCGGTGGCTCGGAACCGGGGCTCAGGAGAGGAGGACTGGCGGAGGCTTTCACTATTCTCGGGAGGAAATTTTTCAGGATCTTTTCAAGGATCCAAGATTCAGCCGTGTTTTCCAAGATCTTTTCAGTGAGTTTGAAAAAGCCGGCTTCCGTTTCGATCAAAAATTTTTTGATCAAACCTTTTTTGGCGGCCGTGGAGTATTTTTTGGCACCTTTTTCCTTTGGGGTCCCTTTGGTTTTCGTCGAATGAAAATAGGAAGACCTCAACAGGGCTCCAAGCTTGTGCGGTTCGGGACTCGACAAACTCAGCCTTTTGGATTGTTAAAGCGCTTGGGAAAGAAAATTGGTAACTTACTCCTGGGAAGCCAGAAAGAACTGCCGGCAGGAAGACAAAACACTACCCTTAGACCTCAAGATCTCACCTATAATCTTACCATTCCTACTACAGAGGCCGAGCGCGGCACCTGGGTAACAATCTCCATCGATCGGGGACGAGGACAGGAAAAGTTAAAGGTAAAAATACCACCTGGGACTCACTCTGGACGCCGATTGCGCCTCAAAGGCAAAGGAAGGGCCGATGGGAACGGCGACCTCTACCTCACTGTTAATCTGGATTAGCCCGGAGACTTTTGGAGTGGAAAAACAGCAGTTATTTGTTGATTTTAGAACATTCCCTTCCGATTTAGGATTGCGGATTTATGGATCAAGTAAAGAATCCGACTCCTGAGGACCAGGTTTCGGGCATCCCCGGAACTGGTCTATCCTCGTGAGGGACTCTGCTGGAGTAATGGAACCTATGAAATCCCAAACTCCAAGCACCAAATCTTAGGGTTTTAGGTGTCGGGTGTCAGGTGTCAGCCTTTGTGTTTCTCCTCCCTGACACCTGAAACCTGAACACTGAAACCTTAGTCCTTCTTCTGTGGAATTTTCGGATACTCCACTACTCCAGTACTCCAATAGAGCTTACGATCTTTAACGGCAAAGCCTTCAGTTTTCACCTGGCTCAGAGGACCAGTTTCTCTTCGATCAAATAAACCCGCCAATAAACCTTCTCAGACAGGCCTGATCGGCCAATCTCTCCATTAGACTTGGCACAGGATGTGCTTATCCTCAGTGAGATGAAATCACACCGAGAAGATGGACTATTAAACAAGGGTTGTGATCCAGTGGAAAAGTCCAATGTAGTTTTGGTGGCTGAGAACGACAACGAGATCAGAGATCTGGTTTACACTCAGCTCGAAGCAGACGGGTTCAAAGTAATTTGTGTTACCAGCGGTGACCAGGCGGTTAGCGAGAGTCGCAGCCTGAAACCAGATGTCATTGTCATGGATCTGAAGATGCCAAGAATGAACGGCATCGAGGCTATAAAAATACTGAAAAAGGACAAAAGCACCCGGCATATTCCCATTATAGTGGGGACGGTGGCCGAGGAAAGAGAAGACATAGTAAAGAGCTTTGAAGCCGGGGCAATATCTTACATCTCAAGACCTTACTACATGCCGGAATTGAAGGCGAAGATCAATTCTGTTCTTGAATCAAAGAAGCTTTATGACAACTTGATGCAGTCGGAAGAGAAATACCGCCTGCTGGTTGAAAATGCCAACGACGCCATTCTGGTCATCCAGGACGAAATTCTCACATTCTATAATCCGAGAGCTTCTGAGCTCTTTGATTATCCAGAGAAAAAGCTAAGGTCCACCCGCTTTGTGGAATTTCTCCACGGGGAAGACAAGGACGAGTTTCATGAGTACCAAGACAGAATCCTCTTGGGCAGAAGAGCCTGCCCGGCCCTTTCTTTTCGCCTCCTGTCGAATGATGGGAATTTCAGATGGGTGGAGGCAAAGGGTGTCCTCATAGACTGGGATGGCAACCCCGCAACTCTTCATTTTCTTACTGATATTACGGCCCGCAAGCGGACAGAAGAAGAGATGCGCTTTCTGGCCTTCTATGATTGTCTGACCGGTTTGCCTAACCGGCTGATGTTTAATGAACACATGAATCAAACCCTGGCTTATGCCAGACGCAATAATACTCTCGTTGCCGCGCTATTCTTGGATCTCGATCATTTTAAGCGGGTTAATGATACACTTGGCCATCACTTGGGTGACACTCTGTTAAACGCTGTGGGAGAACGCTTAATAAGGATAATACGTAAGAGCGACATTCTCGCCCGCAATGTCGAAGACATATGCAACACAAATATAGCCCGCTTCGGTGGAGACGAGTTTGTCTTGCTCCTTACTAATATCAAGAAAGCGCAAGACGCGGCTAAGGTAGCCAGACGCATTCTTTATACACTTTCCGACGCTTTTGTTTTGGATTCTCACAAAATATTTATTACCACCAGCATTGGCATCAGCCTCTTTCCTGCTGACGGGCAAGACGGTGAGACTTTGATAAAAAATGCCGATAAAGCAATGTATCATGCGAAGAACTTGGGTAGAAACAATTACCAGTTTTATGCAGACTCTATCCAGGGTGGCACCTCCGAGAGGGTTACACTCAAAGCGGACCTCTACAAGGCCCTGGAGGCTAAGGAGCTGATTCTTTACTATCAACCACAACTGTCCATTGACACAAGATCGATCATCGGTACTGAGGCTCTTATACGCTGGCAGCATGCAAATTTAGGTGTGGTGCCTCCAGCAGACATCATACCGCTGGCTGAAGAAAGCGGTCTCATTGAATCTGTGAGCAAGTGGGTGCTTCAGACCGCCTGCCAGCAAAATCTGGCCTGGAGAGAGGCCGGGATGACAGAAATGCGCATGTCCGTGAATCTGTCCAGTCTCCTGTTAAAAGAGCAAAAACTGGCAGATCTGATCGCTGAGGTCTTAAGCGACACCGGGGCGGACCCATCTTTTTTGGAGATTGAACTTCCGGAAAGCTCCTTAATTCAAGAAGAAGACGCGGTTAAAGTTTTGCGGGATCTAAAGGATATAGGTGTTAGGATAGCCGCTGATGATTTTGGCACTGGTTATTCATCCCTGCACCATCTAAGGAACGTCCCTCTGGATGTCTTGAAGATAGATCGATCCTTCATAAAGAATATTCCCGAAAATGGTGATAATGCCGCGATTGTTGCCGCCACCATTGCCATGGCACACAGCCTGAACCTGGAAGTTGTGGCAGTGGGAGTAGAGACTGAAGCGCAGCTGGAATTTTTGCGCGAGCGAGGATGTGACACCATTCAAGGATACCTGTTCAGCCCACCTCTACCGGCCTATGATATTATCCCACTGCTGCAGGAAGAAGGCCTCGAAGTCACGATGTAATCTCACCCAGCATTTTTTCTAACCCGGCGATTGTTTCCTCAAGTTCTTCGATCTCTTGAACCTGGTGCGGTCGAACAGAATGAGCCGGCAAAGCAGTTTCTCTATCGCGAAGCCTCGCTTTCAGTTCCTCAATTTCCTCAAGCAATCTTTCTCTTTTGCTCTTAGCCATCTATTGTTCCCCTTCAGTCTAGGCTAATCCGCCCAGGGAGATATAAGAGGTGAGATGCGGTAGCCTGCCGGAGTAATGGAGTCCAGCGATTTTAAATTTTAGAATGAAGATTTCAGATTTAAGAGCTCAGAACTCACCGGCACGAGATGCATGAAGCTTCATTCTGCAATCAACAATCCAAAATCATAAATGATATTTGCTCCACTACTCCAATGTAGCTTATTTAAAGGCAAAGCCCTTGAGTTTGACCTGGCCCAGAGGACCTGGTTTTCTCTACGGTTAAAGAATAATTCCTCTAAACAGTTTTCAAATGCTCCCGAATCATCAGGGCTGCACTGGCCCCCTCACCGGCAGCACTAGCCACCTGCTTGGTGCTTCTGTCCCGCACATCACCGGCAGCAAAGATACCAGGCACACTGGTCTCCAGTAGATGAGGATCTCGCTTTTCGTAACCCTTGGGTCGTTTGCCACTGTGAACCAGATCATGGCCTGTTACGATGAAACCCCATTGATCCAAGATCACACCGCTTCCGGTGAGAAAGCCAGTGTTCGGCTCCAGACCAATAAAAATAAAGGCTCCATCTATAGGCAGATCCTCTTCCACACCATTTTGATTGTTCGCTATTCTGAGCTTCTTTAACCGGGAGCCCTCACCCAGAAATTCTTTTACTTCTGTATGCCAGAGCACATCAATTCTGGGATGGCTCAAAACACTCTCCTGAATGATCTGGGTGGCCTTGAACTGGCCGCTTCTCACCAGCAAGGTCACCCTTTCGGCAAATTTGGTCAATAAAAGGCTCTCCTCGGTGGCGCTGTTACCACCACCCACCACTGCAACACTCTTTCCTTTATAAAAGGGGCCATCGCAGGTGGCACAAAAATGCACACCGGCTCCCATGAATTCGCTTTCACCGGGCACATTCAGTCTTCGGTAGCGGCTTCCCGTGGTAATGAGCAGGGCGCGACCGCTATACTCGGAACCGTCTCCGGTTTGCACGCAATGGTAGTTTTCATGACTATGAACGCGATCCACCTCCTGCGCCTGAAGTAACTCCACCCCAAAGCGTTCCGCTTGTTGACGCAACCGTTGAGAGAATTCCATACCAGCCACCCCGTCTGGAAAGCCGGGCATATTGTCCAGTTTTTCCGTGCCTGCAGCCTGTCCTCCGAAGGCAGCCCGTTCTATCACCAGGGTATCGATGAACTCTCGAGCCGTGTAAACGGCTGCAGTCAGACCGGCAGGCCTGTTCCCCTAGAAACTGCTTGCTTTGCCGGCAATCTGGGCACCAGTAGGCGCCATAAACGGTTATTTCTCCTTTCGCCATATCTCTCATCTCCTTTTGCATCTGAACTCAGAGGGGTGTCACTCCAAAACCGTTGATACTTGAAGATACTTGCCGATGTTTTGTCACCACCAGCCGCGCCAAGGCGAAAATCAAAATCTTCAGTATTATATGATAATCACTTTGTCTTCTCTGTGCCCTTTCTGGCCGAAAGGAGTCTCAGCAGTTGCTTTGTCGGATCTCCGGGTAAAATGTTTGATCTTATCTAAAAAAATTGACTTTTTGCCAGACCCTGGTCAATCCCGGACAATGGATTTTCTTTCCCATTTCAGCAGGTAGATTGTGCTCATATATTTACTCTTGGGAATCCAGGTAAATCACCTCCTGCACTTAGTTGGCACACTTTAGATTTTCTTCTATCTATGATCCGAATGACTCCGATAAAAAGATATTTCGAACCACTTGACAAGACTAAATAGGCTGCTTAATTTTTGCTCACATCAAACTATGATTGCTCCTTGAGAGGAGTACGGTTGGGAAAAAAGAGTAACTCAACAAAGGATTGCGAAAGGAGGGATAAACCATGGCAGTAGTAAGATGGAAACCTGGACTTTTTGGCTGGCATCGTGATCCCTTCAGTGAGATGGATCGTCTCAGAAGGGAGATGGACAGATTCTACAGTACTTTTACCGAAGGGAGGGGACTCGCACCTGCTGCTGGCGTATTCCCAGCGCTCAACATGTCTGAAGATGAGCACAACCTCTATGTTAGGGCGGAGTTGCCTGGAGTGGTCCCCGAAGATATCGAGATCACCACTAAAGAAAACAATCTCATCCTCAAAGGGGGGAGGAAGATTGCCGCAGAGGGAGAAAAAGTTTCTTACCATCGCAAGGAACGGGAGGAAGGGAATTTCAGGCGTATTATCTCCCTGCCTGCTCCGGTAGATTCCGGCGGAGTCACGGCAGTATGTAAAAATGGTGTGCTTACCGTAACCTTACCCAAGGCTGAGGAGGCAAGGCCCCGTAAAATCACAGTGAAGTCCGAATAAGCCAACTTTGAGCTCAGGATAGCAGAGGAGGTGATTACCATGGCAGACAAGGAGTTACAGGTCAGAAAAAAACAAGAACTGCAAAGGGAATCCGAACACACCCGGTCGGGCTTGGTTTTTACCCCCATGGTGGATATCTTTGAATCAGAGGGAAATATTACCGTGCTTGCGGACATGCCCGGTGTTGCCAGTGATGACGTAACCATTGACCTGCAGAATAACGAATTGAAGATATCCGGCGAGGTTGAGGATCAGGGATCAGAGAAGGAAAGATACCTGCTCCGAGAGTATAATACTGGAAGATTCCACCGCCATTTCACTCTCTCCGACCGCATCGATCAAAACAAAATCACTGCCTCCATGAAGGACGGCGTTCTCAGGTTGGTTCTGCCCAAAGCGGAAAAGGCAAAGCCTAGGCGAATTGAAGTAAAGGCGGGCTAATTAACCGTCTGGCGCATGGTGCTAACCGCATAGCCCGGATGTTTCATGAATTGCTGTCGCGAGACCGTGAAGATGGTCGTGCCACCGGGCAGCCGTCCCGCGGTACCGCGGGATTGGACCCGAACCGTACCTGAACGGTACGTCGCAGGGTGCGACACCCGAGGACACCCGGAAGGACGGCCGCATCCTCGGTCGCAGCAAGTGATTCATGGAACATCCGGGCTAGAGTTAGATACTGTCTGCGAACGCTATGCCCTATGCTCTTTTTGCCCTGGGGTCTCTGCAGAGGTGGAAGATTATGACAGAGTTATTTAGGTAAGATGAAATAGAAATTATTACCAAACCGAGCGGGCTCATAACCTACCACGCCATCATGCATTTCCACCGCCCGCTTGACGAAACTTAGTCCGTGACCGGTACCGGGCACACCACCAGCATCAGCTCCTCTATATCCCTCTTCGAAAATGCGTTCGCGCTCATCTGGGGGGATAGGCGGTCCAGTGCTGAATACGTTGAATTTTATCCCATCGTTGCCCGGACCAAAATAGTCTTTTAGGATTTCTTGTCCAAAGGCGATAAACTTTCTCGGGTTTCCCTCCCAATCATCAGTGGCCCCGGTGTATTTCAAGGCATTGGAAAACAGGTTGGCATAAACTTGGGAGATAAGCCCTACATCTGCCACCGCCACCAAGGACTCATAGGGCACTCCCCCTAGATGTTCATCTATGGCAATGCCCCTTGAGTGGAAGCGTTCCCTAAACCTCTCCAGCTGTGGATCAATGATCTCCTCTTTGAACTTGCAC
Organism: Deltaproteobacteria bacterium; assembly: GCA_037384945.1. Classification (GTDB taxonomy): domain Bacteria; phylum Desulfobacterota; class Syntrophobacteria; order BM002; family BM002; genus BM002. Next base: position 67,144 of record JARRNM010000013.1, read on the forward strand.
AGACGCTTCTGGGGAACAAAGCGACCTTCTTTAAAGTGACTCCGGCGAAACAGACTTTCCACGAAAAGACTAATGTTACGGTTGTGTCTTTCAATGTTAGAGTATTCTTCCTCTAGCCCACGGTTCACCTCGTGCAGTTCTGCCATTATCCGATCCTGCCAGACATGGTCGACCGTGCCATCTTGAGCAAGCTCGGAGTATTTCTCCTTGAGCACGCTTTCGATCTCACGGTTTTTGAGGATCTTGGCCTCCAACCGTCTGAGGAAGAGGCGAAAGGCCATATTGGGCACAATAACGTTGTGTTCGATATCGGCAACAAGTGATTCGATGAACTTCAAATGTTCGACATTTCTTTGTTTCAAAATTCTGTTGTAAATGGCATAGCCGATGCGGTTGGCAAATTTCTGGAAGTAGAATTTTTCGCTCTCGCTGAGAGCACTTGCAGGAGTCACCTGTAGCACCCCGAGAAGTTCTTGTTTTTTTGCGGTACCACCCACATCCTTTGGCACTGTTTTGCCGAATATGGGGGTGAACAAGGAGTGATTGTCGAGGTATGCCTCGTTTCTCAGCTCGATGGTTGCAGGTGGTAGCTTGTCGGGTGAACCCTGGTATCCTCTCTTGCTGGTGCAGACCAAGACCAGCACTTCTCTTTTACTATCCACCATGTAAAGATAGGTATCAAGTCCGAAGTGGGCCTTAACCACCGCCACGCAGACTAGGTACAGGTCTTCCAGAGACTCGAACTCTTGGGCCAGGTCGAAAAAGGTTTTCAGGGCGCTGTCCTGCTGATTGGAAAAATCATATTGGGCATAGTCACGCTTTTTGTCTTCGACCCTGGAGAATATGTAAGCGAGATTTTCCATGATTCGCTTAGAGAGGCAAAAGTCCCCACCTTCAACTTCGCCTCTAGGATTAACTCCCCGATTGGTCTTGCCTCGGTGGTTCGACTTGACGCAAGCTCTCAACTCGAGGATGCCAAAGCCTTTTCAATTAACCGATTGAGAGCCGAGGCCACCGCTTCATTGAGGATCTCCTCCACCTTTTGGCGCTCAAAAAACACTACGGTCTCCTCGGGGCGAACCTCAATGGTTTCTGTCACCACTTTCCCCTGAGCCTTGAACCCCAACTGGGCCGAGAGTTTCACCCTGCATCGAAGTTTGGTCTCCAACATAGACGACCGCGCTTCTACTTCCATGGCTTCTATCTTTCCTGCTATGGCGATATCCACCTCTGGCGGCAGATCTTGGAGATTTTCTACCGCTGGAACCCAAGCTGGAATTGTCACCACGGAAATATTCCTCGCCTCGAGGGAGCGGCGCAGTATGTTAGTCAAGTCTTCAGAGGCAGAGGGTGATTCCAGACGGATGGGCTCTTCTGTTCCGTCACGAAGGATGCGGGCCCCCAACTTTTCGGGGGAAATCCGCGCGTCCTTGAAGGGCAAAAGGCCAATGGTGAGTTTCGTGGTCACCCCTTGCTTCCCCTCTGGATGCGGACGGAGATAGAGCCAATAAGTTTTGTGCTTGGCGCAGGTGACCAGGCTCATCATAATGATCATCATCAAAAAAAGGTAAATGACCTTGCTCTTTACCAGTCCACCGCTAGAACCCATTCATCACCTCCATCTCTACTACCATCCAGATTATTTTCCTTGCCAATGATTCCACCTCGTTGCGGAGCAGGGGAAATATCTCGGGCGGCTCTCCTAATTTTCGCCACGATCAAAAGTCACCCAGCATGAGCGGCCGCTCCGTAAGTTGCATCTCCACTTCCCTAGTCTCTCCTTCGAAGTAAAGCTGCAGCCGCACTTTGTCGCCCACCTTGAATGAACTCACCAATCTGATCAATTCATCTCGGCCAGTAAAGGGCCGACCATTAATCGCAACTATGATATCTCCACCGAAAAGATACTCGGTGCCGGCAATGGTGATGGGCAAATCCCCTTCATTCAGGCCCGCCTCCTCAGCAGGACTCTCCGGTTCAACGGTCTCCACCATAAAGCCATCTACCAGGGGGAGTTTGATGATCTGTCCCAGATCTTTGCTGATGAACTTGCCGCCGACTCCGAGCCAGGGACGAATGACCCTGCCCCTTGTCAGAAGTTGGGGGAGAACCTTCTTGGCCAGGTTTATGGGAACAGCAAAATTGATGTTCTCACCCTCACCAAGCATGGCCGTATTGATGCCGATGACCTCCCCACAACCGTTCACCAGTGGCCCACCGGAGTTGCCGGGATTGACCGCCGCGTCGATTTGAATGAGTGGGAGCTCCCAACTCATAGGGGAGGCCGAAAGAGTCCGGTTGATCCCAGATATAATCCCCTTGGTCAGAGTCTGTTCCAGGCCAAAGGGATTGCCGATGGCCAAAATGTCCTCCCCGGTCTGAACCTTGCTAGAGTCACCCAAGATTGCCACAGGAAGGTTTTTCCCCGGCAGTGAAATCCGCAGTAGGGCCAAATCGAGAAATGGATCCACCCCAACAAGTTCAGCCCGGGTGCTAAAGCCGTCGTCCAGGATTACCTCAATGGTTTGGTGACCGAAGACAAGGTGGGAGTTGGTAAGGATGACTCCTTCCTTGCTGATAATGAAACCCGAGCCCACAGAGGTAGACAAACGATCCTTGGTTTTGAAAGGATCGAAGGAAATCGCCGAAATGAATACCACCGAGGGAGAAACCTTTTTGAAGATCTCCACCGCTGATTCGCCACAAGCAGATTGGGCCCTTACCTCGGGCCTTACTGTGCAGAGTAAGACTAAGGCGACGAGGATTGACCTATAATGTCTTTTCATCATCCTACCTGACAGAACCCGAACTAATCTAAGGGCGGAGCGCGGCGACAACCTTCGTCGTGCTCCCTTCCTGTTCAAAAACGGACTCGGCTAGAGTTCGTACTCACCCTCCATGTCTAGGATGAATTCGTTTGCAGCTTGTCCGGCGGTTACGGTGAAGGTTCCCTCTCCTTTGATGGTGGCCAGTTTGCCCGTGCCCCTGTAAGTCTTCCAGGTGCCCTTGGTGGTTTTGCTCTTCCCATCCCGTTGGCCTTCGAAGCGGCTGTACACTGAGCCGTATTGGAAGTGGGTCATGGCATAGCCCTGCATGGACCCTGATCCCTTAGTGCGGTCATGGAAGTTGACGCTGCGGCGGGAGATGAATTCTCCGGCCACTCCTGGCTTATAATCTATGGGCTCTCCCTCCATTTCCACCAGCATCAAGGTATGATCCGGCTCGTCATGAACGCTAAGGGCTTCTCTTCTGGTAATGCGCAGTTTGTAAGTAGTTTTTCTTAACATAGCTACCTCCTTCAAGTGGTTATTTTAGATCAATAAAGAATCCGGGCTCAAAAAACCTGGCTTTAAGCTGCCTCCAAAAGGGGCTTTGGGAATCTTCCCTTGATGCGTCCATCTCCAGGGGTGATGAACAGGTTCGCTCCGCCTGAGGCGAATTGGTCTTAGTTGTTCTGAAAATAGTTTTTTAATACACAAGACGACCAATGTCCAGCTCAAGTACGCCGCTGATTTCGTTTCCTTTCCTGAGTGGTGCGAAGGCAAAAAGAAACCACGCCCTCAACGGCGTGGCTTCTCACCATTACTGAACTGTTACCCTGCTTGTTCTGGCCTGTTGGTAATACCCGTGCTGCACCCCAGACCAGTGACAGGCCACTCTCCCCTTGACCTGCATGGAGTTGTTTCCCTGCTGATTTCTTCTCGCAATGGCCGTGCCATTATGTCAACATATTGATATTTATTGTTTTATTCTGCTAAAACAATAAAAATATCGGAACTTTGTGTTCCGGTATTGAGGTGAGAACCCTACCAGCTTTGCCGGTGAGATTTGCACTGTATGAGATAAGCCGCTGAGTTTTCAACGTAACTTCACAAGCGGAACTTACGAGACCTATTTGAATTTTATCGGAATTCATAATTCCTAAATACGAATTATATTCTGAGTCTAAGCCTCTAGCAAACAGATACTCCATTCCGTTCAGTTCAAATGTCCTTCCCTGTCAATTTTTCCATAACCAGCAGTTCCGCTAAATAGTAGATTAAAGAATATTTATTAATAACTTCAATATATTAAATTTTGGCATGAGTAGTGCTCATAGAAAGGCAAACTTATTTAAAGAACCATGAGCCGGAGCAATGGAACCGAATATGCAGCCTCCTTGTGGAACTCTACCGCCGAACAATCGCATTGTAGGATACGACCTGGCCCGGGCTGGAGCATTGTTTGGCATGCTGCTGGTAAACTTCTCTCTTCTATTTGGTAGCGGGAGTTCCGTCCCCGACTGGCAGGATGGTATTGTTGGAATAATCCGAGGGCGAGCAGCTGAGCAACCGATC
>JARRNM010000014.1:0-43051 GCA_037384945.1 Deltaproteobacteria bacterium
TTATCCCTAGATTTTTTCCCTCCCATGGCTGGAGGGGATAAAGGGACCAACCCCTAAGGTTTCTCTTGACAGCTTCCGGTCCATTGTCCATAAAATAAGAAAAAGTTTCATACAATCTTTATCGGAATTAGCCGGCAACTGCAATTGGCCAAAAACCCAGACAAGCATAAAGGGGATATTGCTATGAGGAAATTAATCCGTGTTGACATGACCCAGGGAAAAGTTCAGGTTGAGGATCTTGCCCAGGAATACGCTCTCCTTGGAGGCAGGGGTCTTACCTCAACCATAGTGGCTCGCGAAGTGCCGCCGCTTTGCCATCCGCTGGCTCCCGATAACAAATTAGTAATAGCGGCAGGACTTCTGGCCGGCTCCATCTGCCCCAACTCGGGACGCCTCTCCGTTGGCGGTAAGAGTCCCCTTACCGGAGGAATAAAAGAAAGCAATGTGGGGGGCAATGTGGCCATAAAGCTCGGCAAACTGCAAATTGCCGGGGTGGTACTGGAGGGGCAGGCTGCGGAAGGCAAGCTTTTCTGTCTACTGGTTAACAAGGATGGGGCGAAACTGTTGCCCGCAGATGAATTCAAAGGACTGAAGAATTATGATCTAGTGGCCAAGCTACAGGACAAGTACGGCAAGAAAGTCGGGATCGTTTCAATTGGACCGGCAGGAGAAATGAAGCTCTCAGCGGCCTCAGTGGCAGTGACCAACACCAATGGAACGCCCTCCCGTCATGCAGGCCGCGGCGGCATGGGTGCGGTCATGGGCTCCAAGGGGATAAAGGCCATTGTGGTAGATGACCAAGGGGCTTCCGGTGTCACCTATAGCGATAAGGAGGCCTTTAAAGAGGCGGCTGGCGTTTTCAGGGATGCCCTGCGGGAACACCCGGTAACCAAGCCGGGGGGCGGGTTGGCCGTGTACGGAACCAATGTGCTCACCAGCATACTCAACGAGGCCGGGGGCCTTCCCACCCGCAATTTCACCGAGGGGCGGTTCGAAGGAGCAGGGAAAATCAGTGGCGAGACCATGCACGATGTCATCGAGAAGCGTGGGGGAAACACAACCCATTCGGGCTGCTCCACCTGTATTATTCAATGCTCCAACGAGTTCGTTGACAAGGACAAGAAGTATGTGACCTCCGCCCTGGAGTACGAAACTATTTGGGCCAATGGAGCAAATTGCGGTATCGACGATCTGGATGCAATAGCCCAGATTGACAGGCTTTGCGATGACTACGGTCTGGATACAATCGAGACGGGTTGTGCAGTTGCAGTGGCAATGCATGCCGGGGTAAAAGGTTTTGGTGACGCTGGCGGTGCCATCGAACTCATTCACGAGATCGGCAAGGGCACCCCTCTGGGGCGGATACTGGGTAACGGCACGGCGGTCACCGGACAGGCCTTTGGAGTGTCCCACGTACCGGTAGTAAAACGCCAGTCCCTTCCAGCTTACGACCCACGGGCCGTAAAAGGTATTGGAGTAACCTATGCCACCACCCCCATGGGTGCGGACCACACAGCCGGGTACGCCGTGGCCACCAACATATTGAAGGTGGGTGGCTTCGTGGATCCTCTCAAACCCGAGGGGCAGGCTGAGCTTTCCAGAAATCTCCAGATCGCCACCGCAGGTGTAGACGCCGCAGGACTCTGTGTATTCATCGCCTTTGCCGCTTTGGATATTCCCAGTGGCCTGGAAGCCATCCCCAAGATGTTGAATGCGCAATACGGTTTGGATCTAACCCTGGACGACGTGATGGAATACGGCAAACAAATACTGAAGACGGAATTAGACTTCAATCAGGCTGCCGGTTTCACAAGTTCTGACAACCGATTACCTGAGTTTTTCAAGAAAGAGCCCTTGACGCCGCACAATGTGATTTTTGATGTGACCGATGAGGAACTGGACGGGGTGCTTGACTTCTAAGAGGAACCACACTTGACTGATGAGCAGGGGGCCCTTGGCCCCCTTTATTAATTGAGTATCGCCGGCAAAAACTCGCTGGAACTTTTACGCTTCGACAAGAGGACTAATCTTACCTGTGGAGGCAATCATTCGCATAACCGTTCTTTTGGGTGGAGATTTGAGAAAAGAAGCGGGGGAGGGGCACCAGGAATTTTCAGTGGAGCTCAGCCCCGGATCGCAGGTTGAAGACCTGCTAGCGGGCCTTGGCCTCCCGAACGACAGGGTAAAAATGATTATGGTAAATGGAAGGGGCGCCACCTTGGATACAGCAATAGGTGAAGGTGACCGAGTGGCTCTGTTCCCACCTGAGTTGTCATTCAACACTTTCGTCTCTTTAAGCTTTCGCAAGGAGTCGGTGGAGGGGAGAGGCAAATAAGGGGCAGAGCGCACCGCTTGGCAAGAGATTGCCATCTAGAATTCACAGGCCTTTCTCTCAATGAGCCAGGAGACCTCCGTCGACCGTCAGGGCGTGCCCGGTAATGAAAGATGCTTCCTCCGAACAAAGCCACAAAACCGCAGCAGCCACTTCCTCTGGTGTTCCCATACGGCGTAAGGCCTGCTGCCCCAGGATATAAGCTTCCACTCGCTGATCTCCCCCGGTGAAAGATTCGGCCATCCCCGTGTTGATTATGCTGGGACATACGGCGTTGACTCGGATGTTGGCCTGGGCGTACTCCAGGGCCGCCGATCTCGTCAGGCCGATTACCCCATGTTTACTGGCCACGTAAGGAGACCACCCTTGCAGCCCCACCAACCCTGCGGCAGAAGAGGTATTGACTATCACCCCCTGCCCTTGATTGAGCATTTGGAGAATCTCGTACTTCATGGACAACCATACGGATTTGAGATTTATCCGTATGGTGCGGTCCCAGTTCTCTTCACTGCAGTCGGCGAGCCGTGCCATGGTTCCAGCGACACCGGCATTGTTACAAGCACAGTCAAGGCGGCCATAGGTGGCCACGGCCTTTTGGACCATGGCTTTCACCTGCTCTTTCTTGCCAACATCAGCCTGCAGAAAGATTGCCTCAGCGCCGGCCTCCGTGATCGCCTGGGCCGTCTCCTTACCAGTAGTAGCGTCCATATCCGCCACCACCACTCGTGAGCCTTCATTGGCAAAGGCCAGTGAAATGGCTCTGCCGATACCGGAGCCCGCACCGGTGACCAGGGCTACTTTCCCCTCGAAGCGTGCCACACCACCCTCCTGCACATTTTCATGATCGCTATCTATCATGCTTGGGCAGAATTATGCAACGGGAGAAAGTACAGGAGTTTCCCCAAAAAGATTTAAGAGACATATGGGCCACGGGGAAGCTACTCCACAACGCGCATGATTCGCGGCATCTATTGGCAGGATTCCTGTTTAGTTAGCGCCATATCTTCATGCAGGCCCTAGCAAGGCTGAGAGAGTGAAGATCGGTTGCTCAGATGCTCGTTGTTTCGCAGCTTCCCCTTTTGGCCTTTGCTGATGTCTCTTCTGAGTGACTGCGGAAGGTCTGTGCCACTTCCCCGGCTGTGGCTGGGGGAGCCCCTGGCCCCGTTCCGCAGGAACGGGGAACAGGGAGGGGGAGCCTTCCCCCGGGCACAGCTGGGTTAGAAGTGACCAGACCGTGAGCCATGGAACGACAGAGGAGACATCAGCAGGGACATTTCCATTTGCACACAGGAGACAAGCTCTTTTCTTACCGGAGGTTAGAAGAATAAACCGCTCATTTTGGGGGAAACTCCTGGAGAAAGTATCATTGCATGTACAACGATGCGGTGTTGCGGGAGTTGCAGGTAAAGGGACTATTCCTTACCGCCAAATAGAAGAGTTAGTTGTCCACTCTCCACCCATCTCCAAGGAGAGCGAAGAAAGAGTTACTTCACCGACGTAGTGGTCGGATCGGTGGATAGCCGCTGAACTTGATGACATTCGATAACATTTCTGCCGTGATCCTTTGCCTGATACAGGGTCTGGTCGGCTGCTTTCACCAAACCCATAGGAGATTGCTCGACCAGGGTATGGTAAGATGCGAGTCCCATACTTACTGTTACCTTGAATTGCAACGAATTATGGTCAAAGTCATGGTTCGCCACCAATTTCCTGAATCTTTCGCATGCCTCTCGAGCCTCTGCCTCCCGCACGTGGGGCATAACAATGGCGAACTCCTCCCCCCCGAAGCGGCTAAGAATGTCGCTCTGGCGAAACGATTTCTTAAGCATATCCCCGATTTCTACTAACACCTTGTCTCCAGCGGCATGACCAAAGTTATCGTTTACTTGCTTGAAGTGATCCAGATCTACCATACAAAAAGTTAGATCACTCTGGTATCTCTTTGCCCTGGCGACTTCTCTATCAAGCGCTTCCATAAGGAAGCGCCGGTTGTACAGTCCCGTCAATGTATCTCTGGTGGCCATTTCCGCCATTCTTTTGTGGACCTCCTCCACTTCTATTCTTAGACGAGCTTTCTCAAGGGTGTTGGCTATGCTGGTGGAGAGAGATCTTTGAGTCAGTGCATCCTTAGGAATATAATCATCAGCCCCCGCTTGGATGATTTGAGAGGCGATTACTTCATTGCCCTTGTCGGTAATCATTATTACTGGTGTTAGTATATTTCTTGCCCGCAATTTTCTTAAAAATTCGAAGCCGTTGCCATCGGGAAGCAGATGGTCTAAGAGAACAAGATCGAAGCGATCTTCCTCCAGCCTCTGCAGTGCCTCGCCAATACTCCTGACTCGCTTGATACTTACCTTGTCCATGTTTTTGACCATGGATTCGATGCCCTCATAATCTTTGTCCGAGTCTTCCAATGAAAGCAGGTTTACCTTCTGGTGGATATCGATGATACTAGCATCACCGGCATAGGGTTTCACCTCATAGCGCCGGATGTTTTGAATCTGGGAGACGATATTGGCCATTCTGTTGCCAGCATTCTCAATTTCGCTTAGATAACGAGCAAGCTTGTCCGGCCCGGGATTATCCATTTTTAGCAAGCCAATGAACCCCAGAAGAACAGCCAGGGGTTGATTCAATTCGTGAGCTGTGGCGCCCGCCATCTGCAGCAGAACCTTAAGACGTTCTTGTTCAATGACAGATTTCTGCTGTTCCAGAATCTTTCGATTGGCCCTTCGTAATTCTTCCAGCACGGCGTGCCGTTCGATGGCATGGCGCATGGAGCGCACCAGCAAGTTGCCGTCCACCTGCCCCTTGATTAAGTAGTCCTGGGCACCTTCTTGTACAGCTTTGACTGCCAGGGTCTCGTCATCAAGGCCGGTAAGAACCACGATGGGGGTTCTGGCGGATTGCCCTTGCATCTTGGTGAAAGTTTCCAGTCCCTGACTATCGGGCAAGGACAGATCCAAGAGAACCACCCCGAAATTGTCGGCGAAGAGAGATTGCAGGGCTTGAGATAGCCGACCGACTGTAACCAAGTCGAATTGCCCTTTGGCCACCTCCGCAAGTATCTCCCCTATCAAGCGAGCATCGCCCGGGTTGTCCTCAACCAGTAAGGTTCTGACAGGTTTGGAGTTCATCCCTTTTATCTCTTTGGAAGGCTGACGATGGTCAACCAAAAGGCTTCGATGGATCTGATCACCTTTATGAACTGATAGAGGTCGACCGGTTTGGTTATGTAACAATTAGCGGAAAGATCATAGCTCCGCAGGATGTCTTCGTCAGCAGCGGAGGTAGTAAGAACCACGACGGGAATTGTTCTGAGTTGGTGATCCGCTTTGATCTCCTGAAGCACCTCCCGGCCATCCTTTTTGGGAAGATTAAGATCCAGCAGAATCAAATCCGGACGTGGTGCCTCGGCGTAATTGTTTTCTTTGCGCAGAAAGGCCATGGCCTCCACCCCGTCTCCTACAGTCTGGAGATTGTTGCGGACCTTGCCCTCCATGAGGACTTCCTTTGTGAGCCGCACATCACCGGGGTTGTCTTCAACCAAAAGGATCTCAATGGGTTTTCCACTTGTTCGACTATACATTGTCCTTTCTCGCTTTCTTACGGGAGAGTGAAGTAAAATGTAGAGCCACTGCCTGGATTGGCGGCAACCCAGATGCGTCCACCGTGACGTTCAACGATTTTTTTGCACATGGCCAAGCCGATCCCGGTTCCGGAGTATTCATTTCTGCCATGCAACCGTTGGAATATTTCGAAGATGCGCTCGCCGTACTCCTCCTCGATACCGATCCCGTTGTCTCGGATAGAGAAGAGCCACTTACTTTCACCTCTTTCGACCCCTAGGTGAACATGGGGCGGTTCCTCCCGGCGAAACTTGATGGCATTGGCAAGCAAATTTTGAAACAACTGGGTCAGTTGAGACTGATCGGCCAGTACAGTAGGCAAGGGATCATGGGTGACTCTTGCACCGTTTTCCTCAATGGCAAACTGCAAGTTAGCCAAAGCGTGATCCAACACGGTTTCGCAGGAGGTGGGCTCTAATCTTTTACCTTCCGTGCCCACGCGGGAGTAGATCAGCAGATCATTAATGAGCGCCTGCATCCTGTCTGCCCCATCCACGGCAAAGTTGATAAAATCATCAGCGTCAGAGTCCAGCTTCTCTTTATACCGTCTTGCCAAAAGTTGGACATAGCTGGATACCATGCGCAGCGGTTCCTGCAAGTCGTGGGAGGCCACGTAGGCGAATTGTTCCAGTTCGGCATTGGAGCAGGCAAGTTCCTCTGTCTTCCGCGCCAGAGCAGCCTCTGCCTCCTTGCGCTCAGTTATGTCCAGAGCGGTAAAGGTCACACCCAAGGACAGATCCTCAGGATCGATAGGAGCCGAACTCAATTGCACCTCAATCATTTTGCCGTCTTTGCGGAGCCAGCGTGTCTCTACAGTGCCAGTTCCCTGCTTGCTGATCTGCGCATATTTCTCCTGCCCGACAAGCTCAAATTCCTCTTCTGTGGGATAGAGCATTTTGGCGCTTTGTCCGACTAATTCCTCCATGGACTAACCAGTCATTTCGCCAATGCGGTCGTTGGCTTGTTTGATGATTCGGTTGCACATCATGCCTAATGCACCCGCTCCTCCAACTCAGAATGGGCCATCTGCAAGGCGAATAAGGCTTGATCACGCTGGCTGCTCTTTTGTCTCAGCTGCCGCCATCCAAAACCTATTCCCATAAGGCCCAGCACACAGAGGAGGACATGAGTCTGGACAAGTTGCTTGCTCTCCTTGCTCTCACTAGCCAGATAGGTTGCCAGGGGCACGGAGACACTGACACCCCCTCGGACGTCACCCTCTTTGTATCCCTGGTGTCCGTGGCATTTTAGACATCCCTTTTGGGTGCGCATCGGACGCATGAATCTGAGGTAGGGTTTACCGTCGATAGTGGTGTTTTCCCAGGCTTCCTCCGTGCCCTTTTCGAAGGAAAGAAGAGCCGCCCGTTCCCATTGATCGGCTTTGTTTTCTGGACGCAGAGGCTTTAAACTGGTGATCTTTCCGGCAACTCCATAGAGTTCACCGAAATCTTCATGTATTTGACGTAGCATGTAAGCCGGATTCATCAGCGTCAGGGTTTTGCCTGATGTGGTAGTGATATCCCGCTCGGGGATATGGGAAAGATATGGACTGGGAGGTGTACGCTGGTCAATGGGGACATAGACACCCCCGTGCAGGGTGGCCCATTTGCGAAAAGCTTGATCCTTGTTGAAGTTTGCTTTAGCTTCGTGTAGTGCCATTTTCCGGGTAGTTTGACGGGTTTGGTGCAGGTTCCAGGACAGGGACACTGATATCACCAGAATCCAGACCACCGCCAGGGCCAGAGTGTAATGGTCCAGCGTTAGGATTCTGCTCTTCTTCTCCGCTTTCGGGGTCATCTTCTGACTTCAATGAGACCTAGCCCGGATATTTCACGAATTCACACCCTGGCGTGACTGCGACCGCGGATTTGGCCGTCCTTCCTGGCGGCCCCTGCGACGTACCGTTCAGGTACGGTTCGGAACCAATCCCGCGGTACCGCGGGACGGTTGCCAGGTGGCACGCCCATCTTCGTGCTCTCGCGACGGCAATTCATGAAATATCCGGGCTAGACGGTTCTTTTCCCGCCATCCCCAATTTTCCCCATCACCGCCCCAGCCTGGTGAACGGGATCTCTGATGATGGGATCAAGGGGAGACATTGTCTACACTCGCGGATTAAGATTTTACTGTCAACAAGACGACTGAGTTTATTTTCTCACTCAATCCTACTGGCAGTGGCTGTTCTATTGGTACAGAGGTTAGTGCAGAAGTCGTGCCAATTACGTAATATTGGAAAAAGTACTTACTCCCTTCTGCAACACTACCAGAACTGTCTCGAAGTCTTATCTCCCTATGATACAACAACAATCTAATCTGAGAGCTTTGGTGATTTCGATTAGAAATCATCACTTCTGATGAATCTAATTTCGGACAGGGAAGGAAGCATCAATCACCGATATTCTGTTTTACTGTTGAAGGATTAATTGGTAAGTTACCGAGATTGGAGATAAAGGAGAAAAATTATGAAGACACCTTCCAGGGCCTATCCAAGGGTTATTAACATAGTAGGCGCGGGGAATGTAGGAGTGTGGACGGCCTATAGGGTTACCAAACTCTATGAAGCTCACGGTTTAGAGATCCCAGAAATTCACCTCTTCGACAAAAATCCTCAAGCCGCTATGCAAATCAGTGCCCAGATTGGTGCACATCTGCAAGCTGATGAAACGCTCCATGATTTTGAGCATGAACTTCACCGGCTTAATCTACTTTTGACCTATAAAGATGGCGGTAGGATGCTGGGATCTTCCCAGACCGCACTGGAAAAGCGCTTAGAAGAATTTGGCAACCGAGGGCTGGAATGGCTGCTGCAATATGTTGCCGCTGATCAGGGGGTGGAAAGAGAGGAATTTGAAGCACGGTTAGGAAAACAGATCCAAATTGGTACCCGGAGTATGCAGCTTTGGCAAGAGGTGATGGCTGAGTTAGATGGACCAATACCAGACTTCAGGCTAAGGACGAATTTCACTTACGGGTATGAAAGAGACGGTGGGGGTATTCTAAAGTTTATGGATAGTAAACTGCCGCCGGACTATGTAACCGCAGGACTTGAAATATGTAATGAGAATGGTCTGCATTCACGCACGGTGCAGTATGATGTGATAAGCAACCTGGCTGATGGCAATTATGGGTTAGATGAGGTGAAGGGTGGATTGGCGGGAGGAACCTGTTTGCTTCAAGATGGTGGTGCCTTTCAGGCTGAGATTGCCGCCCGTCTTGTCCTTGATTATATGGTGAAGAGCAGGGGTTTCAAGGTGACCTTCCATCCAGAGACAGAAATTTCCAACATACGGTTTGGAGCAGATGGTAGCATCGAAGCGCTGGAAACTGCGGGTGGTTCTGCGGTGGCCGAGGGTGGCACCTTTGTGTTCGCCGCGGGCAACCTGGTGAAGCTCTTTGAGAGGTCTCAAATGCGCAATTCTATCCCCATGATGGGAATCTGTGGGGTTACGCAAAATATTGATCCTGGCCTGGAATTTTGGCAAGGTAAGAAAACGCCCCGCAGGCCCATTAAATCAGTAACGGCAGGTGACCTTGGCGGTATTACTAAATGCGTAATTACCCCTGATTTTTTCTACGAACAACATGAGGATGGTTCAATCAAAAGGGGGGATGACGGAGAGCCGATGGTAAAATCGATGTATCTGCGTGTTGGCGGGCAATTCGGGTTTCGAGATTATGGGCTGGAAAACCTAGGGTTTCTCAGTAAGATAGGTGAGCTTGACCCGGATCTGCGGGCATTCGCTCAGGAAGCCCTTCAAAGAGAGCTGGAAGTCATGGAAGAGTTATGGCCAGGCATTGTGGATGCCGCCAGAGCAAATTATCGTAAGACCCATGAGATTCCTCATGGCAACGAAGTCAGTGATGCAGAGATGTTCCAGCAATGGCTACAGGCACGCCCGGGTAGCCCAGATCACTGTGCTCTGGTGGGGCAGTTGGCCACAAATGTGGATGGTGAGCAGCTGGCCGTAGCGAATGGCTGGTCCAATATGGGACGTGGTTCAGGAGGAGTGAGCTTTGTCCAGGCTGACGCAGAGATGCTCTTTCAGCAAATGGCGCTGGGCAAGAGACCTGAGGAGGTAGTACTTATCAATGCATCTGGAGAAATAATTCATGGCGCTGGTGAGTCTGCCGACCCAAGACGCTTTGCAGATGGTAAAGGACTATTTGTTTATCAAGACAGGAGTGGCAATCAAGCTGCCATCGCGGGAAGCATCCAAACATCTGGAGACAGGGCACATGCCATTAGGCTGATCGCTGCAGCAGCTAAAACAGTTACCCCATAAACTGTTGAGCAAGGCGAAGGTGATAAGAAGACGAGGTGTTCTCCGAGGTCCGACCAGGCTAATAATAGTAGCATGGCAAGAAGCGCAGACTAGCGAGACTTTAATTGTCCCCGCAGAGACGACAGGAGGGTGATCCATGAAGGTTGTCCGTTCTGGCAGCGCAGAGAGTTACGAGCCTGAAAAGGACTGGAGACGGGTGAGTCTCTGCAATGAAAAAGACATTTCCATTGAGCACTTCAGCAAGCCACCACATCATGCCTCGCCGATGCACGATCATCCGAACGCGCAGGTGCTGGTCGTTCTCAAAGGCAAACTCGCAATCGTTACTGATGGGAGCGGAGAGCAGGTGCTTGGAGAGGGCGATGCTGCCTATATTCCGGGCAATGAACCGCATGTGGTGAAGAACCTGCTCGATGTCCCTTCGGTGGGCCTCGATATATTTGTTCCTGGACGGTCCTTTGATTTCTGGCTGAAGCGCAAGTAAAGGGGTCAAGTCTGCTCTTAACTCTTAATCAGCTGTGAGATCAGGTTTTCTACCCTTACCCCCAATTTTCGATCGTTCGTAAGCAAAGCCTTCATTTTCTCAATTACGCTGCTTACTGAAATATATTTGCCAATCTGAAAATGCGTAGCGATCTGGTCCAAACTGCGCCCTCGCACCCGCCGCATCAGGTAGATCGCCACATTCCTTGGCTCGTTGAAAACCCCTCATCTGGATACAGTGAGCTCTGCTTCGTTGATAGGGTAACTTTGGCACACAGCCTTCTTGATTTGAACGGAATTAGGTGTCAGTTCCTTTGACTGGGGAACTTCATCATCAGCTTTGGGCAGAAAAAATCTCTCCCGAAGTGAATTGACAATATCCTCTGTACCCGAAACGGATGGCTATCTTTTCTTTTCAAATACGTTAGTAATTTCCTCCGAAATGCCTGCCCCGGTGGTGCAGAAAGGCCAGAGCTTCGACTCCGTCCTCTACCTGGTTGAGCTTGTTGCGTGCCTTAGCCTCTTTAAGCGTATTCCAGGCAAAGCGGGCATCGCCGAGATTGCCTTCCACTAGTAGAATGTCGATTGGTTTGATTTGGTCTAGGGTCATGTCGGGGTTGTTTCCCTATACGATTTGAGGGTAAATGAAAAAGTGGTGCCTACATCGGTATTGGATTCGACCCAAATTGTCCCGCCATGCCTTTCGATGATGCGTTTGCAGATTGATAGTCCTAGCCCAGTACCTTCGTACTGGTCCCTGGGATTTAGGTGCTGGAAGAGAACGAAGATCCGCTCATGATACTGTGGTTCGATGCCGATGCCGTTGTCCTTTACCGCAAACACACACTCATCGCCTCTGCGTTCGGCTGATACATGTATCTTGGAGGGACCCCTATCCGTGAACTTGACGGCATTGCCGATAAGGTTCTGAAAGACACGGACGAGTTGAGAATGGTCCGCCATTACCAAGGGTAGATCACCACTGGTGATGATGGTCCCGGTCGCCTGAATAGCGGTGGCTAGATTGGCTATTGCCTCTTCCAAAGCGGCATGAGCATTGGTCGGTTCAAAGGGTTTACCGTGCCTGGTGACCCGCGAGTAGGCGAGTAGATCGTTGATCAATTTCTGCATGCGGGTGGCACCGTCCACGGCAAAGTGAATGAAGTCGTTGGCATCCTGGTCGAGCCTGTCCTGGTAGCGACGGGCTAGCCATCTGGTGTAGCTGGCGACCATACGCAGAGGCTCCTGCAAGTCGTGGGAGGCCACATAGGCAAACTGCTCCAGTTCCCGGTTGGATCGCTGCAACTGCTCCATAAGCCGATGCAGTTCTTCGTCGGCCTGTTTCTGCCTGTCGATGTTCAGGACCATGCATATCCACAGCATGGGTCGCGCCGGCCTGATCTGCATCAGAGAGACGCTAATATGGCCCCACACCTTAGTACCATCCCGGCGCACAAAACGCTGATCCAGCTCCACCTTGGAACTGCGACCGGCATGAATGTCGTCAAATGCCTCGAGTAGCAAAGGACGATCGTCTTCAATGACAAACCTGCCCAGCTCCTCGTCGGTTAACTCTTTCCGATCATAACCAAGAAAACGGCCAAAGGCTGGGTTTGCCTGGGTCACCTTTCAATACTGATACGACTCCCTGTCGATGGCCGGAGGTACAGGACGAAAACGGTTGGCGGGTGAAATGACATGGGAGGCAACATTTTCCGCTCAGAGATCTTAAGACAAAATGTGGACTGTGCTCTGAAGTGGCAGTGTTTCATGAGATATCCGGGCTAAATAAAAAACCCCCCAGCTTCATGCCACTGGGGGATTTTGAGGAGGGTAGGGGTGCTCAGAGTCTAAGTAAAGTTCCTAATTTGCAGCCACTGCTACGTGAGTCCGCATCTCGATTTCTGTCTGACAGCCGCTATTGTCAACCTTCAGTACAATGCAGGGGTACTTGTTCTGTGATACCCTTTTTATCTGGAGCTGTCTTTCATTGGCGCTGAAAACCACGAAAATTACTCCCAACAAGACAAACAACGCTGCAATCGCAATCCAGGCTTTAATTACTTTGATTTTCATGGTACCCCGCCCTTTGACAGGATGAAAATTCTGCTGGCAATTAGCGAAAGATAAGATAGGGCTTGGTGGAAGCCACGACCAGACTCTTCCTAAATCTGATGAGGGTTTAGGCCCATAAGGCCCGGAGCCCTAGTGGTTCAGATTTAACAAGAAGCATGCCAGTGGGGTTCTAGGTTAACTTTCTAAGATTTTTTAAATAGTTAGCTCATTTACTGACGCAAACCAGATCAGCAGTTATAAGTAAATCAGTTACATAAAGTGGAAAAAAAGTACCACTTGTCATAAGAAGTTTAGTTAAGGGAGGAGTAGAAGCAGACTTTGTATTCCATCCCTTGATCGCCACTTTAAGGTCTATAGGGTATAATACTGCATGTTCCGACGGCGCAAAGGGGCGTCACTGTGCATCCAGGTTTGAACCCGCACTTTTGATCCTAATAGATGCAGTTCTTTGTCATCATTTCACTTAAATCCCGAAGGTAATAAATGCTGTAAATCCTGAGTACTAAGAGTAAATACCATGGAGAGATCAAATTATGAGGACATTCACCGTTTTGTGAGTATTCTTTTCACTATGCTCCTTATGGGCTTCCTGGCAACCTGCTCGCCACCGATGCAGACCTACAGATTATACCAGGGCCCGGAAATGCCCAGTGGCGAAACTGCACAAATTCTGGGTAAAGGGGAGAGGATCCAGATCATTTCTGTGAATGGTATGAAAAGCCCCGATGGAAAGGATACCTTTGGTAACGTCAGGCTTGAAATTGTTCCTGGTGTCTATCATTTAACCGTGTCCTTCTCTGGTGAATCCTCAACTCTGGTTCCGGCGGGCTTGTACTATTACTACATATTCTACAGACACGACTCATTAGATAATGTTGATATTACACTAAAGGCGGAACCTGGCCATACGTATTCTCTAAGTTCTACTCACGATTATGAAAAATCCACATGGCACGTCGTGGTAAGGGATGCAACAGACGATAGAATAATTCTGAAGGAAGGTCCTTTTTCTCTCAATAAGATCAGAAGAGGTGATGATCAGGCCCAAATGAGACGGTATGGTCCTTGAGATCGGCAGAAGGCGGCTAAATGCAGAACATCCGACCAAACCACTTCGGCTTTATCCCATGCCATAGGAAGGATACTACTATGTCTGGGTGTGGCCCAGGAAGGGCAACAGCGTAGATTAAATATGTTATCTAAAAAGCAAGGGATGTCCTGGGGAATTGTCACCTATAACGCTCAAGGCTACTCTAACAAATCTACTACACGGAGGGTGGAACTATCCGAAACATTACAGTGCCTTATATACTGTTAGCAAAGCAAGAATCACTATAAGTACTGAGAGCCCAATTTCCAACCACAAAGGCTTTGTCTTCAGAGAAAGCTTACTTCCTACTCTTGCTCCAATCATTGACCCAATGAGTACGAATAGTGCGGGTAACCAGAATATATTCCCACGATGCCAGTAAAGGCTTATAGCAGCGATAGCGGTAAAAATTGTCACAAATAATGATGTGGCAATTGCCTTGTGAATATCAAGGTGCATAGCTCTCAGAAATGGCGGAAACAAGGAACCCCCACTTCCACCACGCATACCCGTTATCAGGTTTAAACAAAATGAACCGCTAACAATATTCTTTGCACTTGGGCTTATTCTCTGGGAGAGCTTAGGGGCAATTCTATCAAGATAAACTCCGACTATTGTTATAAGAGAGATAATGACAAAGATAGTTGCTAAAACTAATGTTGGAATCAAGCCAGTAAGAAACGCACCTACAAATGACCCTAAAGTGCCACCAATTATCACATGCAAAGAAATCTTGTAATCTATATTCTTTTTATGACTAATGGCCCCTACACCCGATGCAAAAGGAATAACTAATAGATTAATTGCAAAAGCAGTTAATAGGGGCAATCCAATCAGATTAAGCAAAGGTATTCTGACAGAGCCTCCACCGATTCCGAACATCCCACTCATAAAACCCGCAAGGAGCCCAATGACGAAAAATATAATAATTTGTGCAGGCATAGTGAAAAGACATTCTTTTCGTTGCAGATTCCAACTTGCGATTAGAGAAACATGCAATTTCCTAGGAGTGCAGTCGGGCTCAACAAAACATCCCTTAATTCACATTTTTGGCTCCTGGAAGGGCACTACCACATGTTGAGGAGGGTCAGAAAGGGAAAAAATGTGCACTATGTAATGTAAACTCCAATGAAAAGCCCAGGAGAACTCACATGACGACCTATGTTGATTTTCCCATAGGCTTATATGCTTTAACCTTCCGGCGAAGGTCTAAAACAAGCGGATCAAAGAGAAAGAAAAAGCAACAGCCTGGCTCAACTGATTAAACAGATCATGCAGTCTCGGGCGTTGTCGAGTAGCTTATTGGTTTTGCTGCCTAGCCGAAAAGGGCTAGTCTCTCGGGAGCCTTTACGGCCTACAACCAAAATACCGTAATTCCCCCTAACCAGTTCGGCGAGAATATCCCTGGCTATTCCTGTGTGGACAGGTTGAGCCTTAAAAGTTACGTTCTCCTCATGAATACCCGCCTTGACAAGCCTCTCTTTGCCTTCGTCCGCAATCTCTCTGACTCTATCTGCGTACTCTTTAGTCCACCGAGCTATTTGTATTTCAAGTACTTTCTGCTCTTGTTCGGTCAAAATACGTGTGTTGTCCCAGTACTGCGGGGGTAAGAGCGGAACCACGTGAAAAAACGTAAATCTACTCTCCTCGAGGTGAGAAAAATACCGGATGACGTGTTCCATTACCCGGCGACTAATGGGCGCACCCACTAAAGCGACCAGAACGTTGGGTGAGGCGATCGGCGGATCGATCACCCAAAGTGCCTTTTCATCTGCCAGGTGAATGAGCCGAGAGGTGACTGATCCCATCAGCACCCGCTTCAGAGGAGGAGAGCTGCTCCGAGCCAGGGCAATGACTTCAAATCCTTCTGAGGTGGCCAACTGCAACATTCTACTGGCAGGGTCATGACACTTCCCTTCACCGCGGATTGTCACTCTTTCCGCTTCGAATCCCGTGTCGAGCAAAACCTTTGCGGCTCGTTCCAGTACCCTATGCTCTTGCAGGCTCAAAACCTTTCGGTATTCTTCCACAGCGGCGGGAGTCAGGCGAAGCAATTTGGTCAAGGAGGAAAGATGAGGATCTGGAGCACCGTAAAATAGCGTGATCTTAGAACTGTTCCTGTATTGCATAAGAGCGCCAGCAGCTGTAACCGCCTGCATGGCAGCCTCCGAACCATCGACGCCCAATAGTATTTTCTGCTCTATGTCCATACATTCAAAGTTACCACATTTGCGATGATTTTGCAGGAAGATATCCTCATCTTGATCGGAGTCCCTCTCTAACTGCTGGACGAATCATTTCCACGCCAGTAGTTGATAACCCGTGTTGAGCGCAGAGCCTCGATAAGTCTATTGATGAGACCTCTCAACTCCAACTCGATCACTGGAAAACTGTAAATCCCGTAATGCACATTTTTAACTCTGAGGGGCAGGACACTACATCTTGGGAAAAAGCAAAACAGGCGTGACTGTTACAGGTAATGCTTAGTCAGATCAAGAAACGAAAGAAACTGCTTGCCCCGTCCAATGGCAGAGCCTGGTTCGGAGGCCTCCATCCGGTTGCTGGACAAAACTACTCGCTGATCCACCCTTTTGCTTCAGCCAAGTCGCGGTTATGAAACACGCGAACATGCCCTGGAATCGCCAGTCCAAAGATCTTGACGGCCCATCGAATCCAGTCAACATCGGAGACGAGCGCCATTTTCTCCCAGCCAGTGAGGTGCTTCAAGCCCAATCGCGCATCATCCCACGCAGCAGCGGCTTCGATTCCTGAGAATTCTTCGCCGAGGTGGTAGAGGAAGCGAACTTTCCTCTGGCGAGAGAACATCTCTTCCACGGCTGGAATGATGACGGATTCGTAGTCGTTCGCGGTTACCGTCCCCTTTGCTGTGAAGCCGAGAACGTGATCTGGCAGATCAGGGATCTTTTCGACCATTTCAAAATCTCCTGCTTTTGGCTTGAGGTTCATCGCCCATGGTAACGCCGCCGACCGACAGAGCTCAGCGGGGGAGCAAAACGATGGCGAGTGTGCCCCTTCGTTCTCAGTTGTTAGAATTCATGGAACTCGAGCAAACAAGCGTATCTCTTGCGCTCCTATACGGCGCTACCGCACAAAAAGATTGTAGGTCACGTTCACCGTAAACCACGGCTCACCCGTGTCAGGATCACACACCGACCCTGTAAACTGTAGGACGTGTTTCCCCCTATCTAGCGGTGGGACCATTACCCAGAAGCCATCAGCCACAGCTTGCGGATCAACCAATGCATCCTCCCCCCAAATATCAGGAGTCGCAGTCTCAAGCAAGAATGGAGGAGACTGAATACGCACGGTGGCAAGGGAGTACACTGTGGGTGTGCCGTCAAGCGTGCTGTCGAGACGGCAGGCCAGTTTTAAAAAATCGTTGAGCGCCTCTCGTTTCTCTGCAACTGTGTAGTCCTCGCCTTCTGCATTATAAAAAAACGGCATTGACAAGAGGGAAGAATAAAGCCTTCTCCTCTGGCACAACACAGCTCCGCGTTGCATCCCCGCTTTCTGTTCCAGCCAAAAACCAGACGGGACCAGCGGGCTGGTTGAGACTGCAATCCATTTTACCCTGCGCTATCAGAGGGTGTCCCAAACTTACTCCGTCGGGTGCTAGCATGTCGCCTGGTATCGACCTCAGCCACTGCCACCAATCACCGGACAACCTCCCGTAGGTCTGATCATAAGCGGGTAATTGAACAGGTCCGGTCTTATGGTAAGTCCTGCCGTACTTTCGACCGTGAGGATATAAGTGGATCGGTCCGATTTTATGATAAGCCTTGCCAGCTAATGCTAAATCGGGTGCGATGGCACCAGACATGATAAGCCCTGCCGCAACAACAAATACTAACACTAAACTCAGCTGATACTTGCCATGACTTTTCATCATTTTCTACCTCCCGACAGCATTTATTGCTCCCTGCAATGCCGCTATCTTCTCTTGAACTACCTTGTAACCCTTTTACATAGAAGGCATTTTAAGTTCGGCTGTCAGACTTCTATTACTAAGCTAAAGATTCAAGGATCCCCTCCGGGGCTTCATATTGGCACTTTTTGCAAACTCCACAGCATGACTCTATCCAGAATAGTAAGGGTTATGACTGAAGTGGGTGATTTCCAGATGAACTAGAGCATGGAGAAGAATTGAAAAATCTACGCCTCTGAGGATTAAGCAGAAAAGGAAATTGCCTTACTTACGATATTAGGGCAAAAGGCTTTTTTGTGTAAATACGAAAAACCACCATTTTAGTAGGCCTTGTCTGCAAAAAAAGGAGAGAGCAAACCGAAAATTACATTCCTATTTGAGAATGATAGAAATTCAACATGGATTAAGAGGAGACAAGAGGTTTGCCTCGAGGCTAGATGATATAGAAGGTGTTTAAGATGGTCGATGGGCCACCAGTGAGACTGGAGGATGAAGCCTGTGAGGGAACATATTTTACTCGTAAATGCAAAGGACTTCTTCCGGTTCTGGTTGGAGAAGGTGGTTGACAGCAAATCGGTAAATACAAACTTGTCATCTCAGGTATCTCAGTCTAGTATGTAGCTCCAGCAAGCTGGCAGAATGGTGTCTGGTCGGACAGACAAGCGACCGCACTATCAGGGATGCCTTTCAGCAATTATCTGTTTGGACGCAAGGAGGGAAGATGAAAGGGATATGGAAAATTGTGGTTTGTTTTGCCATCGTTGCTAGCGTTATCGGAGTAGCTTACGGGCAGTTTGCTAGGACCGATGATGCCATCAAATACCGACAGGCGGTAATGTTTCTCGTCGGCCAGCACGTGGGCCGCATGGCCGCAGTTGTCAAAGGAAGGCAACCACAAAATCGTGAGGACTTCGTACAGAACGCAGCTTTGGTCGAGACCCTATCCAAACTGCCATGGGATGCTTTTCTAGTAGCGGGAAGCGACCAAGGCGATACCAAAATGAGGTCTGAGGTGCTCAAAAACCAGGACAAGTTTAAGCAAGCTGCGCAGAATATGGAAATTGAAGTGGCTAAACTGGTCAGCGCTGCGAGAAGTGGGGACTTTAATGTGATCCAAGTGCAGTTCGGAGCGGTTGGCAAGAGCTGCAAGGAATGCCATCAGCAGTTCCGCTCCAGGTAGGAATCCCGACAGCTGGCAACACGGGCCATAGGCCGTGCGGCTTTCTGGTTTCCGCTCAGGCTCTAGCGGACGAGAAGGTAAACAGATGAGATCGCCAGAGCCGCAATCGCCGCTGCCAACCAAGTCCGACCGCGTGCAGGTTCAGCTGCCTCACGATCCCATTCTTTGATACCGGTGATCATTGGCGTCACCAGGTTTTCACCCTTGAAGAAAAGGTGGAAGAGTACTGCGAAAAGGTGGATGCTGACGAGTACGATGATTATTTGCTGATTTAACTTGTGAATACCGGTCAGCCAGTCGCTGGTCTCCCTGCTCACCCAGAGATAGAGTGGGCCCTCGGTGGCGATACTGTCGTTGGCGAATAATCCGGTTGCCGCCTGGATGAACAAGGCCAGCAGCATGGCCACTATCGACCAACCGCCAAGGGGATTGTGGCCGAGGTAACGGGGCGAATTACGGTGCAGCAAACCCTTCGCGTAGTGGAAGACCGTCGCTGGATCTCGAATAAAGGTGGCAAAGCGCGACTCCCGGCTGCCGACAATACCCCATGCTACTCGGAACAGGAGCAAGGCAAGAATCACAAAGCCGCTCCATTCGTGATATTGCATAAGATTGCCGCCCAATTTGCCGGTCAGAAAAGATGTCCCAACTGTGATCACAAGCAACCAGTGAAATAGCCGGGTGGGGAGATCCCAAACTAAAACACGCTTCAACATGTTAACCGCCTTCGTTTCGCTCGATTGACAGGCTACCATAAGGATAATTACAGACCGCTACGATCGTCAAGTTAGACTATTGAATGATGCAGATCTTACCGGGAGGCAAAAATTGGTCTAGCTACTTTTATGAACTCGCCTAATGTATCAAGATCTTTGAAACTGCCTACGTAAACCCAATCATTTGGTGGATCTATTTCCCAGAGCTTATACACACACCCATTCCAATAGGTAACAAGATTAGTTGGTCGGTTTTTACATTCGTCATCCCAAATAGAGATGGTAATAAGCCAAGATATTGTTTCTAAATCAGAGATACACGACTTGTGCTCTACTTCGAATCCTACATTAACAGTGAATTGTATTTCACCTGGAGCAGCGCATTTCTTCTCAATTGGTAAAGTAGCACAGCTGGTTAGGAGAAACAGAAAAAGCATTCCCATGTACTGTGCAAATTTCAGTGCAGATTTTAGCAAATTTCCAATCCCCACTTTCGGAACAAATTAAGGGCACTGAACTTTGGATTTAAGCATGAGTTTTTCCCTAAAATGCTCATCCATATGTACCCGGACAATATCAGAGCAACTTCTGTGCCACTCGTTTTAAATATTTGATATGTATGATATTTTAGAGGTATTGTAGTCTGGAAGGAAAGAATGGTCTGTGCGGCTTAAGTCAATATGCTTTTAAGGCTAGTTAGTGTCCATCCGGAAACTTGTTTTTTCGGTTGTCATTCTGAGGAGTCCAGCTAAGAGCGGGACGACGAAGAATCACGAGATCCTTCTTCCCGCCTGGGCGGGACTCAGGATGACCAATTGTCTGTTTCTTCGCAGAGTTTATCCTGAGCGACTCGACCTGAGCTCGTCGACAGGTCTTGCCGAAGGGCTCAGAATGACAATGTTGAGTTTCCGGATGGAGACTACTTAACTGAGTGATATGACCTAGGAGCTATTCTTATGGTTGTCCTGGATGGAGTGATGTTAGTCTGCTGCAAGTCAATCCCACACAAGATCTTGTAGAATTTCGAGTCAAGGTTGTCGAAAAACAAAGTCCCTGTTTGCCATTTAGCGATGGACAGATGGGAGTCCATGGCTTTGTTGGCTTGATGGTATGCTCCCGGGGCTGTGAAGATTACGGCCTTTTAGAGTGGAGCCGAAACTTCTTCACCGCAGGCATTACCTCTCTCCACATTTGCATTAAGCAGTAAGCTAAAAGGATGCCAAGATACCCGTGAAATGCGTCCATAAAATCAGGTACTCGCCTTGGCATTAAGAACTGTACAATTTCTATCAAGGCTGGCATCACGAGGAGCAGCGCAATGAGACTGCGGCGTTTGAGTGGAAACGCCATCAGGGAAAAAATAAACATTAACGACAAATGAGATGCTGCGTCTGATTTAAAACTCACGGTAGGCAATACCCTTCTTTGAGCAAAAATCGGCAGACTGTAGCCTCCAATATAAATTTATTGCGAGACAATGTTACCCTGGAAGAAACCGCTTCCCAGACTTAGCCAAAAGGTCATGAGAGTTAAGGACTAGATACGTTTATTTGTAAGCAGGTAGAAGACACAACATCTAGTCAACCAATTTCTACTGCTGTCATTGTTAGGTGAGAATTTGAAACGTTTGGTAAACAATAATTTTTTCTTCTTGCCGCAGACAAAGCATCTTCTGTTATGCAGCAACCAATAGAGGCTAAGCATGATCGCCCCTTCTAACTTCTTAGGGATAGACAGCTAAGTAATAAAAAACCCATAAAAGGTAAAGTTCTGCGGAGATCTGGAATTATCTTTCTTTTTTTGCCAGGACTGAACGGCTCTCAAGATATTTTGAGCAAGAAATGTGCCTAGTCGTCTGTCAGAGAAACGACCGTGGAGGAGGTGGCTGACTGGATAAAAAAGGAGGGGACAGAATTCAATCTTACATCCCTTAACCGGCGCTTAAGGCTTCGGGAAGAACAAAACCAGATGTTGGGCAGGTCAGAAGGGCGGCAAGGTGAGGATTTAACTAATCTGAAGTTTTATACTATACTGGGAGGACTGCACATCATGACGGTTACATTCAGCAGCGACTAGTTGGACGGAATCTTGACTAGGCAGTCCCATTCAGCTCGTCACTCCAGCCATACTTGAAGGTAGTTCGTGGTCGAGACCGGCAACGGTACCGACCATCCGAGAGCGGATGAACGGGATTCTGATCGCCCTGGGTAACACGAATGATCGCACCAAGCCCTTGAACCACGACTCGGCGGATGCAATCTGCGACAGGAACTCCACCCGACGCACCACCTCCCGATCGATCGGTCGCCGCAACCGGTCGTACTCGGACAACCGGCCAGTCCTGACAAGTTCCGCGAAGACAAAGGCGTCTTCCAGCCCGAGATTCATGCCCCGGGCTCCAAGGGGTGAGTGGACATGGGCGGCGTCCCCTGCGAAGTAGATGCTGCCCGCCGATAGAGTCGCGTTGATCCGGTGGGAGATGTGAAAACTCGAAGTCCAAACAGGTGGGCCAGTCTGTTCAGCCTGCACCACTCGAGATAGCGGCTCTGGGCGGTTCCCCATGATCCGCCAGACCGAGTTTTCCGAGGGGCCCTGTTTAATCTCATCGACCACCCGAAGCATGAAGAAAAACGCACCGTTGTCGAGGAAGAAGACGTGGGCGTGGTCGGCGGCGAGAGCCGTCCGCAGCGGGGCGTCGGCCAAAAACCACTCTTGGTTGAAGGAAGATCCCAGGAAGTCGATACCGAGCTGACGACGGGCAAGGCTATGGGAGCCATCCGCAGCCAGCAACCATGGGGCTCTCACCATCTCACGGACTCCGTCAGCCGTCCCCTCCAGGACCACCTCCACTCCGTCGACCAGGTTTCGGCACTCCACCATCCGAAGCCCACGCTCGACCACGCCGCCCGCCGTCTCCAATGCGCGCGCCAGCAGACGCTCTGTAGTCGCCTGTGAAAGGGCAAGCATGAATGGGTATTTGGGATGGATGCCAGCGAGCGACAGTGCAGCGATGACCCGATCCGACCGATGGAATTGGACGCCGCGAATCGGGGAACCCAGCTCCAGCATTTGCCGGGTTATATCCGTTGGTTCGAGAATGGTCAGAGTGCGGGGGTTAACCGCCAGCGCCTTTGACTCCGCGGCCGGTTCGTCTTTTATTTCGACGAGCCGCGTCGAGCGACCCTGCCGTGCCAGAAAAAGTGCCGCCCCGAGTCCCACGGGACCAGCGCCCGCAATTATGGGCACATCTAGGTTGCTCATCATTATCCTCCCAGTCCGGTGAAACCCCAAAGCGAATGTTCCGATCTATTTCTCCATCTACCCTCAGTCAGCAGAACAATATTTTGCCAGTCCCGTTACCCTGAACCCCAATATAATAACCTCGCAGCACCATGAATTATCCGTATCTGTCTGATTTTTTCGTCAGACTTTGGAGTGACCTGTTGTCAGTATTTGTCCTACGCCTCGAGGGCTCGAGTATAGATGAAAGTATGAGGTATGGAATCAAGCCGACAACTCTCGCCTATCGCCTCAAAAAGATGGGAATCAAGAGGCCGAACTGAGAGGGAATTGGGTCGGCTTTTATGCTATTCCACCAGCTTTCTATTCGAATGGGAACCGAACGGGATCACCCCGGTGATCCCGTTCAGCCCGGTTTATCGGTGGTACACCTTTTTTGATCGATACTCGTCATAGCTCCGGTAAAAATTGAACCCTGTGTCCGTGAACAGCCTTAGCTTAACGGAGTTGCCCATAGCCTCATAGCCGGCGTCGTTAGGATGCAGGTTGTCTCCGCTGTTATACTCCGGCAGAATCATGGTTGGATGGTCAGGGTCGCGGATCACTTTGTCGAAGTCGATCACCCCATCGTACTCACCGCTGGTGCGGATCCAGTGATTGACTGCCTGGCGCTTTACTTCACCCTCGTCGGTGAAATAGAAGGCGCCCTCAAAGGGCGTCAGGGTCGCACCATAGATCGTAAGCCCCAACTCGTGCGCCCGTGCGATGAGCTGACGGTGGCCGGCGATGATCTCGTCGGCGCTGACAGCCTGGTCCTCGAATCCAGAGATCTGGGAAAAGCCGATGTCGTTGATGCCCAGCATCACGACCACGTACTTCACCCCGGGTTGGCGCAGGACGTCGCGATCGAAACGGGCCAGAGCGTTGTCACCTATGAAGTCATGCAGGACCCGGTTGCCGCTGATGCCCTGATTGAGCACGGCTAGATGATTGAAATGGTGTCTGGCCTGTAGCCGGACAGCAAGAAAATTTGGCCAACGGGCATTTGCATCGACCGTGGAATTCGTGCCGTCGGTGATTGAGTCGCCCAGAGTCACAATGGCTGCCGCCTCATCTGACGCGAGGACCTCCACGCTGCTCAGGAAAAACCAGTTCACCGCCATCGTGTCCGTCGGCAGTTCGACTGCGTCCGTCTCATCGCCGTCAGAGATATATGCCGTTTGTAATGCCCGCCGATGATAGGTGGTTACTGCCGTGAGATTCGGTAGATAAACGCTGATGGCCAGGTCGCCGAGGGGGGACACGTGAAGCTTCACCGGATCGCTGAGAGCTGGCGCGCCGGGCGGGATGTTGATCGAGGACTCACCGCCGAAGGTGAGCTGGCGGCTGGTTCCCGGCACAATTTTCGCACCACCGGCGGACAGGGCGATCCGGGCCGCGCCGATCATCAGCGGCTCTTCGCCGAACTCGTTGGAGAATCGCACCCGCAGCACTTTGCCTTCGATGCTGAAGCGCATGATCTGGCGCACCGTCTGGTCTTCGAACTCCCCCACGTCCGGGGCGCCGGAGTTCGCCAGCCCTTGAGGGCTGGTGGCCCAGGTGCCGACCCAATGGGTTGTATCCGAATACCCACCAGCGGAAGCGATTGGATTAAATATAAAGCCGGAGAACAAGAGTGTGGTGATCATCAGGCCGATCAAGGACGATCTCCGGAGCATTGACCCTAAGGCCTTCTTAGGGCCTTTCCCGAGGATAAAAAGAGAAAAAATGTTCTTCATGACTTAGCCCTCCTTTCTCAGTCACCCCCATGTAAGTCTACACAAGCATTGTAAGGGCAACGAGATGAGGCAATGATGTGCAGGTTGACTTAAAGTCCAATACGGGTCCCATACAGCGCCATTACTATTAGGCAGACGCCACGCCGCGCATTTAATTTTTCACTTTATACTCCACAAATGAGATCGATGACGCTGCATCATAAATTACAAGCCAATATAAGTCTCCAAGAGGTCTAAGGCCTCCTCGGAGGCTTTGTATCAGCACTTTCTGAAAACTCCACCACAGGATTCGCTGCAAGAGATATTTGCCAGTTTTCACGGGGAAAGAGGAGATCCATATAATTTTAAAGTTACTTCTTCCAAGGATTCAGGGCAATACGAAAAACCACCATTTTGGTAGGAATTTTCTAGCTCGAATAGTAGATTTTTTCAACACAAGGGTAATTAGGCAGACACTAATGCAGGCAGTAAGCACGGGTTTGAGTGGATCGTGCAATCAAAGGTCACGCCGACCAATGGGAGTTTTTCAAGACTCTCGCATTCTATGTAAATACCAAAGGCACGCTGTGGGGAAAGAGGAGAAAATTGAGAAAAGGAGAAAGCAGGGGTTAAGGCCTAGCCTCAAATGTCTCCAAGACTGATGGCTTCCACAACGCCACCACTGAATTTGAGTAAAAGAGGGCGTTTCTTCCAGCCATTTAAGTATGTCCACTCTTCTATGCGAACTGAGTTACTCTCGCCGTAAAACTTGATGAATCTGCCGTTATCGAAATAAATGCTCTTGCCATCAGCGAGTGAGGTAGTAGTGTAACCAAGCTCAATGACGGCATCAGGCTCCCCGCATTCTTGAATGACCTGGCTGTAGTGATCGCCCAACTTCACCAACCTGTTGGTCCGCTCGCATCTGCCCTGTTGTAAGTTGTCGAGCCCTCCCTCGGACGGAGACACCCAACCGACCACAGTTATAGTAAAAAGACCGAGTAACATAAGCTTGGAGATGTTTTTCATTTTGATCCTCCTTTTACTATTAAAGTCGATCAAGAGACGAAAGAGGTTACAGGTTTAGCGAAGAATTTCCTTGCATTGCGGTGGGCAGTAAAGGCAGGTTGAGGGGGATATGACCCCTGGATCAGAGCAAAAGCGTAGACTAAGCATCCCTGAATTCACAGTTCTAGCTTTAGGACCATGATACTGGTTGCCGGGACGGGTCAAAAGGGGGCGTGTAAATTCAGGGACAAGCTAGTCGTCTTTCTTGGGAGATTTAAGTTTCAACCCAAGGATCAATACAAGGGCCAGGGCTATGATGCCAATAAGTCCTGCTCCTCTCAGCTCTTCCAGGCTGGCATATCTATACCAGTAGCGGGCCCAGTAAGACCATCTGGGGTCTGCCTGCCAGGCGGCTCGGGTATCGGCAATAGCAAGGTCCATGAGACCCATCTTCCGATAGATTCTGGCCCTTGTTTTATAGGCTTCGGACCTGGCTCGTTCATCTCCTCTGAGTTCTACGGCAGTAGTACTGTCCCGTATTGCCTCTTCATCCTTACCACACAAGCGCTTGGCCTCCGCCCGGTAAGCGTAGCCTGCGGGATGCTGTGGTTCCATTTCTATGGCCCGAGTGAACTGGGCGATGGCAGGTTCACAATCTCCATTTTTGAGATAACCAAGGCCCAGCATCCGGTAGGCCCCAGCTTTTTCCGGCGCCAGGTCAAGATATGCCAGGTAATCCTGAATCACCTTGTCGTACTTCCCCTGATAGTAGTAAAGAAGACCTCTCTGTTCATAGGCAGCCGCCAACTTCGGATCCAACTCCAACGCCTTGGTGAAGAATTCGATTTTTCTGTTGGTCATGGAACTCTTTAGTCCCCGGTTAAAATAGTCTGTGGCTTCATCGGCATGTAAGGGAAGCGCGCGCAGTAGAAGGAGAGCTAAAAGGTAAATAGGTATTCGGCCCATTCATTTCCTCCCAATTACCCTGCTGCGATTCACTCCATGATTCAAACAGCTCCATTTCCCCGCAAAGATAGCACGACCCGAGCTTTGAGAAAAGGAGCAGCAGCTCTTGTCTCCGTCGCATGGATTACCATAATTACGTTGAATCTTACCCCTTGCGGAGACCTGAGAAGCCCGTGTTGGGGCTAATAAAAAGAATGATTTTTAATTGACACCCAAGGCAAGATCCCCTATAGTCTCATGTCACAAAAACGACTTCTTATCACACTCTCTTATCCTGTATTTCTTCTTATCGAAGGCGGCTTCTTATTACAATAAAGCAAGTTCCCGTCATTTTCTCTCTAGGCTTTGTTGTGTCAACTTGATTAATATTGGGAGCAAATTGGGCGCCACATTAAGGCAATGTTATCCAATTTTAAAATAAGGAGGGGTATCAGATGAAGAAAGTAGTAACAACTGTAATAGCTATCGTTCTTTCCTGTCTGTGGATAAACTCTGTTTTAGCGTATGATTGTTCCGGTCTTCCGGAATGGAACAATCACACGACTTACCAGCAGGGAAATCAAGTGCAATATAATGGTAATGCTTATGAAGCCAACGCCACGACGAGGCGGGATCGTCCAGATCAAGGCGATCCATGGGGACTTTTAGGCATTTGCGATACCGGCGGCGGCACTTCCAATCCCCAACCGCTTTCCATTTACGGCGTTTGGCACTGCGGCAATCACTACTGCGACTGGAGCACTCCGCGCGACACGTCGCCGGGAGGTGAGTTTGACCTGGCAAACCACTGGATCATTGACCGCGGCGATGGCAGCCCTTCTGTGAATCTCGTGGTTCTCAGCTTTCTCGAACCCCTGGAGCTATTGAGTCAAACCAATAATGAGGCTTTCGTCAACGGCATTCCCCGCGGCATGACACCAGACGTCGTAAATTACTTTAAGAGCCATGGCATTCGGGTCATGTTATCCATGGGCGGCGTGACCTACACCGATTCATGGAACAGCGCCTTGACCACCGATGCTGCCCAACTAGCTCTGCTCGCGAGCCAGGCAGTTCAAGCTTTAGGAGCCGACGGACTGGAAATCGACTGGGAAAATGGAACGCCGGATGTTGACGAACTGGCCGGCATCGAGACATTTATTGCTACATATAACGCTCTTAGTGATACTGTGCTGACCCTGGATTTGGCCGTGGGCGATCGCTACTTGCAGGAACTCAGCCGCCGCGCCGCTAGTGACTGGCTGCCAAACGGCAAGATCGATTACATCAATGCCATGGTGCCTCGGGGCGAGCCCTCAACTGACCAGTGGCAGGAGCATGTGGATGGCAAGGCGAACTACAACCCGCCGATTCTCCCTAAAGCACCGGCTAAGATCGTGGTCAGTTTGTGGCTGACAGATGGCAAGTGGCCGAACGAAAATTGCGTCTTATTTGACTCGTCAAGCCAACTTGCAAAAGCAGAGTATGTACAAACGGTGGAGCCCAACGGTGCCGGCAGCACCCCGGGGTTTCTTGGCTACATGTTTTGGGCGGCAGAATGCCCGTCGACACGCAACGCTTGTACAACCCCGCCGGACACTTGTGAAGGCGGCATGGGCGCGGGCGCCTCATATTTCGACATTCCGCTTCCAATCGGGACGCTGCGCCAGGATTAAAGTCTAGCAATGCTTAAAGCTCAGGCGGGGATGATTTCCTGCCTGAGCTTTACTTTGGTGACCTTGACCAACAATTCATGAAACGTCCGGACTAGGCCCAGCACTCTGTCCAGGGAAGCAGGATTTTAATCTGATTAAGATTTGCCTCCAACAAGGCCAAGTCTTCTGTAATTAAGGTAGTGGTGGGCAATAAAATTGAGTGGTTTTTTTGCGGTATTGAATTTTTCATGAAGCAGGTTGAAAACTCGGGAAAGTTCCACAGACCGCGCGGCAGGGTGTTGGGCGGCCAACTGGTAAAATCTCCTGCCTTCTTCCTCATAGTCCTCTAAACTCCTTCGCCCCCGACCGATCACTTGAGGTTTGAGTTCTCCGGAAAAAGGGTAATGGTGGGTAGCCTGGACATATTCGGGAAACAAACCCAGAATGAAAAGGCAAATATCGCCAATTCTTTTGAAAAAACCGAGTCTCGCTTCCTCGTCCACCGACTCGCTAAAAATAATAAGACTGTCGATATCCAAATCACTAAACCTGATTTCCTGCCACATCGCCTCTTCCGTGCGAAAAAAGAGGGTGTAGTTTTCAACTTTGATAAAAGAGGCTAGCATGTCTGCCAGATAGACGAGTATTTCCTGTCTGGACAAAAGATCGACCACTTCTTTAGTATCAAACACAGCAATCTTCTTGGATCCGGATTTCTCGATGGTGTGACTCGCCCCCTCGAGTTCTCTGCGGGTTTTTCTTAAAAGAATTTCAAAATAGAGTCTTGGCGAGATCTTCAGGAAGACTTCTTGGTCGGTCATTATCTTCTGCGAGGTATTTTCGTCCTCTATGAAACCGTTTCGCAGATCTTCGTCCAGCTTTATCAGCTTTCTCAGCCTGACCTTGTCTGTAACCTCGGGGGCAGCAGTTTCCACCAGAAATTCCAGATCGGCATCTGTGATTGTGGCACTTTCCCAGTCCATTATGGCCCTCTCTAAAGATCAGATTCTATAACAATTAAAGATCTTGACTTAGGATTTCGCTGAGGCCCGCCACTGGGGTCTCACCATTCCGGTTATGCAATTTTCATACTATCTTATGCAGTCTGATCAAAAGTGGCAACCACCTTCTCATTTGAAAGTGTCCCAAAAATTTGTGAGAAATTTGCAATACAAGCATATAAGAGACCAAAAAATACTATCGACTTGCTCAAAACTCATGTTCCTTACTCAGGACCACCTCAGCCCCATGCTTATGAACCTGACCAGGTGATCTTAAGAGCAAATCCGTTCTGCACCCACACATTTCATTACGAATTTAAGACTGAAAATATTTCGTTTCTAGAAGGGAAGACTATTTCCATGGGGCGACTTTGGGTAGAGAAAGGCAGTATTGGGCTACAATGTTCGACTTTTATCGTGGAACAATCTGCTGGGAAATGAGTACTAAAGAATCAAGCCAAATATAAGCCGGTAATACATAAGCTATCAGCAATCCCTATGAAAAATCTGCGTAAGTTTGAGTTAGAGCATTCCAAAGACGCCATTACTTGACATGGACAGTGCGGTCGCCTATATACAGCGATTCAGGGGATTGCTCGGTTCTATGTTTACCCTGGCTGGCGTGACCGAACGACTCAGGAGAGTAAGATGATTCATGTGGAAAATCTGACCAAATACTATGACGGTTTTTGTGCAGTGGATCAGATCACTTTCGACATGCACAAAGGCGAAATACTTGGACTCTTGGGTCCTAATGGCGCCGGTAAGACCACCACCCTTCGTATGGTCACTGGTTTTCTTCGCCCAACCTCGGGCAGCATTCGGGTCAAAGATTATACCATTGAGCAACATTCTTTGGAGATCAGGAAACTCCTGGGCTATCTCCCTGAAGCGGCGCCACTCTACCATGACATGCTGGTTTATGATTATTTGCACTATGTGGCCAAGATCAGAGAGTTTGCCAAAGGGAAGATACACCCCCGCATACGTGAGCTGGGGGAACTCTGCGGTCTCAACGAGGTTATGCACAAGCCAATTGGCGAACTCTCCAGAGGATATAAACAAAGGGTGGGCTTGGCCCATGCCATGATGAGCGATCCAGAAATACTCGTTTTGGACGAGCCAACTTCTGGCCTCGATCCGAACCAGATTATTGAAATTCGCGAGATCATCAAACAGATCGGCAAGGAGAAGACCATCATCCTCTCCACCCACATTCTGAGCGAAGCCGAGGCAACCTGCGACCGGATAGTCATAATCAATAGGGGCAAGATTGTTGCAGACGACAGCACGGAATCCCTTAAACGAAAGGCCAGGGGGGAATCTCTCATCAACATATCCCTGCAGAACGCCACCTTTCAGTTGGTGGAAAGGGAATTGTCCAAAATAAAGGGAATTGACTCCATTACTCCGGTTGATGACCCAGAGGGGGCGACGCAGGTGATTGTGACTTGCCAGAGTTCGGTTGATCTGAGGGGAGAGATTTACCGCAAAATAAAGGAAACGGACTGGCTTCTGCTTGATTTTCACCAGGAAACCAAAACTCTCGAAAAAATATTCCGAGAACTCACAGTGGAGAGCTAAAATGCGACAGGTTATCCACATTTTCGAGAAGGAAATAAAGGTATATTTTGTCAGCCCCATTGCCTACATCGTCATATCTGTTTTTCTCCTGGTGGTGGGGTGGTTCTTTTTTTCTACCTTCTTTCTTTTGAGCCAGGCAAACTTAAGGCACTTCTTCTCCCTCCTGCCAATCATCTTTGCCTTTGTGGTCCCGGCAATTACCATGAGACTTTTTTCTGAAGAGCTGAATGTGGGCTCTTACGAGATTTTGCTAACCATGCCGGTAACATTTCGGGAGGTAGTGCTGGGCAAGTTCCTGGCCGCAGTCGCATTTATCATAGCCATGCTCATTCCCACCCTGGCCTACCCCATCACCGTTGCCCTACTTGGTCAACTCGACTGGGGACCAGTAATCGGGGGATACATGGGTGGAGTCTTCTTGGGGGCGGCCTTTGCCGCCGTTGGTCTCTTCGCCTCTTCCCTGACCAGGAACCAGATCATTGCTTTTATCATAGGCATGGCTATCTGCTTCAGCCTGACCCTCGTGGATAAGATGCTTTTTTTCCTACCTCAATCACTCCTGGGATTTATGCAGTACATGGGAGCTGACTATCACTTTCAGAATATCTCGAAGGGGATTATTGATTCACGGGACATTCTCTACTTCCTCAGTGTCAGTTTTGTTGGCCTTTATGGTGCCAAGCTAGCCATACAAGGAAAAAATTCATGAACATTCGCAGGATGGGCGGAAAAAAATTATCAGCAAACTACTTCAAATTTCTCGTTTACCTAGTCGTCATCGTCTTGATCAACCTGGTCGGATTGACCGCTTTTTTCAGAGTGGATCTTACGGAGAATCAGCTCTACTCAATCTCTGAAGCAAGTAAACGGGCGGTCTCCTCACTTTCTGAGCCTCTAACCGTCAAGGTCTTTTTCACCAAAAATCTCCCCGCACCCCACAATAATACAGAAAGCTATCTCCATGATTTACTCGAGGAGTATTCCATCTATGGCAATCGGTATTTCAACTACCAGTTCTTTGATGTCAACCCTGAGGCGGATGAAACAACTGAACAAGCGAAAGAAAACCAGGAACTTGCTAGAAGCTACGGAATTCGTCCTGTGCAGATCCAGGTCATTGACAAAGACGAGGTGAAATTTCAGCGAGCTTACATGGGACTAGCGCTGATACATGGCGACATGATTGAACGCATTCCCACTATCACCTCCACTGTAGGACTGGAGTATCAGCTTACCATGGCTATCCAGAAGCTCAACAACAAGATCAGCGCTCTTTTGGGCTTGAAGGATAAGATCCAGATCAAGCTGTTTCTCTCATCTTCCCTGGAGGCGGTTGCCCCGTATATACGGTTAAATGAAATATCTCAGATTCCCGGAAAATTAAAGTCTATTGTGGAGGATTTGAATCACAAGAGCTATGGGAAGCTCGAATTCCACTACCTGGATCCCACAAAAGATGCCAGCCTAGAAACACTGGCGGGAAAATATAACCTCATGAACCTCAAGTGGCCTTCACTTTCGAATGGAAAAATTCAGCCGGGTGAGGGCACCATCGGTCTGGTTATGGAATATGGGGACAAGGCCGTTACCATACCACTGCTTCAGGTTCTACGGGTCCCGCTCCTTGGAACCCAATATAGTCTGGTAGATTTGGATAAGATGGAAGAGATCATCAGCCAGAATCTGGAATCCCTCATCCATATCAACGAAGACCTCGGTTATCTCGCAGACCACGGCAGCATCGACTGCCTGGTCATTGCCCGGCCAACGGAAAAATTTACCGACTATGAACTCTTTCAACTCGACCAGTTCTTGATGCGGGGTAAAAGCTTGGCCTTATTTCTCGATGCCTTCAATGAAGTCATGCCTCCCGGCCAAGGGGCTAGGAGCTTTAATCAGCGACCAAGGTATGTGCCCCTTGATACCGGGCTCGAGAAACTTCTGGAGCACTATGGTATCCGCATCGAGAAATCTTACGCAATGGACGAAAATTGCTACAGACAAAGAGTGCCGGCACAGTTCGGAGGGGGCGAACACCCCGTCTATTTTGCCCCGATAATTAAGAACCAGTTTATAAATAAACAATTGGATTTTATGGCCAACATTAAAGGGCTCGTAGCCTTAAAAATCTCGCCCTTGGAATTGGATTCCGAGCGCATAGCTAAAAACGGTGTCAAGACCTACAGACTTTTTGCCTCATCGGAGAAATCATGGCAAATGCGCGAGCCCATCAACCTCAATCCCCTGTTGATTCAGCCGCCAAAATCTCGAGAAGAGCTGCAAAGTCTCAACTTGGCCTACATCCTGGAAGGTGAATTTCCCAGCTACTTTGATGGAAAGCCCGTACCTCAGAGGGAAAAGTCGGAAAAGGATTCGAACAAGACAAACGAGGGGAACCGCGAAAAGGACAAATCCGCAACGGATCTTGCGAAAATTGAGTATGAAGGGGGATTCCTCACCAAAGGCCGAAATAGCAAAATCTTCCTTATGGCATCTGCGGACATGCTGAAAGACAATATCCTGGACGAAACCGGAAACAGTCCCAACTCCACTTATATTTTAAACGTTATTGATTTCTTGAATAACCGCCAAGACATTGCAGTCATGCGAAGCAAAGAGCAGCGTTTCAATCCCCTGGAGGACACAAGCGGAGGAACCAAAACCTTTGTCAAATCTTTCAACATCGTTGCCCTTCCGATACTCGTGAACCTTTTCGGGCTTCTCATTTGGTTCCGCCGGCATTCCCGAAAGAAACGCATCCAAATGATGTTTGAGAAATAGGGTGGCAAACCATGAATGTCAAAAAAGAATATCTTATCCTGGTTGTTTTGATCGCGGGTTTGTCTCTATACCTTGCTTTGCACAAGCGGGATAAGTCCCATTATCAGCTGCCGGAATTGCCCAAGGTAGTGAAAAAAGATATCAGCAAAGTTGAGATCTCTAAGAATGATAAAACCATTGTCTTGAACAAAAAAGACAATGTCTGGCACCTTGTGCCGCAGGGATACCCGGCCGATACCAGCCAGGTTGAGAGCATGTTGGATGTTATCGAGAAACTCAGCCTCACAGCCCTGGTGTCTGAATCTAAAGACTACGAGCGCTACAACCTAGACAAGGACAACAAGGTCATGGTTAAGGTCTGGTCGGGAGATACCCTAAGCCGGGAGTTCGAGAT
This sequence comes from Deltaproteobacteria bacterium, assembly GCA_037384945.1. GTDB lineage: Bacteria > Desulfobacterota > Syntrophobacteria > BM002 > BM002 > BM002. Next base: position 34,104 of record JARRNM010000014.1, read on the forward strand.
AGGAAAAGCGGCCACAACCTTCCAGCACACCTTTGTGAAGTTAGGCAACGACAGCCGTGTCTATCAGGCCAGGGGGAATTTTAGAAGCAAGTTCGACCTGAATGTAGATAACCTTCGCGACAAGATCGTCTTGGCCTTTGATCCGAGGGACATTCAACAGATGCTTATCAGTAAAGGAGAAAAATCGATTGTATTTAGCAGACAACAGGCCTCCCATGAAATAACCGGTAGCGAAGAGAAAAAAGCTCAGAGCTCTCACGGTGCCACAGAGGAAGTAACCTGGCAGAGTGATGAGGGGAAAAGGGGTGATGAGTCTCAATTGAACCGCATACTCACGACCCTTTCTCAACTTCACTGCGAAAAATACTTGGACGATCGCAAAAAAGAGGACCTGGCGGACCCTATATATGTGATCGAGCTCAAGGGCATAAAAGAACACTCACTAGCTGTATTTGGGAAAATTGACGAAACCTCCAATAACTATCCCGCCACGTCTTCCGATAACGACTATCCCTTCCTGCTGCCATCGTGGCAGGCAAAGGACCTCATGAAAAATCGGGGCCAAGTCTCAGGCTGACGGTTATCTTTATTTCGGCTCAGGGATGCTGACAGTCCTCTTGGGAAACTTGTAAGATACATTCACAGGAAAAAGCCCGGAGATCCAGCAGGTGGGTCGGTGAACTTACCGCAATGTTAGCCGAGCGTCAAAAGGAGACTTGCCCCTTTATGGTGAGAATATCTCTCTTGCCTGTCCGCTCGTTCAATCAGACCGCTGACACGCTTACAAAGGGAGGGTCAAACCCTGGAGATCTACACGGCAATACGGTTTCGACCGGGTTTGATGATACGCCGGAAACGCAAGCAGGTCAAACCCATCAGGCCCGAACCGAGCAGCACCAGACTGGCCGGTTCCGGTACCGGAGATGACGATTCGGAAGTCGTTATTTTCAGGCTCAGTTCGTCAAGGATGAAATCGCCGCCGCAGCCTTCCAATTTCATGGTCAAGACGCCGTCTTCACTCAGGGCTTCGTTGAGCACCCGCGGTTGCCAATCGGGCTCGGTTACGCCCAACGTGTCCCCAGCCGGACTGCCCACCTGTATGTTCTGCATCTGGCCCAGCCACTGCCAATCATCCGCTCCCGCGCCGGGGAGTTTGATCGAAACCAGCAGTTGATAATAGTAACCTTTAATAGTATCAGGACCATCAGGATAGCTGAACATGCCGGTAAACGTAAAGTCATCGATCGTGTACTGGCTGGAATCATATCCATTTAAGGAGAGTTGAATATAATTGACGTCGTAATATGCCGCGAAACTGGTCGGTTCGCTGAAAGCACCTTCAAAAGAAGTTGCCCATGCCGTCCCGCCGATTGAAAGACAAAAAACGCTCACCAATAAAAACAAGAAGTATTTTTTCAAGGTGCCGCCTCCCGCTCGTAAGGTGGTTTTGTGTTTTGGGGTATTCGCGGACTTGGAAAGCACAAGGTGCCGGAAGCGGTTCATTTGCAGGCACCAGGCGCGAAAGTCGCGGGTGTTAATTCAAATCATAGTTGCAACACCATTTGGTGGTGAAGGAATGAGTTAACTGCGGTATTCTCAGTGATCCTTCAACCGCCAAGTAAAAAGAGCACTTATGATTTGAATTCACACGTCATAATGGAGCAGAAACTATGCCAGTTTGACTAGATTAAATTTTTGTCTGTAATCATGGGTTGATAGACGATTTTATTTGAAAACCACAGTAATATTAGTCGGTAATTCGAGTATCAGATTGGGAAAAGTAGTGCCAACTGTTGTTATTCCTGGCAATATTAAAATTTTTAATTATTTATGAAAGCTGCAGAAAATAAAAAGGATAACTCTAACGTTTTGCCTGCGGCGAAAGCAGCCGCTCTGTTAGGAATGGGATGACTTATAGAGAAGGGGACAAGTGCACTAAATGATGAAAGATACAAACCCATTTTGCTCAGATTGGTATCTATAGCGGCAACTGATTGAGAAAATGTAAGTGGTTCTCATAATACGCATTTGTAAAGGGGGCAAGTCTCGATTTCACCCCTTTACAAGCCATGTAGTACTACATGTTGAGACGGGCAAAGGGGGTGTGAGAGTGCAGCAAGTATGGGATCTTTGGTAAAAGCAAAAGACGAAATAAGCTGTTAGCCCAGTCCGACTGCAGCGAGTAATTAGCCCACTCAGGATTGAGCTCGAACTATTGTGGGGAACCACTAATACTTTTTAGCTTCTCAGTGTCAATATACTTATCTAGGCCAGCCATGTAATTGATTACATCAGGATGGGACATAAGTCCACGCGCCGCTACTGACCCAAGCACCTGAAAACTAGCCTCGAGTGTACCTTGACCTTCATATTTTAAAGCCTGTTCTGTTTCAGCCCTACATGATTCAGTAAGAAGTCTTACCATTAAATTCGCAGTTTTCTCGTTCAATTCTTCTCGCTGACTTTCTGAGATGGAAGCCATGGACTTAACTTCAGGGTGTGAAGCAAAAGCAGCGAACATCCACTTCATGAGATCATTTTTATCTTCTTGGCTCGTGGATCTAACCAGACATTTGGCCAACTCATTAGAGTAAGGCCCAGCGAAAACCGTGCAGGTTAACAAAATGATCAGTGAAAACACTGTGCTCGCAACAACTAACCTGTGGTATCTCATCGATCTTCTCCTTAAATAGTTAGTGACCATCCGGAATCTCGGTTTTCGGTTGTCATTCTGAGGAGTCCCGCTAAGGGCGGGACGACGAAGAATCTCGAGATCCTTCGTCACGCCTGGGCGGGCCTCGGGATGACAAATTGTCTGTTTCTTCGCGGAGCCTGTCCTGAACACAGTGAAGGGCTCAGAATGACAATGTTGAATTTTCGGATGAACACTAGTTAATTGCACCTTCGAAACGGGCTTTATATTCTACATCCTAGCAGCTTTTCAAAATATGTCACTGTTGCAGGCGAAATCGGAAAATATGGCGATCTCACAACCTAAGTCTCCAGGCTCATGATAAGCTAATTTGCAGTATAACCCTCCAACCGTTATTATCAGAAACAATGCAAGAGTCAGACCAGATTTCGGAAGCCGAGGTCGGAGATCAGAGGCCGGAGGTCGGAAGTCAGAGGTGGGAGGACGGATGGCAGACGACATATGACAGAGCACAGAGAACAGAGGGCAGCTAATTAGTCATATGCCTGCGGCGTCATTGGGTCACTACGTTGCGCTGTCATTAGTTGTAAGAGGCAAGGGCAGTAAATACGGCGCGCACAAACCGGCGATACCTTCCTGGTAATCACATCTGGTATATTATCTAAGATGAGAGGGAAATTCATAAACTTATGAAAGGGTAAGGGAGGACCATGGACAAGCTTGCTGGAAAAGTGGCCATTATCACGGGGGGCGGGCGCGGCATCGGCCGTGCCATCGCCGAGGGGTACGCGCGCGAGGGCGCCCGCGTCGTTGTCACTGCGGCACGACAGGGCTCAGAAATCGATGGTTTCGCCGCCGCAAGGGGAGGTGAGCATGCCCTTGCCATCGTCGCCGACGTGACTGATCCCACGGCATGCGAGGGCGTTGTGGCAGAGACGATCGCGCAATTCGGGTGCATTGATGTGCTGGTCAACAACGCCGGGCGTGGCATGAGGTACGTCAGCCCACGCTTCCTGACAGAGCCAACGCGCTTCTGGGAGGTTGAGCCCGAAGTCTGGCGCATGGTGATCGATACCAATGTGAACGGGCCGTTCTTTATGGCTCGTGCGGTGGTGCCTCATATGCTCGGTTACGGTGGGGGGGCAATCATCAACGTGACTATGAATTACGAGACCATGAAGCGACGAGGCTTTTCACCCTACGGCCCGTCGAAGGCCGCCCTGGTATCGGAAACCGTCATCTGGGCCCAAGACCTCGAGGACAAGGGCATCACTGTGAACGAGATTTTACCCGGAGGGGCGACGGCCACGGGCATGATCCCGCCGGGCATCTCAGAGGAACTCCGCCAGAGCCTCCTGGCGCCCGAGATAGTGGTCCCCCCCGCCGTCTTTCTCGCCTCTGAGGCGGGGCGCAGATTCACCGGCAGGCGTCTCGTGGCCACCGAGTGGAGTCCGGAGCACCCCGAGGGACATCCTGCTGCAAACGGCATCGGCGGCTAACCGTGTGGAGCCTTCCGCTTCTATGAAGCAATGGAAACCTTCTAATCAAATCAGGAGCCCAGACGAATGCTCGCCAACAGCTCGAGAAGCACCACCAGGGCGCCGGCGGTGTTCAACAAATCCCGCGAGCGGAGATAGAGCCAGATGGCCAACACCACGCGTATGGCCGGGAGCATGCTGAGCAAAATCACCCCTGCACTCATGGAGACCAGTCCCAGAGAACCGGTGGGAAAGCTGAGGAGATCCTTGAGCGGCAGAACAGCATGACCGGGGAGGGAAAACGCTGTGCCGCTGAACAATGTTTCTACGAAACCATAGCACATCAAAGCCAGACCGAGGAGGGAGACCACCAAGGAGACCTTGCCCATTCTGGCTTCCAGTCCCTCAGTCGGATCACTTTTTGAAAGCAGAAGCTGTCCCGTCATCGCCCCGACTCACCTGAGACCCTTGAAGAGCATGTAGCCCCCCAGCAGGACCAACAATCCCACCAAGGCCTGACGCAACCATACCGCTCGCAGCCGTGGCAGTACATACACACCCAGCATGGCGCCGAGGAACACCCCCAAAGCGGTGGGCACGACCACCATCGGGTAAATGTCACCTCTCCCATAGTAGACGAATACGCTAGCAGCCGCTGTAATGCCGACCATGAAGTTGCTGGTGGCCGTGGCCACCCCCAGGGGCACATCCATCACCGCATACATGATCGGCACCTTGATGAAGCCTCCCCCCACACCCAGCAGGCCGGAGACCATGCCGGCCAGCCCGGAACCCGACAGACCGAGTGGCCAGTGCCGGGGGCGATAGTTCTCCCGGAACAGGAGTTCCTCCGCGGCGCTGCCTTCGCGGTGTCTGGCCTTGTAGAGGGTATAGGCCGCGGTGAAGAAGACGATGCCCGCAAACAAAATGTGCAGGGTCCGACCGCTGAGTTCTCCCGCCAGCAGGCCGCCGGCGATGGCCCCTGCCGTTGTTGCCGTTTCCAGCCGCAAGGCCAACCCCACGTCTCCCCCCCGCCCCGGAGGCGCGAAGGCGGCAACCCCTGCGGATGTAGCTATTACCCCCACAAGGCTGGTACCAACGGCCACTCGAATAGGTAAACTAAAGAGCAGCGTCAGGAGAGGTACCAAAAAGATGCCACCTCCCAGCCCCATGAGGGCTCCGAGAATCCCTGCCACCAGTCCTATTATGAGAAGGGTCACGCCGGTCAGCAACGTCACTCTCCTCTAGCCCAGGGCCAGGAAACGATACCAATCAGCCAGATCCAGCTTGAGATCCTTGTATCGGGCTTTGAGAGCTGCATACAGCTGAGCGTTCTCGAGAGCCAGGCCGACCAGGTCCGCCACCGATTTCAGGAAGGTGACGGCTATGGGCCCAAAACGTCGCGGCCTGGCCGAGTGGACCCGCAACACCCCAAACGTCCGGCCCTTCAGGGTCAGGGGGACCGCTAATACAGAGAGGATGCCCTCCCGGGCCGCCTCTTCGGGGTACTCGAACCCAGGTTCGTGCTGGACGTCTTGGAGCACCACGATTTCTCCCTGGAGAACGCGGCGGTCTATCTCACTCTTGGTTACGTGTACCTTCCCCTTGACCAAATAAGCTTCGCTCAGACCGTATGCTGCGACCAGACGCAGGGTCTTGCTCTTGGGTTCCAGCAACCGGATGGTGCCTGCCTTCAGCCACATCTCCTCCACGGCAGCCTCCAGAACCCGCTGTAACATAGGCTCCAGCTCCAGAGAAGAACTCAGGGCCTCTGCAATACGGTAAAGACTCTGGCGAAGTCGCACCTTCTCCAGTGTCAGTGCCCCCAGATCGCTCATTGCGCTGAGCAAAACCAGCTTGTCTTGATCAGGCACGTCAGGCGTGTCCATATAGACGTGGAGAACGCCGATTACGTGGTCGCGCACTAACAGGGGAACGGCCACCATCCCCCGGAAGCCCTCTTCAGCCGCCGGCAGTTGCCGGGTGTCAGGATCACTGCCGAGATCGGTAATGACCACTAGTTCACCGTCCAACACCCGCTGGTTGAGCCGACTCTCGGCCGCCCGCAGCTCCAGGTTCTCCAGGTAACGGACAGTCAACCCGAGAGCCCCGGCCACGAGCAGTCTATCCCCCTCCCGACCGAAGAGAAGCACAAGGGCTCTGTGGGATGCCGAAACTGAGACCACCTGCTCGAGCAGGATTTGAATGATTTCAGCCTCCTGGAGCACGCTGCTCAACTGGTGTGCGGTTTTCTGCAGCGTCTCCAAATAAACCTCGGTGTTGTGCATGTGGGCGTCCAACCTCCTTTCGCCGGAGAAACGAGGGACGAGGGCAATAAAAGACCTCTCGCGGCAGTTTGACCTTGAGCCGCTTGAAAAAGACTCTTCAAACCCCACAATCACCTTACGCCATGATTATAATTTCGTCCAGGCGAATATGATAGGGAGCCTGGTAAAGTTTGCTCATCCGGGTTAGAACCGTTTCGACTCATTTCTCCGAAAACAGAATGTGTTCAGCAGGAACTTTTTCAGTCAGCCAAATACCATTCGTTGAACAGAAGAAATGAAATCCGCACTCATACATCCTGCCGGCTTGAATGGTTAGGACAATCGGCTTTCCATGACGCCCTCCGACCCTGATCGCCGTCTGCTGGTCCGGGGATAGATGCACGTAGTTCCGTTTTCTCGGCACAAGGCCCAGCCTTTTGATAGACTCCACAAAACGTGTCGCTGTTCCGTGAAAGAGAAGCTCCGGTGGCCTGGAAGGGGCAAAATCAAGAGCAACTGGAATAGAATGGCCATAGTTGGCCCTAATTCTTTGACGATCCGCACTGAAGCAAAACCGCTGCTTGTCGTTGTTATCCACCACCCATTGAAGTAAATCTTTGTTCAAAGGGACGTCAGCCTGATCTGCTTTAAGCAACAACTCATCAACCTTTGCCCACCCGCCATGATCGAGGGACAGCCCTATTCTCTCAGGTTTATGGCGAAGGACCAGACTCAGAAACTTACTGATTCTAACGAGTTTTCTATTCAATCCTCCCCTCACTGCGTACCAATGAAGAAGGGACGAAAACGACTTTCACCCCAGGCCAGGGCCTGGTCAATCAAAGAGAGAAGCCGCTCTTTGTCATCCGGCATTCGGCCCTCCAGACTGAGGTAATTGGTGTAGTGGTCACTGTACAGACGAGTGGCACAGTTGAGGTTGTCTAGAAATAGTCTGGCTTCCAACAGGACTTCGTGGGGGGAGAGCACCTTGAAACGACCCCTGCGGATCTGGTGCAGGAGAAGGGTGTTAATTTTAGGGACAAATGTACGAAGCCGGACAAAGTCGGGTGCGATGGCGTTAAGCACCCTGGCGGTTTTGAGGGCGTGGGTCTCACTTCGGTCCTTGCCGCCAATACCGAGGATAACGTACTCGCTCAGTTCGATACCTGCTTCCTTGACCCAGAGCCCAGCCTGAACCTGTTCGCTGGCGGTGGTCCCCTTTTTGATGGCCTTGAGGATGTGGTCATCACCGGTTTCCAGTCCCACATGGATCCTTGAGAGGCCGGCCTCACCGAGCTGCTTCAACTCCTCTGGGCCTTTGCGGTAAATGTACCGGGAAGAACCGTACACGGTGAGGCGTTCAAGGTGAGGAAAAAGAAAACGAGCATATCGGCACACCTCCGCCAGCTGGGCAGTGTCCATGGCAATGGTATTACCTGCGGGAAAGAAAAGGGTACGTACCCTCCCGCCGCGCAGGCGATGGGCAGTTTCCAAGTCTTCCTTTATTTCTGCTGTGGGGCGAACCGAATAAGGTGGACCTTTCTTGTAGACCATGCAAAAGGTGCACTTGTTGTGGGGACAACCAATGGTTGCCTGAACCAGCAGGCTGTCGGACTCACTGGGAGGACGGTAGATGGGACCTACATAACGCATATAAATCTCCTCGGGAAAGTGCCGGTATCACAAAAGTTAACATACTAAGTTGGCTGATGAAAGAGCAGGCAGGCGTGAGCAGGTCGAAATCTCCGTTCCCCAGGGTACTCCCCCTTTGCCCCGGTTGTTGTCTGCTTCTCAGACAACAGCAGAATCTCGTTGAGTTTTACCCGTCACGAAGACATCAAAAGCCAATGCTGCTCCTGGTAAAAGGAGTTCTATCTGGTATGTAGCTGAAGCCCAAAGTTCGAAGCTTGACCCATACAACATTGACAGTAACACATGCTTCTCATACCTAAACTTTTGTAAAGGTCTAGATCTTGGCAAGGTATCTTCAGCACTACACAAATAACTCCTGTCTAATATTTTTTCCACAAGGTCTGTATTTCGCCTCAGGCTCTTCTGTATTGATTAATTTATTGGTTGATTCGAACTTGAAGGGTTAATGGTTTGCCTCTTGACATTGAGACTAAGCAGTTAGTATAGTACTAATAATTTGAGGACAGTACCTCAAAAAAAGCTTCTATTAGCAGATACATATTATAGCGAACAACAGGCCACGAAGGCTTACCTTGGATCAGGAGGTAGACCGCGTGGCTTTTTTCGTTGAGACTGGAAGCGATCAAGAGATCTCCCCCGCCTCTTCGAAATGGCCACTCCTTGCCACCAACAAAATCAGGAGCTTAGGAGGTTGAAATGAAAGGATGTGTGGGAACCGTCTTGCTGGCTTCGGGTCTGCTCTTTTTGGCAGTTGCACCTGCCGGGGCTCACTTCGGCATGATTATTCCTTCGGACGAGATGGTGATGAAAGGTGAGAGCAGTAATGTGGCCTTGCAAATCATGTTCTGGCATCCCTTCGAGGGCACCGGGATGGACTTGGTTAAACCGGCAGAGTTC